>CAYWFQ010000001.1:0-39710 GCA_964457505.1 uncultured Flavobacterium sp.
TTGAAAACTGTTGACTGTAACAGGTCCGGGGGTTCGAATCCCTCTTTCTCCGCAAAATTAAAACCCTAACGATTGAATATCAATTAGTTAGGGTTTTTTTACTTTTAAACTAGTCCACATTTAGCCCACAATTAACAAAAACCTCATTATTTTTCAAGATCCAACATTAATATGTGGTTATTATATCAAAATGATAGGTATGGTAATTTCTGCTGTCAATACAAAATACTATTTTTCCCTCTTGCGTGATTTTGAGCTGTGTACAAAATACCACTTGCCCCTTTTTAAGTTTTCCTACATCCTGCAAAACCTTTAGCTCGAAAGGTGTATGGAGTTTGATTATTTTGTTTTTCCCATTCACCACATAAATGATATTAGGGGAGCAATATTCCAAAAGCCCGATCAGTTCCTCATTACTCATGTTTATGATGTTAGCTCAGTAAATTACCCTGCTTTAGGAAATAATTTTCCCTGTTATTTTTGAGACTATCATAAAGATGAGTAACAAATCCATACGTATTGCAGTTCCTGCTAAGAAAGTTATCGATGTAATTACTCTTGGCACTTTCTGTAAAAAGGTTGTACAGTTTCCACAGATTGATGTAACCACCAGCATCTACACCAAAATACTTGTCTTCTACATAATTCTTTATTATTGTGGTGATCTGAGAATCTGTGGTTGTCAATTCATACAACCCCTGTTTTTGTTCTTTCTCCAGATAGTTGTAGAGCTTCATCTTACCAATAAGATGGGCAAATTGTTCTTCGTTTATGGTAAGATCCTGTAATCTTTTCAAATCATCAGCATGCTTTTCATGGTTATAACTTAGGAGTAAATTCCTTACCCTCGATTTGAGTTCATCAACACTACTCACCCTTAAATCGTCCTTTAGGCCATCTGTTGATATACAGAGGTTACAGCACACCATGTTTTTAAAACCGATGAACACCTTGAACTTTTCAATTCCTTTTTTAGAAAACAAATTCTGTTCTGAATATGATCGAACACCACCAATGGTTAAGTTGAGTTTTTGATCGTTTATAAAAGTGAAAATATGTGGTATTTCTACCATAAAGGCCATACGTTCATAATAGATTGTTTTTTCGTATTCTAATAGTTCTTTAGCTGGTTTCCCTATTGCTGAAGGTATACGTCCTTTTACAACATGGGATGTTCTTATGTTGGGAATTAAGTCACTATTCTCCGAATATAATTGTTGAGCTAAACCTATTATCGCCTCTACAAACTCATGATGGGCTATAGTGCTCTCATTGTCCTTTGCAAAAACTGGAATGATACAATCTCTTTTTAGATGAGAAAGTTCCACTTGTTGGGTATTTGCCTCTATGAATCTGTTATGATGACGGATTGCTGTGGTTGATTCCATCTCTTGCTCAGTGATTATTTGAGCTTGTACTGTTTTCATTTCCATTTTTAGAATGTGTTTGGGTTTGTATTATTTGATTGTTGTCTATTATGTACTGGTAATTCTCAATCTCAGTTTTTCGGAGTATTAGAAATGGCTTTATTTGATCTTGTAACATGCTGTATTTTAGATACAGATGACGCAAGCCTTCCAATGTGTTACAAGTAGCAATTTCTTGTTTAATAGCCTCTATAGAGATTCCCTCGTTGCACCAGTTTATTAACTGTCTACCAATATTTGGACTAATAACAAATTCAGGTTTCCCTGAGAATAGATTAGTTCTGTCCTTACTCACCTTACAAAGATGATTTTCGTTTATTAGCTCAAAGTTTACGGACAATTCATATTCAAATCCTTCGGATGTGATTTCCTTTGTACCATGCTGAATTACCTTTGATTTACCATTTGAACCTACATCAAGAGAATAATCTATTTTACGCCTTGCAGTGGTAATGACATGAGATGAAGACCCAAGTATTCTGTCTATGAATTTCTGATGTCTTGGTTTTACACTTCCCCAATCTTGAAATCTACCACCTAGATTTTCATGAATCTGTAAGCAACCTCCTTCTCCTTGCCATTCATGAGTGATTGAATCTATGATTATCACCTCAATTTTGGCCTTTTCACAAATATCTATGGCCTCTATATACCTTTCAGGAGAGAAAGGTGCAGATAGTTCCAAAACATTATAATTTCCTAAATTGGAATAAAGGCTGGCAGAAGAGTTTTCTGTATCTATGACAGCTATCTTTGTCCAATCCTTTGTCATTCCATAAGCTAAACGTAAGGCAGAATATGTTTTTCCAAAACCACTGGCTCCTGAAATTCCTAAACGTAATTTTACGTTATTCCTTCTTGTCTGTTGTAATTGCATTATTTAATAGTTTTTAAGTTTATATATACGCTCATTGAATAAAAAAAGAGCTTACCACCTTTGCAGTAAACTCTTTTTAAATGCTGATTAATCAACACCACTATAACACAATAGCCTCTTTGACTAATTGTTCTTCCATTTCTAAAGCAGGATCAACATATTCCCAACGATGGGATAGTTGGATCACCTCACCTGTTTGCTCAATTATGTATTCATAAGGCTCTGTTTCCACCTTTTTGATTGTGCCTTCAAATTCCATCCCTATTAATGAGGAAGCTGTTTTCTCATCGAAGGTGGTTGATACGAATGCTGTTTTTGCTGTGAAATAAACTTTTCCAGTTTTCTTACTCTTAACTGGTATTGCTCCAGATTGAACAATTAAACCATAAAATTCTTCACCATTTGAATTTTCAGCCTTTCTAATTTCTTTTACTGTTACCATAACGAATTAATTTTAGTTATAGCAGTTATGTTAAAGGGGGGGATACCCCCACCTGCCAACTTGTGGGTGGGGTTTTTGTTGGGAGGGTACTATCTTTTCACGCATAAGTAAAAAAATATTTATATTAATGATTTCAAACTTTAATGCACAATAATCTATTAGCTTAAAAATAATTTGTCCCAGATAATTTTATTTTGTTGAAGGAGACCAATTTCAATTTCCATAGAAAAAGTATTAATTGATTTAGAGTTACTATTCATCTACTCTTATTCAGTTAGAAAATTCAAAGTACCTCTGTTCACTTTTTTTTATTCAAATAATCAAATAATTTTATATATTGAAAAACGAGATAGTTAAAAAATAATTACTATATTGGACGAATATATTTTTTACAAAAATGAACCGTATAAAAGAAGTTCTAGAAGAGAAAGGAATTAAGCAAACTTGGTTGGCTGAACAACTTGGTAAAAGTTACAACATGGTGAATGGCTATGTGCAGAACAGACAGCAGCCGAGACTTGAAGTGCTTTTTGAAATTGCTAATATATTAGGGATTAATCCACAAGAATTAATAAAAGAAAAAAAATGACAAGTACAGCACAAAGAGCAGAATTACTAGCCAAAATATGGAAAATAGCCAACGAGGTTCGTGGAGCTGTAGATGGATGGGATTTCAAACAATTTGTATTAGGAACACTTTTCTATCGCTATATAAGTGAAAACTTTACCAATTACATCGAAGCTGGTGATGATAGCATAAATTACGCTAGTTTATCAGATAATGTTATTACACCAGAAATAAAAGATGATGCCATTAAAACAAAAGGATATTTCATTTATCCAAGTCAGCTTTTTGTAAACGTTGCTAAAACAGCCAATATAAATCCAAACCTGAATACCGATTTAAAAGCCATTTTCAATGCTATTGAGAGTTCTGCAAATGGATATCCATCAGAAGAAGACATAAAAGGTTTATTTGCCGATTTTGACACCACTAGTACTCGATTGGGTAATACAGTAGAAGCTAAAAATAGTCGTTTAGCGGCTGTTTTGAAAGGCGTTGAGGAATTAAATTTTGGTAATTTTGAAGACAACCAAATAGATCTTTTTGGAGATGCCTATGAAATTCTTATTGGTAATTATGCAGCCAATGCTGGAAAATCAGGTGGTGAGTTTTTTACTCCAGTGCACGTATCAAAACTAATTGCTCAATTAGCAATGCACAAACAAGAAAAGGTAAATAAAATTTATGACCCAGCAGCAGGTTCTGGTTCACTCTTATTACAAGCTAAAAAACACTTTGATGACCACATCATTGAAGAAGGTTTCTTTGGACAGGAAATCAACCATACTACCTATAACTTAGCTCGTATGAACATGTTTTTACATAACATCAATTACGACAAGTTTAATATAGCTCTGGGAGACACGTTGCATCATCCGCATTTTATTGACGACAAACCTTTTGATGCCATTGTTTCTAATCCACCTTATTCAGTAAAATGGGTTGGCGATGACGACCCAACACTGATAAATGACGACCGTTTTGCTCCTGCGGGAGTTTTAGCTCCAAAATCGAAAGCTGATTTTGCTTTTGTATTGCATGCATTAAGTTATCTATCCAGTAAAGGAAGAGCGGCCATTGTTTGTTTTCCTGGTATCTTTTACCGTGGTGGTGCCGAACAAAAAATCAGAAAGTACTTAGTGGATAATAACTTTGTAGAAACTATTATTTCTGTAGCGCCAAATTTGTTTTACGGAACTTCTATTGCAGTTACAATTCTAGTACTTTCTAAACATAAGACAGGTACTAAAACCCAATTTATTGATGCCAGTGGTGAAGATTTCTTCAAGAAAGTAACGAATAACAATGTGATGAACGATGATCATATTGATAAAATAATGGAGCTTTTTGATGCTAAAGCAGATGTGCCACATGTGGCTGTTTCTATTGATAATTCCAAAATTGCTGAAAACGATTACAATTTATCGGTGAGTTCGTATGTGGAAGCTAAAGACAATAGAGAGAAAATTAATATTGCCGAATTAAATACCGAAGTTGCCAAAACAGTTCAAAAAATTGATCTTCTTCGTACAGATATTGAAGCCATAATAAAAGAAATTGAAGGATAAGCTTGACAAGATACCAAATCGACTTGTATGGAAAAGAACACAATTACAAAACTAAATAAACGTTTCGAAGAATACGCCTACGAGCAAGACGGTATAGAATACTGGTTGGCTCGAGAATTGCAAGAACTTTTAGGATATGCCGATTGGCGTAATTTTGTAAACGCAATTAACAAAGCAAAAGAAAGTTGCGAAACCACTGGTGAAGCGGTTTCTGATCATTTCGTTGACGTCAACAAAATGATAGAATTAGGCAAGGGTGGAAAACGAGAAGTAGAAGATTTCATGCTTACACGTTATGCTTGTTACCTCATTGCTCAAAATGGAGACCCTAAAAAAGAACAGATTGCTTTTGCTCAAAGTTATTTTGCCATTCAAACACGCAAACAAGAGTTATTAGAAGAGCGTATTCAACTCATGGAGCGCTTGCAAGCGCGTGAAAAACTAGCCGCTACTGAAACGGAACTATCTAAAAATATTTATGAAAGAGGTGTTGACAACTCAGGTTTTTCTAGAATAAGAAGCAAAGGCGACTGGGCAATGTTTGGAGGATATAACACTAGCGACATGAAACGTAAACTAGGCATAAAAGAAAACAGACCTTTAGCCGATTTCTTGCCCACGATTACCATTACAGCGAAACAATTAGCTACAGAAATAACCAATTTTAACGTAAAGAAAGACAACCTCAAAGGGGAAAATAATATCACCAATGAGCACGTTAAAAACAATAAAGACGTAAGATCATTATTAGGAAAAAGCGGCATTAAACCAGAAGATTTACCCGTAGAAGAAGATATTAAAAAGCTAGAACGAAGAGTAAAATCATTAGACAAACAAATAGCTAAGAAAAACCTAAAAGGCAAAAAAGGCACGGATAATGAGTAACACGGGAAACTTTTTAGAGAAATTATTGGAAGGCGTTGAAGTAGAATGGTCTTTACTGGGTGATGAAAGCTTGGTTCAAATTGCAAATAGTGGAAGAAAACCAGTGAAATCTGAATTAAGAATAGCAGGTGAAATACCATATTATGGAGCAAATAACATCCAAGATTATGTTGAAGGTTTTACTCATCATGGAGAATATGTTCTAATAGCAGAGGATGGCACTGCCAGCATTGAGAATTACTCAATTCAATATGCAGTTGGAAAATTCTGGGCTAATAATCACGTCCATGTTTTATGCGGTAAATCGTCATTAAACACAAGGTTTCTATATCATTATTTGCAAATAGTCAATTTTGTTCCATTTTTATCCGGTGGTGGAAGAGCTAAATTAACAAAAGGAAAGTTACTTGACATACCAATCCCAATTCCTTGCCCAAATAATCCAAAAAAATCACTAGAAATTCAACAAAAAATAGTTGCAATTCTTGATACGTTCACCGAGCTTACAGCAGAGCTTACAGCAGAGCTTACAGCTAGAAAAAAGCAATATAGTTATTATAGAGAGCAATTATTGTGTTTTGAAGAGGGAGAAGTGGAATGGAAGAGTTTGGGGGAGGTTATTCACTTTATGAATGGGAAAGGACACGAAAAAGATATTGTAGATGATGGTAAGTATATTGTTGTTAATTCTAAATTTATATCTACTAATGGGACTGTTGCTAAGTATTCCAATAAACAAATTTGCCCTCTTTTCATTGATGATATTTTAATCGTAATGAGTGATTTACCAAATGGAAAAGCACTTGCGAAAACTTTTATTGTAGATGAAAATGAAAAATATACACTAAATCAGCGTATTGGTGGAATTAGCGTAAAAGACAAGGAAATACTTTTACCTAAATTTTTAAATTTTATACTGAACCGAACATCTCAATTGACGAAATATGATAATGGTGCAGACCAAACAAATTTACGTAAAGACCAAATATTGGAAATAAAAATCCCTATTCCAACATTAGAAGAACAAAACCGCATCGTTTCTATCCTCGATAAATTCGATACCCTTACTACTTCACTTAGCGAAGGTTTGCCAAAAGAAATAGAGTTACGCCAAAAACAATATGAATATTATAGAGATTTGTTGCTAACATTTCCAAAAAAAGAAGAAAATGTCACAGTATAAGACCATAGCCGAATCAAACAATTTTATTGTACTAGACAAATACACCAAGTACTTTGAAGTAAACGAAGCACCTGCCGTTTATCAAACAGAGGCTGCTCTTGAAAAAGAATTTATCCAGGATTTAATCAATCAAGGGTACGAGAACCCTAACTTAAATACTCCAGAAGCGCTATTGGCAAATGTAAGGATACAGTTGCAAGCACTCAACAACATGGAGTTTTCAGATAGCGAATGGGTTCGTTTTGTAGAAGAATACTTAGACAAGCCAAGTGATAATCTGGTGGAAAAAACCAGAAAAATTCATGAAAATTATATCTACGATTTTGTTTTTGACGATGAACATATTCAAAACATTTATTTAGTGGATAAGAAAAATATAGCTAGAAATAAAGTTCAGGTAATCAAACAATTTGAACAAAAAGGAACGCATTCCAATCGGTATGATGTGACCATTTTAGTCAATGGCCTGCCTTTGGTTCAAGTAGAATTAAAAAAGCGAGGTGTAGCAATCCGTGAAGCATTTAACCAAGTACATCGTTATTCTAAAGAAAGTTTAAACAGTAGCAACTCACTTTTTAAATACTTGCAAATATTTGTAATTTCTAACGGTACTGACAGCCGCTATTTTGCGAATACTGTGGAGCGAAACAAAAATAGTTTCGACTTTACAATGAATTGGGCAAAAGCGGATAATACTCTAATTAAAGATCTTAAAGATTTTGCATCAACTTTTTTTCAAAAACATACCTTGTTAAATGTATTGCTGACCTATTCAGTTTTTGACACGAGTGATACATTACTCATTATGCGACCGTATCAAATTGCAGCTACTGAAAGAATGTTGTGGAAAATCCAAAGTTCTTTTCAAGCTAAAAACTGGTCTAAAGTAGAAAGTGGTGGTTATATTTGGCACACTACAGGTTCAGGAAAAACATTAACTAGTTTTAAAGCAGCACGTTTGGCCACTCAATTAGACTTCATTGATAAAGTATTCTTTGTAGTGGATCGAAAAGATTTGGACTTTCAAACCATGAAAGAATACCAACGCTTTTCACCTGATAGTGTAAACGGTTCTGATAGTACAGCAGGATTAAAGAGGAACTTAGAGAAAGACGATAATAAAATTATTGTCACAACCATTCAAAAGCTAAACAACCTAATGAAAACGGAGAGTGATTTAGCTATTTATCAAAAACAAGTCGTTTTTATTTTTGATGAAGCACACCGTTCTCAGTTTGGTGAAGCACAAAAAAACCTGAATAAGAAGTTTAAAAAATTCTATCAATTTGGTTTTACAGGAACGCCCATCTTTCCTGAAAATGCGTTGGGTGCTGAAACAACAGCTAGTGTTTTTGGTCGTGAATTGCATTCGTATGTGATTACCGATGCGATTAGAGATGAAAAAGTACTAAAATTTAAAGTAGATTATAATGATGTTCGACCGCAGTTCAAAAGCATAGAGAAGGAAATAGATGAAAAGAAATTAAGTGCAGCTGAAAACAAAAAAGCATTTTTACATCCTGCTCGAATCAAAGAAGTTTCGGAATATATTAATAAGAATTTTAGAATTAAAACCCATAGAAACCAAGGTGGCAATAAAGGTTTTAATGCCATGTTTGCGGTGAGTAGTGTAGATGCAGCCAAATGTTATTATGAAGAATTAAACCGACTGCAAAAAGAGAGTGATAAACCTTTAAAAATTGCAACCATATTCTCATACGCTGCCAATGAAGAGCAGAGTGCCATTGGTGAAATTGTTGATGAAAACTTTGAGCCTACGGCATTGGATAGCAGCGCCAAAGAATTTTTAACAGCAGCTATAAACGACTACAACAACATGTTCAAAACGAGTTTTGGTGTTGAAAGTAAAGAGTTTCAAAACTATTATCGTGACCTTGCAAAACGTGTAAAAAGTAAAGAAATTGACTTAATTATTGTGGTGGGTATGTTCCTAACTGGTTTTGATGCACCAACATTGAATACGTTATTTGTTGATAAGAACCTGCGATATCATGGATTAATGCAAGCTTTTTCTCGTACTAATCGTATTTATGATGCAACAAAAACTTTTGGAAACATTATTACTTTCAGAGATTTAGAAACAGCTACTGTAGATGCCATAACATTGTTTGGTGATAAAAACACTAAAAACGTTGTGCTTGAAAAGAGTTATAAAGAATATTTAGAGGGCTTTACGGACATTGCAACAGGACATGCTCGCAGAGGATTCATAGATGTGGTAAAAGATTTGAATGAAAAATTTTCAAATCCTGATGAGATTGTAACAGAAAAAGACAAAAAAGAGTTCTCAAAATTATTTGGTGAGTATTTACGAGTTGAAAACATCTTGCAGAATTATGATGAGTTCACCAATTTAAAAGCTTTTCAAACAATTGATATAAATGATGCTCAAGCAATCCATGAATTTAAAGACACTTACTTTGTAACAGACAACGATATTGCAGTAATGCAAGAGATAAGTTTATTACCGGAACGTAAAATTCAAGATTATCGATCTACCTATAATGATATTCGTGAATGGTTAAGACGTGAAAAAAGTGGCAAAGAAGTAGAAGAATCCAATATTGATTGGGATGATGTAGTTTTTGAAATAGACTTATTAAAATCACAGGAGATTAATCTTGATTATATTCTTGAGTTAATTTTTGAGCATAATAAAAAGAATAAAGATAAAGCTACTTTAATAGAAGAAATTCGTAGAGTAATTCGTGCAAGTATAGGCAACAGAGCCAAAGAAAGTTTAGTGGTAGATTTTATTAATGAAACTGACCTGGAGACTATCCAAGATAAAGCCAATGTTATAGATTCATTCTTCAAATATGCTCAAGATAAGCAGAAAAAAGAGGCTTTAGAATTAATTACAGATGAAAATTTAAATGAAGAAGAAGCAAAACGCTACATAGCTATTTCATTAAAACGAGAATTTGCTAGTGACACTGGAACAGAATTGAATGCGCTATTACCAAAAATGAGTCCATTGAATCCTCAGTATTTAACAAAAAAACAAAGTGTATTTCAAAAAATTACTGGTTTTGTAGAGAAGTTTAAAGGTGTTGGTGGGCAATTGTAAATTTTATTAGCCTCTACTTAAAAAATCGATATGAAATTAATCAACGATATAATAAATGAACTTATTGATTATGACAAATCAATTACTTCTCCTTTATTAAAAACAAAAGTACTAGCAAGTAGACTTCAAAATGAACCTTTATTGAATTGGGTTAGTAATGAATTGAAAGGTTATTACAATTTAGAAAGTATTCCTGATTATAGAAAATATCAAGCAAACATATCTGGAACTTACATAATTGGAAGATTGCGTTATAACGACCAGCCTGTCCCAACTATTGGTTTAGATAAAGGATTAGAAGAAGCAATACACGCAATGAATTTTACTCAAAGCATTTCAACATTAGAAACTCTTAAAGGGGAAAATAAATCAGGAGTTTTAGAACAAGTATTTACAGCAGAATTAACTGGTTTAATTCAACAAAACTGGCGTAAAATGAAAAATCCTTATTTACAATTAGTGAATTGCAAAAAATCAATTTCAATAAATGCAGTTACAGAAGTTATATCATTTGTTAGAAATAATCTACTTGACTTTATGCTGAAAATTGATTCTGAGTTTGGTAACATAACAGAAATTGAGGAACTAAGGACTAAACAAGAGCAAATCACAACAATAATGACACAAACAATTATTAATACATCTGGAGACGGTAATATTATTAATACCGGTAATAAAGCGAAAATCTCAGCAACTATTAAAATAACCAAAGGTAATAAAGAACAACTCGTAAGTTATTTAGAAGATATTGGATTGAGTAAAGAGGAAACTTCTGAACTTGCAGAAATTATTGATACAGAAGAACCAAATTATATTAATAAGACTTTCGGAGAAAAAGTAAATATTTGGACTCAAAAAATGCTTGGAAAAGCTCTTAATGGAACTTGGGAAATTGGAGTTGGAGCTGCAGGTAGTTTATTAGCAGAAGCAATTAAAATGTACTATGGAATTTAATAAAAACTGTAGTTAATAAAAGTTTGAATCAATCATGGTTTTTAGATTTTAGTAAGCAGAAAACCATCGAATAAAATATGAGTGCCTTAGACAAATAGATTAATAAGGCGTTACTTTTGTAATGCACCATCCAATGATCTATCCAGATTTTAAACTAATAATTTTAGTTATTAATTTTGGAAAATAATTTTTTTGATTAACTCATAGAATCAATTCATTTCTAGCAACAAATAGCTATATATATTTATTTATGTGCCTAAGAATAGTTTTTGATCCAGAAGATTAATTTAGGGGGCGATGTGTGTGAACCTTTAATTTTACACATAAAAAAAACAACCTGCTCTTATTGGAACAGGTTGCTTTAAATAATTACATCTTTTTATAAAAACCAGACTTGGGTTGTTCTAGATATTTGCCAACACAAGTTTGTAAAAAAGAATCTACTGAACGTGCTTTCATTCCAAAATTTTCACCCATATCTACTGCTTCTTTTCTTTGAAAACTATCTGGTAAAGCATCGAAAAACATTTGTTTGTTCTTGCTTGATTTGAACACTCCTTGTTCCCCTTGCTTAGGCAAATTGTTAAACATCATTAAACTGTGTTCTAAATAAACTTTAGTCAATGCTAATGCCGTTTTGAAATCAACATCAGAACAATCGATAACTTTATTACGGCTTTTGTTCTCAAATTTTCTAATGGCAGAGAATACCATGCAAAAACGGTATAAAATTAGCCCTAATCGTTTTACTACACTCAAAGCATCTTCGCTTACAAATATATTCACTTGCTCTAAAAACGTCTTAAATTCAATGTTAAGTTCTTCCCATTGATCGTCTGTTAAACGCAAAGTCATTTCTTCATCTTCAAAGAAATCTACCATATCTAAAATTCGTTGGGATTGCTCATCGAAAAACCTCGTTAAATTGATTGGATTACCTTTTGGCGATGGATCTAACCAAATAGAATCGGTTTTAAAAACGTAAAAAATGAATCTACTGAACAACCCATCTTCTGCTGAATTAATTATACCAAACACTTGTTTAGGTGTGCCAGACAATGCAACAGATAATTTTGGCTCATTTACTTCAACAAACTCGGAATCGGTTTTTCTACTGACCGAGATTGGTTCATGATGGAACGCTTTACGCATCATATCAGAATAAGCACCCCACTCATTTTTTAATGTTTGTCCCAAAGTGTCTGCTTCAGTTTCGCAAATAATACCTTTTCCTTCATTATGTTCTAAATGTTGGATCACTTTTGCGTTACTTGTATTTGCAGGAATGTAAACCACTTTAAATTTTGGCTCCTTTGGCAAACCACCAATAAATGTGGTGTTACTTTTCTTAGCCCCTTTTTTACATGCTGCTATTTTAGCATCGTATTCTTTTTTATCTTGAACACTTTTATCCAACGTTTTAGCATGGTATTTATTAGCCAAGACCTTTGCGAACTTCAAAGCTCCTTTGCCCGATGCTGCTGGTGCTAAAATAAATGAGAACAAATTAGGATAAACCAAGCTACCACTATACTCACCTGACACATTTGGCAAACATCCTGAAAGAATTGCTAATGCCCCCGTTAAGAAAACATCTTTTTCTCTTCGATCAGAAAACACTTTGCAACATTCCGATAGTATTAGAGGCAAATTTTCATAAACCGAATCAGGTATAAATGGCGTTGATTTGATTAAGTCATCAGCAGGTTCGTCATCATCATTATTTGATTCCAAACTTTGCAACTTTGTACCCTTTGCAAAGCTTGCAAAATCAGCAATGTTATTTTTGTAAACACTATAAACAGTTGACTTAATTTCTTTTTCTTCTAAATCAAAATTAGAAATGCAGAATGCTAATGTTTCAGCTTCAGAGATACCCCAACGATTTGCATTATTAGCAAAAAGGCAAACGAATTTATTCCTGTTCCCTTTGTAATACTGTTCTTTTTTCTCTGTGAATTCAAAACATTCATACAATGTTTTTTCAGTTGCAATGATATTGGTGGATTCTCGCCTCACGCCTGAAATTGCAGGCTGAGTTTCTTCCACTATACTAAACACTTCGGCACCTTCATTATAAAACAATTCTGGATCATAAGAAACAAAGCACAAACGAGTATAGTCTTTGCAACTCGGATCATAGTCATATTTCGTAAGATTTTTGTAATAATTAGCCACTTGTGCATAAACTTTCTCATGGCTTGATGCATCAGATTCTACAGATACAAATACTTTTAACCCCTGACCGCTTGGACTAATGAATGAAGCCAAAGAGTAACTGCAATTATTTACAATCTGTTTAAGATTCTCGATTTCATCATTTGGTATTTTGTCGAAGTCCAAGCATATTGTTTGAGAATAGGTTTTGATTGTTTCCTTTGACCTTGGTGTACCAAAAGTGCCTGAAGTTGTAAATCCAAACAATTTCTTTTTTATGTCATCAGCTAAACTGTCATTACCCATTTGTTTCATACCTCTAAGGCATTCAATATCACCTTTGTAAACACCCGATTTGATTTCTTCAAAGATTTCATTTAAACTAATGTTTTGAATGCGTTTCACAAAATCTTTGTACAAACCTACGTACATTCTCTTATTTACCACTGCAATGTCTTGCTCTTGATTTACTATTGAAACGGTGGCTGTTGGTTTTAAATTCTCCATCGTTACTTTTTTAATAAGGTTAAACATTCCAATAGTTCACTTCGCTTGTAGTAACGGCGTGCACCAATGCCATAAGCTTTTACTTTTTGCTTATTAGTCCAGGCCCACAAAGTGCTACTGTCGATTTTGAGAAAATCACACGTTTGTTCACGTGTGAGCAATTCTTCTGAATTGTCTTTTGATTGAATTCCACTTTGAAATTCTTGAATTCCGTTTTTAACGGATGTGTTAATCAGTTGTTGTAGTTGTTCAACTGAAAGCTCTTGCAAAATAATTGTTTTAGCAGTCATATTTTTTTATTTAAATTATGACCGCAAAGTTGTAAACAAGCGTTTGGTACCATTGACGGTACCAGTACTGTTTGAGTACCGTATTCTAAAAAGTTTTTTTAATCAATAGGTAAAAGATTTAAAAAACTAGGGACTACTTGGATATTATTTTCTTCACAATGGAGAATTATTTTATTCATTTTATCTTTATTTGAAAATACACTTTTAACCGAAGTACTTTTATTAATTCCAATACTTTCAGTTATGTAAGGCCTAAAACCTTTTTTATTTCCTAAATTTTTTGCTATTTGTGTGCCATTGGAATCAAATTTTAATAGTAAGGCATCCATTTCTCCTGTTGCAAATAATAGCCCGATTTTAAACCAAGCTTCTTTTTTATAATCTAAATTTCCTTTTAAGATTTTAGGATTTGACACTAACCCCACAGAATCATCCCCTGTTTTAATTAAAAACTCGTTAATGAAAGTCACTATTTTTTCGACTTCCAAAAAAACTGCATACAAGTGAAATTCTCGCTGAATTGAATAGACTAGACGGTTTTGTTCTTTCCCAAAAGAATCATCTTTATATTTAGATTGTGTAAGCAACTTAACGCCATGATTTTCAATAAAAGGAAAGTCCTCTGGGGCAATATCAAATTTATCAAGCCACTGTTGAATTATACATATTTCAGGATCGAAAACATGAAACTCTTTTATTTGTTCTTTAGTATAATTTAAATAGGCATTGAACTGATTTTCTTGCAATTTGGTAAGATTATTTACAATCTCCTTTTTTAGTTTTTCTGTTGCATCGAAATAATACCATGGGTATAATTCCATAAAAGAATATTCATTTAAAATAGACACATCATTTAATTGATTATTGAAGTATTCTAGAGGTTTCATAAAATTTTCCTTTTATTAAAATAGAATTAAAAATAACTTGTTAATTCCATTGCAATGTCTTTGTTACTTTTTCCTATGTAAGTCAAAAACATTGCTTCTGTTGTATGACCAGTGATATACATTAAAAATGAGGTTGGTATAATACCGTAATTATTGCTAGCGAAGCTACGGCGTCCCACGTGGCTCGAAATTAATTCACATTTTTCATAATCCTTTTCTACTTTCTTTTTTGTTTCATGGTCAAATTTCACACCGCGGGTTGGTTCTACTATTTTGGCAGCTTTACATACTTTTTTGATATGCTCATTGTATTTTTGGTCTGAAATCTTTTTTGGAAAATCACCATTGTATTTTTTGATAATTTCCATTATTTTTTTGTGCAATGGAATTGTCATAATCTTATCAGTTTTAACCTGTGTAAATTCAATAAGCGGCTTAAGAATACCTTCTTTATTCTTCTCGTATCTAATCATAGATTTATCAAAACGAAGGAAATCAGAAACTCTTTGACCGCAGTAACAACTTATCAATAACCAATCACGAGCATTGGCTAGACTTTCAGTTAATTCTGTACCATCTAAATTTTCGATTCTCTCGATTTCTTCTAGGGTTAAATAAATGCTTTCTACCTTATGATATTTAGCCTTAATACTATCTAATTGCTGGTGAGTTTCTACTCCATTAGATTTAGCGTGTTTGCAAAATGTTTTAATGAAACGGATATTTCTTGCTGTAGTGTTTGGAGCATAACCAACACTAATACAATATTTTTCAAAATCTGATTTAAATTTTGAATCAATATTACGAATGTATAAAATTGACTTTGTTTGCTTTTGATAACGTTCCAGCAGGTGTTTAATTACATTACATTTTACTATCGTAGGTTTTCTTATATCACTTTTTTTTAATTCAATGAATGTATCAATATAGTCTACTAATATATCTGGATACTTTTTCTCGACTTGTGTTGGATTTAAAAAGTCTTTAAGCCACAAAGTATTAATAACTTTAATTCCTTTGCTTATGTTATACTCTTTGAGCAGATCATTCTTTAAAGTTGCTAGATCTGTATCTAGATTTGCAAAGTCAACCATTTTCAAAAGTCTCTTTAACGGTCTTTGCGCAACTTCATCCCAGTTTGAAGGATCGATGTGATAATTTGTTTTTGCTTTAATATCAAGAGTTCTTCCATCGCGTAATCTGATATAAATTACTGCAGGATTTTTTTTGCTTTGCAAGAGTAGATTGATTGAGGCCATATTTTAAAGTAAACCACAAAATTATAAAATCTAGCCCACATTTAGTCCACATTTTTCAAATATTATTCAAAAATATCCAAACATATTCAAACATGAATTCATTTGTAATAGTTGTTAAGCATTGTATTTGTTGAATTAAATTGAAAAAAGAGTGGTGTTTTGTAATTTATCATTTTGGATAAATGCAGTCCCTCTTTCTCCGCTGGTTTTTTCAAAAACCCTACTAAAACCCTTTAAATCCTATGATTTAAAGGGTTTTTTATTGGTACTCATATCCAAAATAAACATAATTTCTCAATTGAAAGGGGTACTATTAGGGGCACCTCTATACTTTGCAAAAGTAGGTGCCCCTACCCCTGCCAACCCTTGAATTATATAGGGGTTCAGCAATTGAACATCTTGATTTGTGTTGATGGAAAATCTAAATTTCTATTAACCTAAAGGTCACCAATTATGAATGCAAACATCTCAATTCTTTTTTACCTCAAAAGAGTAAAAACCAACAATCAAGGACTAGCTCCCATTTTTCAGAGAATCACCATTAACGGTAAGCGATTAGACAACAGCACTGGCAAGTACATTGATCCCGACAAATGGAACTCAGATACCTCCAGAATGAGAGGCAACTCTGAAGAAACGCGTTTACTAAATGCACATCTTGATAATTTAAAAGTAAAAATATTTACTGCCGAAAAGAAATTAATTGCCAGTGAGCTGGAGATCACAATTGAAAATCTTAAAAATGCACTCAGTAACAAACTGAATCGCAAGCGCATGCTCGTACCCATTTTCCAAGACCATAACAACAAGATAAAAGAGCTCATTGGAAAAGAATACGCACCAGGCACATTAGAACGTTATACTACTTCATTGAAACACACCATCGAGTTCATGCAGTGGAAATACAATATGTCCGATATCGACATCACAAAAATAGACCACGCATTTGTAACCGACTACGAGTTCTGGCTCCGAAGCGTGAGAAACTGCAGCAACAATACTGCTGTCAAATACATCAAGAACTTCAATAAAATCATCAAGCTATGTTTGGCCAACGACTGGCTGGATAAAAACCCTTTTGCCAATTACAAAGCCAAAGTCAAAGAAGTGGAACGAGTATATTTAACCGAAGACGAGATCCAAACCCTCATCAACAAAGACTTCAAAACCGAAAGACTCGCGCTAGTACGCGATATCTTCCTTTTTAGCTGCTTTACCGGTTTAGCCTACATTGATGTCAAAAACCTAACAAAGTCGCACATAAGCTACGGTATTGATGGAGAGCAATGGATATTTACCCACCGCCAAAAAACAGAAAGCGCCTCTAAAATTCCAATTCTTCCTGTTACACAAATGATCATTGACAAATACGAAAATCACCCACAGAGCACCAACGAGGAGAAGCTCCTCCCTATTCTATCCAACCAAAAGATGAACGCTTATTTAAAAGAAATAGCGGCCATTTGTGAGATTAACAAAGAACTCACCTTTCACATTGCTAGGCACACCTTTGCTACCACGGTAACCCTCACTAATGGCGTACCTATAGAAAGCGTGAGCAAAATGCTTGGACACAAAAACCTACGCACCACCCAGCATTATGCCAAAGTCCTAGACAGAAAAGTGAGTGAGGACATGAAGATACTGAAAGACAAGTTTACATTGAACTTAACTATGACTAAAACAAGTGTCCAATCATAACATTTACAGCACAAAAAAAGGAGAGAAATACAGCCTCTCCTTTGATAAAAAAACTAACCTAAACAATGATTAGCTATGTAGTAATTTATAGATTTTGAGTCACCACTTATTTTGACACATTACCGTCTTAAAAGAACTAAACCGTAACAAAAATCCTGAAAAACCGTAAAATTTATATTATAGATAAAACGATTTTTGTAAATACAGAATAAAAACTTGCATCAAATTAACACTATTAATAGGACTTAATTATATAATCTATTAATAATAAACTAATTACACTTCAAACTCAATCTTATAATAAATTGATATACGCATGTTTTAAAATTATAAATTGACGCAATGCGTATATTTAGATGTTGGCAGTAATTATAAAGACAGACAATAACTATGACAATAAACGAAATTAGAGATGCAATTACGACTCTGTTCAACTTTACGATAACGGACGAAACAGACGAAAAAATTGTATTTAATATCATTTCTGACAAAACTGCTAAACTTGATAAGGTTCAAGTTACTCAAATAATCCAGGAGCTTTCAGTAATGACAACAGACCAAGATGTTGAACTTACTGACAATATCTCGTTGGAAGTATTGGTCAGACAAGAGAATAGAATGATGCTCAATCGAGAAATTGAACAAAAAGACCCAGTAAATAAAATTGAATATAAAATTGACAAACCTACAGACAAGTATTTAATATTTTTTCTTTCAAATCTCGCCAAACAAAATACACCAAGAATTTTGAGAAGTGGGATTGTTCCCCATAGACTAAAAAGGTTCTATGATGGAGAAAATAGCCAGCAAGTACGCTTATTTGAACTTAATATTTTAGAAGTTATAAAAGAAATTGTCCCAGGCTTAGAAACACTTCAAATAAAATCTGAATCATCAAAGAAGAAGACAGACTTCGAACAACTTGTGTACGCTTTTCTGTTTAATTTAGGATATAATCTTGATTACACCATACAACCTCTTAGATTTATGGACGAGTTTACGCAACCATATAGGTTAGGCAGACTAAGACGGTCCAATTTTTCGGATGTAGAACCACCAAAGAGAGTTTATTTAAATGAACTAATACTTCATTACCAAAAAGGTATTTCAAGCGAAAGTATTGACCACCAGTTTTTGTCTTTTTACCACGTTCTTGAACATTTCTACGAAAAAATTTATAACGATGATATTCTGAATAGTATAAAAACTGAGTTGACTAAACCAAGTTTTTCTTACAAAAGGAGCAAAGATATTTCGGGACTTGTAAATTTAATACAAAGTCGACTCAAGTATAAAAATGATGAATTTCTACTAAATGAACCGGAAGCATTAGAGCTGACTTTGAAAAAGTTTGTTAAGGACATTCCATATTTAGCAAGTGAATTGACAACTATTTCACCAACACTTGTTGAACATTTTAAGACAAAGGAAGTGCCATTTTCGAAAGGCAATAAGGTGAATTTTGAAAATGCAAATACTAATGAAGTGTATGTAAATCTTGCTAAACGCATTTATTTAACAAGAAATTCCATTGTTCACAGCAAAGAGACTGACAAGAGTAAATACACACCGTTTCGTGATGACAAAGACCTTTTGACTGAAATTTATCTATTGAGATTAATTGCTGAAATTGTAATTATTGAAAACTCTAGAGAATTATGAAAAGAATAACTACTGCCAACACACGTTTCTCGTAATTGCGAATTTTGTAGTGATTTCACGCTTACACTTCACAAGAATTTTTATCTTTAATAAAAAATGATTCGTTCCGAACTTCGCAACTGACAAGAGGTGGCGGAACGTTGATAGAGATATTTAAACAACCATAGAATTATTATGTACACTTCAAGAAATAGAATTTTTAGTGGAAAGGGATCTATTAGAGAATATCTTGCTCCAATTGTAAAAAGTATTGATTCAGAAATAGAGTCTACTTCAGAAAATTATATTTTGACTGTTAGTGAAGAACAGTATTCAGAATATTTAATTAATAAATACACTGTTGAAAAACCAGAGATTCATTTTTTAGAAGTTTATGCAGACAGTTACGAAAAAGAAATATCTGCGGAAGACTATCCAAGTCGATTTGATGTTCATAGAGGGGAAAAATATAAAAGACCCGTAATCCAGTTTTTTGTTCCTATTACTGGAAATTCAGAAGTCTTAAAATATTTTCCAGGATTGAATACCATTACTATTGGTGGTGGAAGCACAAATTTTGAAGTTGAAAATAACAACTTAAAACTTGAAGTAATTGATTTCTCTAATGACCCTAATAAAGTAAAACAAATTTTTGACGAAAATGTTAAGAATAGTCTTAGAAAATTTAATGACTTACTTTTAGATATAAAAATGTTTAATGATTCTTTAAGTGGTCATATTACAGGAAAAATCCGTGAAAGAAAATCTAAGTTTCTACAGAAAAATGAATTTATGTCTTCTTTAGGCGTACCTCTAAAAAAGAAATCCGATACATCACAAACATTTTCTGTTCCAAAACCAAAATTGAGAACTAAAATTAGTATCATTAAACCTTCTGTTTCCAATGAAGTATTTAAACCCGAACCTACTTTAAACGATGAAATTTATAATCAGATTCTGAAGCTAATCAACGACATAGGTAAAAACTTTGAAAGATTACCAAGCATATATAAAGATAAAGGCGAAGAAGATTTAAGAGATCATATTATAATGACATTAGACCCTAACTTTGAATATGGAAGTGTTACAGGGGAAACTTTCAATAAAACTGGTAAAACTGATATTCAGTTGCGGTATGATAGTTCTGTTATTTTTATTGCAGAGTGCAAATTTTGGACTGGTGAAAAAGGATATTTAAAAACTATTTCACAACTCTTAAATTACTTAACTTGGAGAGACACTAAAGCTTCCGTGATTATTTTTGTTAGGCAAAAAGAATTCTCATCAATTCTCGAAAAAGTAAAAGAAGTTACCAGCTCTCACGAAAATTATTTAGGATTTGTATCAAAAAGCGATGAAAACTGGTTTAACTACAGATTTCACTTAAACGGTGATAAAAATAGAGAGGTGAAATTAGCAATTCAATTATTTCATCTTCCATAAAAATACTTCTGCCAACAGCCGTTTCAAGCAATCGCAAATTTTGTAGTAAATTCACGTTTACGTTCCGCAAGAAATTTTATATTTAACAGAAAATAATCTGTTCACTTGCTTCACAACTGCATCAAGCCGCGAACCATTGCGGTAAGATCTATAAAAAATTGTAAAAAACATGTCAGAAATATTAATTACCAACTCTGTAACAATTTTAATTGCGCTTATTGCAGGAATGGTTGCATTACATCAAGTCAAACTAAATATAATTTCAGCTGCTAGAGTTAAATGGGTTGAGGATTTAAGAGAAACATTAAGTTTATATGTATGCGAAATAGAAATTGCTACTAATGCAAGACTTGATTTAATCGACGAACGTAAAGGAAAATCAGGAAAGGAATTAGAGGATGTGCTAGACAAATTTTATAATCCATATCTTAATGCCTCAAAAGAAGTTCAAAAATTACAAAGCAAAATATTACTTTATCTTGATTCTGAAAATACGCAACACAAAAAAATTGAGGAACTTTTGCATTTGAATTCAATACTTGTGCATAAAACACCCGGAGATAATCGTGATGAGATTAGAAGAAATATAACCGAAATAGTAAAAATATCAAAAAGTATATTCAAAGTTGAGTGGAAAAAATCTAAAGGTTTATTCAAATTATAAAACTTCCTGCCAACAGCGGTTTCGCGCAATAGCTAGCTTTTAAAGCACCATCACTAACTTTGATACACAACCCATTACCAGTCATCACTAATTTCGATACATTACCGTTTTTAATTAATTTTTATTTCTAGGCACGAGCGAGACGCTCGCGCCAGCTGGGGGGAATTATGAAATTTATAATTTCTACTCATTTATACTTTTGCTTAAAGTTTACTCAAATATATAAAAACTGTGTTTTTAAACAAATACCACGCGAAAGGATTCGCGCGGGAGCGGTGGGTGCCGCTATTCCTGTTGGGGCTATTTGAGACATACCAGGGTTTACGTGTGAATGAAAGGAAAAAGACGAGCAATTTAGTTAGTCTTTTTCATTTCTGTTCATAATTTTTTTCGAAATATTTTATCATTAAAAATTCGAGGTTTTGTTAACCTTGATAAATTAATGGTTCGTTCTAGAAATCCTCGTAACGTTTTATTTTTTTACTAATCCAAAAAAATGGGGGAATAATATGGTTAAAAAAACAAATCCAACTATCAAGAAGCAACTAAATATAAAATAATGGAATCCTAAATTTCTTTTGGATTGAGTTCTATATAATTTCAACAACTTCTCATGCTTTCCATTAAAGATTAATATAAAATAATTAGGAATTAAAAACACTAAAACTGTTACTGCAATCGATACAAATCTATTTTCAAAATTCATTAGATTAATATTTATTCCAAGTAAAGTAATGAGTAAATAACCTACAAGAAAAAAATTAACAATATTAGTAGTGACTAATACTATTAGTGACAAAATTACAGCAACAATTTGATTTCCATTTTGTGCTTGTTCGATTCTAAGAAACAAACTAACCCAAATTTTATAATACATTTTCATCATTTTATTATATTTTTATTTGTCTTGTGATAAGGTATATATTCCCCAACCTATTTGTGCAACTCCAATAGCAATTCCAACTGGATTGGAAACCTTTAAAAATGTTGTACCTACGCTAATTAATCCACTTGCTAATGAAACAGCATCTTTAACACTTGGAGTTTCACCTCTTGAATAAGAATCATAAATATTAGAAGCACTATCTATTGCTTGAATAGCTCCAGTTGCTCCTCCTATTACCCGTAATGCAGTTGAATATGTTCCTAAATCGTCAATAGCTCCCGCAGCGGTAATAATTGTAGATTTAACATCATTGGCTAATCCCACTCCAGAAGAAACCTCATTTATTTTATCCGTATCTAAGGTCATACCAGGATTGGAATTGGCAACTACTTCACTTTGTTCTGTTAGACTTGCTCTATCTACTTTAGCAGCAGCTATTTCTGTTGGATTAGCATGGTCTGCGGCAGTTTTTTCAATATTGTTACTACTATTTGACCATTTTCCATTTTCTTTTAAAGTTACAGTATTTTTACCGTCGCTATAGGTGTTATTAGTTTTTCCATCAGAGTAATTCGAATAACCCGCAGCTTTAGCCTGTTTTTCAGATGTAATATCGCTTCTATATTCCCAAGTTTTCCCATCGCTTACCCAATCATCAGCTTTCATTCCATCTGGGTCAATAAAGTAAACAGGATTATTAAGAGCATAGGTATAGGGAGAAAACCGTCTTGATGTTTCCGCAAGCGGGTCAATATTCATCCAACGCCCTAAAGCTGGGTCATAATTCCTTGCTCCATAGTCGTACATGTTAAGCCCCAGCTCGTCTTGCAGCTCTTTTCCATTGTATTTATACTTATAATCCGGTTGAAAATTATCTACATTATAACTATTGTGCTTCAATCCAAAAGGATAGTAATTGCTTTCTTCAAGAATTTTCAATGAACCTGTTGTCGTGTCTTTAGTATAACTCAATCGAGTATTCCCTAAATGATCCGTATAATTAAACACATAACTGTAAGTGTTTGTACCACTCACAGGAGTATTTTTTACATAGCCTTCCACCGTTGGAAAAAACTGCAACACTGCATTTTTATACTGGTAACCACCTAAATAATCAGTCGTGGTTACTGTTGCATTGTCCGTTACTACTTTCTGTACTTTCTGTCCACTAGCAGTGTAAAAGTACACAATATTTCCAGTTGGAAAAATAATTTTAGTCGGCAGGTTCAAGTGGTTATACACAATACCAGTAATATTCTTGTTTTTATCCACGGTCATATTACCATTAACATCATACACATAATCATCCCCAGTAATGTTACCGTCTTTAAAACCACTGGTGTTATTAGTCGCATCCGTTACACTTTTCAGTTGGTTACTGTTAGTTCCATAGTTGTACCCTAAATTGTCAATTTGTATCGGCAAATACTGTTCGTCCCGGTCTCCATTACGGCTTAAATTTTTAATATTTCCATTCTTATCATAGGTCAAATTCTCGTTATACATATTGGTCAACTGCCCTGACTTTTGGTAGTTCGCCTCTTTCAATCGGTTCAAATTATCATATTTATAACCGTAGTTCCTCACAAAACCCCCATCAGTAGCGGTACGCCAAAACGTTTCAGCGATATTGCCATTATAGAGTTTGTTTGCTGCATTTACGTTTCCATCTACGGTATTGTAATTAATCTTAAACCCAAACAAATCCGCAGGGTCAGTGCCTTGTTGTAAACTACCTATTTCATTAATTTTAGTTAGCCAGCCTCTAATGTTATAGCTATAATCCACTTTTTGTAGCGGTGTAGCACTAGTATTCCCTACTTTTTTACTCGTAAGTTTACCCAGTTCGTCATAGGTATTATCTGCCAAGAGCTGTACCACTCCACCATTAATTTGGTGGGTGTGTTGTATCAATCGATCTTGAGGCGAGTAGGTAAACGCTTCTTTAACGACCAACTCACTATCACCAGTGGTTCTTTTATGTTTTTGTATTGTATACTGTAACTGTCCAGAGAAAGCATCCAGTTTACTATCGGTACTCGTATACCCTCCTAAATAATTGGTAGTAAAAGTACGTATCGGCCTAAACTTGGCATCATATAAAATGTAACTCGTTTCAGCTTTAACCTCAGCACTAGTAGTCGGTACACGCACCCAAGAACCTGTCGCAAGTCCTTTAGTAGAAGTGGTTACGGTTTGTCCTTCTACGTTAGTTGCTGTACTTACTGTGGGTATCGCGTAATTGTCATAATAATTCACCGTCAACAATTTGAATGTATTGGGTAATACATTATTACTGTAATTGACTGCAATCCCATCAATGCTGCCTGAGGCTTGTTTACTCTCATTAATAGTCGTAGCATTAGTTTGTGCTTGTTGCATCGTGCCTCGGGTACTATTATTCGCAGGACTATTCAACCAACCCGTATACACCACTCTATTAAACACATCATATTTGGTGATTAACCAGCCTGAAGACGTTACATCACTAAATGGCGAAAATGCTGGCCCTGTGGCCACTACTCTATCGAGTTTATCATACACCATAAATTCCCATTGCTTGCCCGGTAGTTTTTTGGCTACCAGTCGGTTGCGGTAGTCGTATTGGTATTGGTAACACAAATCATCCAATACCGCAGCAGTCGTTGCTCCCTCGGCTTTAGGCGGCAATACATAGGTCAAATTACCATACACATCATACACATAGTAGGTATCGTGCGCCACGCTGCTGTCATAGTTGCGTTTGAGTACCACATGCCCTTCTTTGTCTTTAAATTCTTCGGTAGTATGGCCGTTCTCGTCAGTAGTCACTGTTTTGTACAACTCTCCTACCGCATAATTGGCATTGGCAGTAATGCTAGGCACATAGTCTGAGGTCAAACTCACATCAAAGCGTTTCACCTCATTAGCCGTATTGGTTTGGTAATCCAGTTTTATCTCGTGTCCTGAATTCAACGCCCAGTCGATTCCAGGGGCTGCTTGTTTTAATACTCGGAGGAGCGGTGAGGCTTCAAAGAGTTTTTCGCTAAAAGGGTTTTGTCCGTAGTATTGTGGAAAGTTCAAAACATCGGTTAAGGCGCTGGGTTTATAATTGAGAGAAGCAGCTGCGTTTGGCACATAAGGCAAATAGTCTTTGGTTTGTCTTCCAAAAGCATCGTATTCAATAGGTGTTACAATATCCTTTCCTGTACTAGATTGTTGGTTAGCAATTTGTTGAATAGGTCTACCCAAACCGTCAAAGTAGGTAATTTGTACCTGTGCTTGTTCCGGACTTGGTGCTACCAATGGGGTGCTCGTAGCTTGTTGGTAAGCTCTAGTAATAATATAATTCATATCCTGAGAAGGATTTGGCAAGGCACCACAATCCGCATTCGTTCCTGGCACATTCGGACAATTATCCGTAGCATTCAGCACATAACCCGCTGGCGCTGTACACTGCGTTACAAAACTAGCAGGGTCACCCAGTCCATCTCCTTCTACGTCGGCATACCATTTCGTATTCGGATTACTATTAAAATCCTGGTCATTGCAATCCGTATTATTGGCCACATAGCCTGAAGGCTTCACACTATAATATACTGATGCATTCGGGTTACCAAAAGTATCGCCATCGGCATCAAGGTAAAACGTTTGTGGTCGTATATTCGTAATTTTAGGATTAGTGTCATCTAAGTCACTTTGATTACTAACATAGCCATATGGCTTGGTATTGGCATACACATAATCATTAGGGTCGCCAAAACCATCGCGGTCTCTATCTGCATTCCATTTATAGGCACCTCCTCCGCCTCCAATTGGCGCAGCAAACAAACCAATTCCCACAGGAGAAGGTGTTGGCGTAGGGGTAATTGGGGTAGTCGTAGTTTGTGCCTTGGCAAAAAAACCAATCAATAGCACTATAAAACTGTAGTATAATTTTTGCATGTCCTAAAATTTAATTTTTATAATGGTATTGATAGTCCGTTAGTAGTTTGCCCTGAGCATCTTTGACATATTGCAAGCGTCCCAATCCATCATAGGTGTAATACACCGTATCGCCCTTAGGGTCGGTAATACTGCTAACTCCCACCAAAGGTTGGTAGGTATAGGTCGTAATCATCGATTGTGAAAAAGCAGCATTAGTACGTAAGTTATTGAGGCTACTAAGTTGTGCCTCAGTAATAGCACTAAAATTGGTTACTCCAAGCGCACTCACTAATTGTGCATTAGTCGCATTCTCTATCTTGGCAATGGGCTGAGTTTTGTTATACCCCCAAACTATCGATACCGGAGCACCACCCTCTGGTGTATACTGGGTTAAATTCCCTGAACTGTCATAATAGTCGTAGGTGAGTTTTTTTTCTAAATTACCAACATTGGTGGTAAAAGGAATATTATTAGGAAACTTAGCACTGTATACATTTTTAGGCAATACTAGATTAGCAGTACTAGCATCTTTGGCATATGTGGATTTATGCACTGATAATTTGGTAGTCCCATTGTAGTTTTCTGTCTGTACAGGAGGTAATATTCGATTGGATTCGGATAAACTAAGCATGTAAGGCTCGGATAATAAATCAGAAGGATAATAATATCGTGTGTAGAGAGTTTCCCCTACAGAATTGAATGCCTTTTTTACACTCAGTTGTAAATGAGTTGGATTGAAGTACTCGTTAATAGTTTTTGTGGTGATTGGATTTAAACCATTCGAATCAAAATCAACTGTTGTAGTTTCCTTTAAATAATGCCATTGAGATTTCAAATAATACTTACTAAGAGAAAATTGATCCGAACTATTAATTAAAAAGCAATTAGTACCTTGATTTGGAACAGATATATAACTATAAAATTCACTACTCCTATACGCAGAATAACCAGTTACTGATTGATCTTTAGCAATATAATGTTCGTATGTATTAGATACCTCTTTTAAAATAGTATAATTTTTATCAAATATTTTTTGTGTCAATAATCGTCCTGACCCAAAACCATTGGTAAAAGGGGTTGTTTTATCTAAATCATTCTGTAAACTAATTGGCAAACCATCTTGTTCAATGTAATACCTATATTCTTCTCCTCCATTTTCAAAATTATTGCCATAACTTTTGGTAACATATTCATACCCAAATTGTACATTTTGTGATGAATATAACCTTGATAAGTTTGAACTAGCCACTGAAAACAATGTCCTATAATTTGGAGTTTCGCATAAGCTGTACCTCTCAAGTTTTCGTATATAAGAAACAGGCGCTTGATTTATATATGACCCTGTTTGACAACTTAAACAGTTTTTGGGACCATAAAAATACTTTTCAATTTCTGGTAGTGAAGAATACAAATTGTGTTTGATAACTTTTGAAATTCGAAAGCCACCTATTTGCTTTTCAATTTGTTGGTAACTAACTGGATCTTTCACATAATTAAAATAGACATTAGAAAACATACAAGGTCGTAGCAAACTAATTTTAACCAGGTAATCTTTATTGGCTTCCAGATGAAAAACAATTTCATTGGAATTAGTACTACTTGTAATTTGATATGTATTCCCTATTGAACTAGGAGTGTCTGTATTATACCCCCAAAATTCAACCGGACTATTAGTGGCAACTTCATAAATTTGAACTTGTGAAAGAAGAGGAAATGGATTATTAAGTTCACCTGTACAATTATCTTGAACAAAACCATTAATTTTTACAGTTTGAACAATAGAAGAATGAATAATCGAAGTATTCGAATTATTAAATAATTGTTCAGAATTGGTAGAAACATCTAAATTAAATGGTGTGGATACCATATCAATTGGCACGCTAACAGTTCCTTTAGCATGTGGCTCATATTCAATAGTTGTACTTCCTTTTGTAGGGTAAATTATTTTTTTTAACAATCCGTAATAACCAAAATTCTTATCCGGGCTTCTATTTGCCAACTTCCCCTCTGGCAATATATTTTTGGAAACAGAATAAGGTATTATATTTTCGTCTGAAATTAAATTAGTATTGGATTTCCCATTAAATAAACCATAAGTATCTTGAGCAAAACTAAACCTAGTTGGTAATTGTTCAGGAAAATAATATTCAAACTGATGTGTAGCTGGTGAAGCAGTACCATTGGATTCAGTTATTTTGGTAAGAAAGTATCTTTTCTTTAAATAAGATTCAGAAATAGTATATTCATTAGGAAATGTAGACCCCTCATAATTTGTATAATCAAATTGAACTTTTTTAATCAAATTAGAATTTAAATCATAGCAGTTAATTTCAGATAATTTCGAAAATGGAAAGTTGTCTTCAGGAAATCGCTTTACATTAGTAAATACCATTCTACCAACTTTACTAGTTATTTCTCTTAATAACGACTCTCTCGAAGTTGTTCTATATTTATAGTTGGTCAATTTTCCTCCAATTAAAAAAGAGGAAGAATAGGTGTAATCTAAATTTTGCTCATTTCCTGAAAAATAAGTAGCCAACGATGAATCATAGGTGAAATTAATTTCATCGGAAGTAACTGGATTAAATATTTTAGTCAAATACCATGAATTTTCTACCTCAACCGAAGGTGGCTCTTGATATCCTACTGCTATTTTTCTATTAAAACTTGTTTCTACTGCATTGATTCCACCAAAGAAATATTGAATACCATTCAAATCAGTAATGATAAATTTAGGTGTTCCATTAGGATCAGATGAATCGAAGAAAGTACTGTTAAGTGTTATCTTAATTCCAGTTGGTTCAATTTCAACTGGTTTCATAGTATTATCAATATAGAATTTCCCACTTACACCATTAAAATTATAGGTGTAAATATCAGGTTGAGTATCCACTTGAGGGGAAGAACTAGTTTCATATAAAAAAGTAGTCATTTCATTAGAACTAGAAGTTGCATTAGGCATTTGTAACCTACCTGCTGAAGTATCCTCATAATCAAATACTTGTCTCGTAATAACTCCTCCTGCATTCAATGCCCAACCCATCCCAACATTGGATTCATACTGATCTACTTTAATACCATCAGAACTGTACGACAAGGAAATTGGCAATTCTAAATCGTGGGACTTCAAATTGAATAAAGGAATTGAAACTGTAGCATTTCCAGTAAACTGATTCAAAGGTAACTGTCCATAGAGACCCAAACTCGAACTATTCGGTGTAGCTGGAAGCACATTAGGAAATCCATCACTAGGTTTACTCTGACTTTGTGAGTATGAGAAACAAGAAAAAAGAGATGAAATCAGTATAAAAATTATTTTAATAAAACTGACTTTAATCAAAGATGTATTCATTTTAAATTATTTTTTAGTTTTTTTAATCACTTTAATTCCCTCACTTTGCACATTCGTCTTAATATTGACCACATAAATACCCTCGGGATACATACTCATATCAATCGGCACTGTACGACTACTAATCGCAAATTGTTGCAAGGTTCTACCGGCCAGATCCACCACCGTAGCAATACCCGTTTGGTATTCATACCCAATAATAATATTCGTAAACGTACTCACAGGATTAGGTATCGCCTCAATAGAAGACTGGACGGTCAAAGGCACCAGTTGGTCTTGCAGCTTCACCACCCAAAAATCATTACTGCCTAATGTGGTACTCTTATCCCCAGACGAACTAGCATTCGAGGTTCCAGCTAATAAATAACCTCCATCTCGAGTACTAATCAGTTTGCGCAAAATGTCTTCTCCTCCACTGCCTACTATTTTCTCCCATACTGCTTCCCCTTTGGCATTTACTTTCAAAGCGATATAATCATTAATACCCGAGGCTTCTTTTTGGATCAAACCTTTAGCGGTAGTAGAACGCTCACTTTGAGCATAACCGCCTACTAAAAAACTATGATCCGAATTCTCTACTAACGAAGTCAAAATATCCACCTTACCATAATTATAGGTTTCACTCCAAACCACCTCGCCGTTGGTATCCAATCGCAACAACCAAAAATCTGAACCCGATTGGACACTACCTCCTTTTACCGTCAATGCACCGGGACTATTGGTATTGCCCCCAACAATGTAACCCTCATCTTCCGTTTGATGAATCACATACAACTGATTGTCTCCGCTTCCTCCATAAGTATTTTGCCATTCAATCACACCCAATTCATCCGTTTTGATTACCCAATAATCACCAATTCCAATTGAAGCAACTGTCTTATCTCCTGATTCAGGTGAGTTGGAATACCCACCCAAAATAAAGCCGCCGTCTTTGGTTTGTTCTAAACTGCGCAATAGGTCACTATAGCGACCACCATAGGTTTTTTGCCAGGCTACATTCCCTTTTGAATCCAATTTCACAATCCAATAATCCATACTCCCTCGAGTACTTTCGGTCTTCAAAGTCAAATCTTCTTTAGTAGTACTTTGTGTTTTCAATGTAGTTGTCGCACTTATAACTGTCTTAGCTGAACTTGATGAGCCACCCAATAAATAGCCGCCATCTCTAGTCGGAATCACAGTCAATAAATCCTCTTGACCACTCCCTCCTATGGTTTGTTGCCATTGTTCTTGACCTTTAGCATCCAATTTCACTACCCAAAAATCCGATAAGCCCTTGCTATCCAATAGTTTATCCAAACCCTGATTCGAACTTGATGTACCAGCTAGAATAAAACCACCATCCTGAGTCCCTTTAATACTTTGCAATAAATCAAAACCGCTGCCTCCGAGACTCTTTTGCCAATCCAATTTTCCGTTAGCATCCATTTTCCAAACCCAGTAATCCAAATCACCATTATTCCCAGCCGTTTTATTCCCTGTCTTTCCAGAAAGCGAACTCCCAGCCAAAATGAATCCATTATCGGCAGTGGGTTGGGCATCAAATAAATAATCGGCGTTTTTTCCGCCATAGGACTTTTCCCAAAGAATGTTTTGCCCTTGCATAAAAAGAGGTGCAAGAAGCAACAAATAGAAGTAGTGATTCTTCATACGTAATACTAATTTTGGTTATACTATTGTTGTAAGAAAGGAGATCACACTTGCCTAGAATACCATCCAAACGATTCAATTAAGGGGTAACAATTGAATCCAAATATTAATCCATAAGGACAAGTCCCTGACGAAGAATAAATTAAGTAGGGCAATTTTGAAAATATTTCCGAATGCGTTTTACGGTTTTTTAGACTTTTTATTACGGTTATTTTACCTCTCAATCAAAACAAAAAACCGTCAGTTCGAGTGATTTTTTGTCAAAAAAATTGTATCGAGAACCGACAACAAACAACCAACAACAGACAACCAACAACAGACAACAGATAACTGATAACTGACAACAGATAACTGATAACAGATAACGATGAAACATCCAACTAATTTCAAATAGTGGTCTAACTAGACAAAGTCCTAGACAGAAAAGTGAGCGAGGATATTAAAGTTTTGAAAGTAAATAACTATGACTAAAACTAGTATATAATCATAATATTTACCGATACCCAAAAGAAATGTAGTTACTCTTTTTAAAAAATTGTTTTTAACGATTTTTTATTTGTAGTAAAAAAGAGATGCTTGAACTTGCAGGAGGGGGCATTAAACCGTAAAACTTAACTTAAAAAACCGTAAAATTTATTATGGAGCTAAAACGATTTTTGTATTACAAATATAAACATGCGTCAATCAAAAATATTAATATTATTAAATTGAATAATTCATTAATAATAAGCTGATTATGTTTTAATTAAACCTTATAATAAATTGATGTACGTATCTTATTAAATCAAAAATTGACGCAATACGTTCGTTTAAATTTTGTACGATAATAAAACAACAACGTTAACAATGAAAAAAAGACAAAAAGTATTTCCGAAATATTCGAATAACTTAATTTAAAAGATTTATAAGTTATTCGATATTAAAATTAAATCTACAAATTAAAATATAAAAATAAAAGATTTAGTTAAAGATAATCAAATTAACCAAGTCACAACAAATACTAATTATGTCAAAAATAAAAATATCAGCTGTCCTAATTTTCGCATTAATTTCAAGTGCTACAATGTTTATTTCTTGTAATAATGAAGAAGCAGAACAAAAAACAGAAGCTTTAAATGTAGAAAAAGTACTTTTTGCTAAATACAAATTAATTAAATCTGAAAAAACCAATGTTAATCTTTCAAATTTAAAATCTGTATCAACTTTCACTAAGTCGGACAATGTTACTGAATACACAATCGAAAATTCTGTTGAAAAGGTAATGGTAATAACTAATTCATCGAAACCTAATTCTTATGTTGTAATTAAAGGATTCACGAATACTGGTTTAGAAAAAAAATCTTCTGACATTTCAGATTTCCAGATAACAAAGGAATTAAATATTGATATTCAATTGGATTCAAATGGAAATGGTTCATTAAAAGTAAAAAATATAACAGATAATGAAGAATTTTCACAAAATTTAGTTAACGGAAAACCTACGGAACTAGCTAATAATGTAATTGCAACTTCAAGTATATCTTTTTGCCAAAGAGAAGAAAGTGAAGGTACTAAACAATGTTACTTACGTGAGGTAGATGAATTTTGTGATGGCTTTATTGGATGTGTCGCATTAACTCAAGCATCTGTTCACATTTTGATTGCATCATTATGTTCGTGTTAAATAATTAAATATTTATATTATGTTTTTGAACAAAATTAATCCTATTCATCTTTTTATTGCAGGATTTTTGTTTGTAATAATAGGTACTCTTTTAAAAATTATGAAAATTCCTTTTTCATCGATATTTTTATTTTGGGGTATTGCACTAAAAGTTTATGCAATGATAAGATTTGGTATTATATTAAATCACAGATTTAAAAATAAGAGAGGGTAAACTAAATTTTATAATTTAATAGTTAATAAAAATGACGGTTTTAGATAATGTTCTAAAGCCGTCATCTTTGAATAAATAATGAAGATCATATAACTGCAGTTTGGCGCAATTGGAGTTTTTGACTTTCAAAATGTAGATTTTGTGACAAGAAGTTTTGTAAATTATCAAAGTTCAATCTTTCTTTTTCCTCAACTTATGCTAAGCCACCAGAAGTTAGCGGTATTTTTTTAATACACCACACTATAGACAAATCAATTACAGATTGTACGGTTTTTTTAACCCGGATAACCAAATAACCAAATAACCAGATAACCGAAAACAGATAACAGACAACCCACCTAAACCACAAACTTACATTCAATAGTAGTCCCCTGCCCTGGCGCACTCTGTATCTGCAAATCCGCTTTGACCAATCGAGCGCGCTCTTTCATATTGGCAAGACCAATACCTATTGTAGATAAGGTAGAGTCAAACCCCTTACCTTTATCAGAGATAGTCAAGAGTAAACTAGTCGGTTCGGGTTGAGAAAGTGTTACGGTACATTCCGTCGCATCAGCATATTTAGTCACATTAAATAAAGCTTCCTGTACGATGCGATAAATTGTAATTTTAATCAAACCAGAAATAGAATCCCAATCGATCTCGGGAGCACTTTCAAAAGCAAACAAGGTAGTTCCATTGCCACCCGCTTTTTGAACACAAGTAGCCAACAAAACAGGATAATCAAAATGAGAAGCCACAGTATCAGTATGCAAATCGTGAGAGATAGCCCGAATCTCATTTTCTATCGTTTGGAGTTCATCAATATGTTCCGATCTTTTCTCTTGCGCATCGGGACTAGTACTGGTATTCAACAATCCTAAATGCAATCGAGTACCATAAAGTTTGTTCATCACATTATCGTGCAATTCTCTCGAAATCCGATTTTGCTCTTCCTCTCTTGCTCCATTCAACTCAATTTGAGAAGTTTGCATCAAATCAAACAACTCCTGCTCGGCAACCTGCAATCGCTTTTGATACGCAATCTCCTTGCGCTGCCCCATCACATAACGTACTCCCAAAGCACCTACCAACACCACTACGCCAACAATCAAATACAAGTTCTTGCTAATCAATTCTTTATTCGCATCCTCCACCACAGCCGTCTCGTATTCAATACGAGCGTATTTGTTTCTGTTTTTGCGTTGTACAACAGCAAGACTATCCGTTAGTCGGATAATCTTTCCTTTATAATAAGAATCGCGTTGAGGTTCTGCTTTGGAGAGTAAATCATATACTAATTTTAATTCATTACTCGCTTTAATCTTTTTTCCTAAAACTAATGCTCTGTTTAAAAAATAAAGTGATTTAGTAGTGTCTTTAACTTTTAGATAATATTCACCTAAATAAATTAATTTATTAATAATATCAGTATCATTCTTACTATTGTAAGCTAAATTCAATGCTCGTTTAAAAAGCAATTCTACTCCTTCTAAATTACCAGATTTCATTTTAGAATAGCCAAGATTACCAAGTGCAATCACATAATTTTTGGGACTTTTAGGACTTATTTTATTGGATATTAAATCTTTTAACTCCTGTATAGATTTATCATAATCATGTTTTTTATCATAAATATTAGCCGTATTTATTGATAAAGTAACTTCATAATCATTTAACCTATGTTCTGATAAATCATTGTGATTTAATTTTGCTAACTCTGATTTAGCTGCGTTAAAATATTTTAATGAAGTATCATAATCGTCTAACTTTTCCAAATTACAACCCATAAGATTATAAACAGTGTAATTTAACTCATGATTAGATCCTGATTTAAGTAATTGCAAAGCATTGGATAATAATATTTCACTTTCCACATAATTCCCTTCAAAAAATAAAATATAGCTTTTGTTAAAAAGCATTTTGGCTCTCAATTCATCATTACCGATTAATTTATATAGTTTTTCTGCTTTTTGATAGTAGAAATAAGCACTGTCTTTATATTCCTGTTCGTATGCATCTCCAATAAAATAGTTTGACTTAGCAATAGATAAAGTATCTTGAATTGTTGTAGATTTTACTAAAAGATCTTTAGCAATAATTAACGATTTATAATTATCATTTAAATAATAATATTCTGCAGATAGGTTAAATAAAAAATCGATAAGATTTTGATTGGCAGATAGTTGTTTTGTTTGAAAGTATAAAGAATCTAAATAAGATTTCTTGTTTTCAACACCCATTTCTTTATAATGATTTGAACTAAAAAGATCATAATTAAAGAAAATCTCTTTTTGCTTAGAACAAGAAAAAAATATTAAAGATAAAAATACAAAAAATAAAATAATTCTTTTCAAACTGCTGTTTTTTCAAAAGTAAATAAAAAATGGTCATATAACTATGACCATTGTTTTTATTTCAATTTAGGCACACTTGGCTCTCCAGCCACCTCAGCACTCGCATCAGCTGGCTTGACAATCGTCTTAGTCTGACTCGCAGCTGGGTCACCAGGCAAAGAATCCGCTGTACACGATTGAAGAACTATACTAAAAACAAACAACACTACTAATTTTGATACAATTGGGGTTTTCATAATAAATCATTTAAGGATTAGAAATAATATCCTAGCCATGCCTTCTGGGCGCAGCGATTCAATTGATTTTTCTGAAAAGAAGGGTAGTCTTTCTCAGAGCCATTTTTAGCGCCTTTACCCTACGCTAAAAACAACAACTAAAGCTTTAATTCCATTGATTGGATAAGCCAAATGTAGTACGTGAATACAAAAACACATAACAAATAAACCCCTGATTAGCAACTAGTAAGCCAACAGAAGTAACTCGACAACTTTTGCGAGTAAATGACAAAATGAGTTTAGGAAATCCGAATGATAATGGTGTCTATTGCCTCTTTATAGGTTCTAGAAAAAGGCACCGAAATCTCATTATTCAAAAGATAACACCGACTCTTTCCTAAATTAATACGGCTCACATGATTCACATTGATAACATAACCGTGGTGAATTCGAAAGAAATAAAACGGCAACAACTGCTCAAAATGTTTCAATGTTTTGAATGCCGTAATCACCTTTCCGGATTGCAAATAAAAATCGGTAGTATTATTGTCTGCCTTCAAATACACAATGTCTTGGGTGGTTATAAAGTGGTAATCCCCATTGGACTTGATGGAAATTTTATCAGCATACAACGCTTTATGCGTTTTTTGATAACGCAGCAAGCATTTGCGCAACTCATTGGAATCAATCGGATGCAACAAATAGCCCGAAACCCCTCGTTGATAGGATTCAAAAGCCTGGTCTTTGGAAGTGTTCAATACGATTATAGTAGGCAGCACATCTAAAAACTCATGCAATTCACTCAATAATGAAAGTGTAATTGCGTCCTCTGATGGTGCTTCGCTAGCACTAATATTGATGAAAACGAGATCGGGTTTCAATTCCAATATTTTATTGATACCCTCAGTCCGACTCTTACAAACCGCAACACACATAAACGCATCATAAACTGAAATCGATTCTAATGTAGACTCTATGACTTGGGATCCATCAATAAGTACATAAGAAAATTGCATTTTTGTTTGCAATGTATAAAGGGCTACAAATCAAATTTTACGGTAAAACCGTAATCTTTTCAATATATTTTGATTAGGTTTGGAACGTTTTAGTTCCCAAATCTAATTCAAAGACTAAACCAAACGAATACGAAATGAACATTCTCATCGTTGACGACCATCCGCTAAATGTAGACAGCTATGTAGCGCTTTTATCTGCCATTGAAAGCAACAAGGATGCCCAATTTCATTTGGCCTACGATTGTAAGCAAGCCTATGAATTGATTACCCAACTAAAACAAAACCAAATCAATATAGACATTGCTTTTATTGACGTAAGACTACCGCCCTATGAAGAAATGAACTTGCGTTCTGGAGATGAAATTGGAAGTTTACTCCAACAAAAATTTCCAAATTGTATCATCGTTATTATCTCCATGCACAGCGAACCAGTTTGGGTCAACCGAATCGTAAAAACACTCAATCCACAAGGCTTTATTTCAAAAAGCGACATCAACTATAAAAGTTTTCCGGCTATAATAGAGACCATCAATAAAAATGAAACCTATTATAGTAAGTCCATCATAGAAGCCCAAAAAGAGTTTGTTATCAAAAACATCCACTGGGACGAACACGATAGCAAGATGATACAATTGATTGCCGATGGCATCAAAACCAAAGATCTACCCTACTACATTCCACTTTCCCTAAGTGCTCTCGAAAAAAGAAAAGCCAACCTAAAAAAACAACTCATCTTTGAAGGAGGCTCTGATGCCGAACTCATTGAACGCGTTAAAAAAATGGGATTACTAAGCAGTCCTAGATAAGTTACCAACCGTAACAAAAAGGTTAAAAAACCGTAACCATATTGTATTTATTTGTAGTAAACTTGAAGCCATTTTAAATACGAACGGATAATTGTATTCGCAAAAGAGGCAAAAGCAGAGAAAAAATAAAAAATCATTAACCAGATATCGTATATCGTATATCGAACATCGTATATCGAACATCGTATATCGTAAATCAAAAATCACCATGTCCCCACCTTAAAAAAAATCGTAAACCAGATAGTCATATCGTATATCGTACCTCGTATATCGTAAATCGTAAATCGTAAATCGTATATCGTCTATCGCAAATCCCATTTCCCTTGAATCCCAAATACGCCCCTTTACTCAACAACCTCAACGAGCAGTTAAACTTCATCGATTTAGAAATAGACGACCCAATCAAAAAAGGCGAACAAGCTATAATCGTCATTCTCAAATCCATTAATGCGGTCCGAAAAATTATCATTAAAAGTAATTTCAAAACTGATGCAGAAGAAATCCAATTCTTCAAAGAAATCAAACCGCAGTTCACCTCCAAGCTCATTTACTACAACAAAATCTATAAAATAGAGCGAAAGAAACCCAGTGGTGGCAATCGCATTTTGAAAAAATACTACAACAACGAACTCTCCAAACTGAAAGCCTTTTTTGACAAAGAATTGGATTTCTACCAATACTTCCGTGCCGGTAATACCTATTTAGATTACCAATATTTCCTCCGAGGAAAGTTTGACATCAAACTCGCCTTAGACTCTTATTATTTCGAAACCGACGCTTCATTTGCCACCTCACACGATTTCAAAGTAGCCACTATTTTGGCCAATGATCTCATTCAATTGTATATCGAAAATCAGTTAGTGATTTTAGAAAAAAAAGAAATCCTAGAAAACTCACAACACCACCCGAAGGGGAAAATAACTTGGACCAGCTCCAAAGTTGCCCTAACCGAACTTCTGTATGCATTGCACACCGAAGGAGTATTCAACAATGGCGCCTCCGACCTTAAAGACATAGCCGAATATTTCGAACACATCTTCGAAATCGACTTGGGACAATACCGCAGAGCCTTCCTCGAAATCAGAGCCCGTAAAAGTGAGAAAACCAAATTCCTCACCTCCCTCAACCACCAACTCCTCAAACGAATGGACAACCTCGACGAACTAATATAGAAAAGCGTGAACCGTAATTCGTAAATCGTATATCGAATATCGTATATCGTATATCATAAATCGTTCCCAACCCTCACCCCGTTGTGAAACAAACCAAATCAAACCCCACAATTTTGCACCATACTAATTTAAAAAATAAGCTATGTCTGTAGAAATCATCACAAAAGAAGACCTAAACGAGTTCCGCCGATTACTCATTGCCGACCTCAGCACCCTACTAGAAATCAAACCCCAACAGCAACAAAAAAAGTGGCTCAAATCCAATGAAGTCCGAGAGCTATTGAACATCTCGCCCGGCACCCTCCAAAACCTCCGTATTAATGGCACGCTGACCTACACTCGAGTCGGCGGCATCATCTTTTATGAATCCGCCCACATCGACAAACTATTAAATGACAACAAAACCATCAACCGATAACCGTTAACGATCAACTGAAATCTAAACTTGTTTATACACCACAAAACGCAACCGACCTTAGAGTCCGCAGTCGAGTGTCAAATAGTCGAAGAGGGCGAAAAATGAAAAGCTGTTTGAGGCTTTAGCCGAGTTTTTTTCATTTAGCCCTTGAGAATAAATTTGACCGACGAGGACTCCAAGTCTTGACCTTTTGTTTCTTTTGGGTCAAGCCAAAAGAAAAAGAAACAGTAATCAAAATCATTGAACCAAGAACCGTTAACCGATAACAGAAAACAGAAAATGAACTACATCAAACACCTCACTGGCTTCTTCATACAAATCGCCCATGAAGAAACCCTCAACCCAACCCACATCAGTTTGTACCTCGCCCTCTTTCAGCGATGGAACATGAACCGTTTCAAAAACCCCATTACCATTTCCAGAGACGAAATGATGAAAGCCAGCAAAATTGCTTCCAAGGCTACCTACCACAAATGCATTAAAGAACTGCAGCGTTTGGGATTCATCGACTACCTACCCTCCTACAATCCGTATG
>CAYWFQ010000001.1:39810-47266 GCA_964457505.1 uncultured Flavobacterium sp.
AAAGAACTGCAGCGTTTGGGATTCATCGACTACCTACCCTCCTACAATCCGTATGCGGGTACGACTGTAGTAATCCACGATTTGTCGAATGGAAGTAGTACCAAAAATAGGCAGCCTACTAGTCAGGTAGCTAAACAAGTGGCTGAACCATCTATATATAGTAAACCTATACTTAAAACAAAAAGAAAACAATATAAAGAGACCCCACCCGAAAAAGAAGAAAATAAAGAAGAAGAAAATTTATTTCCAGTAGCCGAAGAGGGAATCCAAAAAACACACCCGGCGCTCGAAATCGTGAAGGAATATTTCAGCACCCAGCAGGCCTCCGAATTCGAAGCCGAGCGCTTTTTCAATTACTACACCAGTAACGGTTGGTTGATTGGCGGAAAAACCAAAATGAAAGACTGGCAAGCCGCCGCGCGCAATTGGATCCTGAATACTGCCAAGTTCAGCAGCAACCTACCACAAAAAAAGCCGAGTGCTAACCAACCCCAGGCGCACAACCTCCACACACCACTCGACAAAAACTACGACGAACCCTTGTAGTCATTGCGAGGAGGCACGACGAAGCAACCTGTCATACTGAACTTGTTTCAGTATCTCGAACTTTTCCAACTAAACTAGTATAAATAAACTGTCATGCTGAACTTGTTTCAGCACCTAATCAAGCAACATGAAAACCCACTACGACTACCCCGAAATAATCAAATGGCTCGAACAAAAAGGAAAAACCGACTATGGTACCCAATTCCATTTCCGTGAAGCCGACCAAAACAACCTCTCCAAACTCATCGCCTACTACCTCAAAGACGAAGTAGTAGCGACGCTATTCGATATAGACCTAAGCAAAGGAATCCTCCTTACGGGACCAATAGGCTGTGGCAAAACCACATTGATGAGCTTGATGAAATACGTTAGCCACCGAGACAATCGTTTTCAGCTCAAAACCTGCCGCGACATCAGTTTCGAATTCATCAAAGACGGCTACGAAGTCATTCACCGCTACAGCCGTGGCAACAACCAAGAAGGTCGCAACTACTGCTTTGACGATTTGGGAGTGGAGAAAAACCTGAAGTACTTCGGAAACGAATGCAATGTCATGGCCGAAATCATCCTATCACGTTACGACCTATTTGTGGCCAAGAAAGTGCAAACCCACATCACCACCAACCTCTCCGCCTCTGAAATCGAAAACGCCTACGGCAATCGAGTCCGTTCCCGAATGCGCGCCATGCTCAACCTCATCTCCTTCGACAAATCCACCCCCGATAAGCGGTAGTCATTGCGAGGAACGAAGCACCTGTCATTGCGAGGAACGAAGCAACAAAAAAAGTAGACCAAAATTTAAACTACTTAATACTATTTTTACTACTTTTATAATCCCAATCATTTATACCCAAATTTATAATGAACTACACCATTTCGCCCCCAAACACACCAAGCCATTCGCTTGGAAAACTTCAATTACCAATAACCGTAACGAATTGTCCGGAAAACCGTAAAATCATTCCAGACAAACGAACTAATTTTCCCGTTTAAAAACAAAATAACAGGTTTGTTATTATTCTATTATGCTATCTCCTTTTGATATAGTATTTGAATGACAGAAACAAACAATTGTAAAAGGGAATTGCACACAAGCCTTTTAAAACAGATATTTTGTGATAGATCTAAATACATATAAACTCGTATTTAAAATGAATAGTTCGTGATTTAGATTTGAGAATTATAAAAAAAGTTGCTTATATAAACGAGTAGGCAGCAAACTTAACAAATAACATATAAATACTAAATGACACAAGGAATAATTAGATATATTTTGTTTCTATTAGCATACGTGCCAATATACTTAATTGCTGCGTTAAAGACTATTGATCCAACAACAACTGACAAATGTGGTTTTAAGTTAACCAGCAACCAAATTGCTTTAAATAACGTAATTCCTATTTTATTAGTTATTGTTTCTTTTTTATTAATCATCTACTTTAAAATTTATTCAAAACTAACACTGAAACCAAAAGGAAATCCTCTTTTTACCATCAAAACAATAAAAGCTCAACACAAAGAATATATCTCATATTTAGGGACTTATATTCTGCCTTTCGTTGCCTTAGAAACAAAAACAGTTTTTGATATGATAGCGGTTACATTTATGTTCTTGACCATTGGTTTTATTTTTTCAAAAACTAAACTCATTTATACTAATCCAACATTAACTTTCTTTGGTTACGACATTTTTGAAATTGAAACTGAGGATGGGAAAACATAAGATTGTATTACAAAAGACAGCCTTTCTACAAACGATAAGCCAAGAGGTATAAAATTAGGAACAAATACATTTATAATTTCAAAATGGACAAATTAACTTTAGTTTCGGCCTTAAAAAACATAATTGACAACCCTTCTTTGAGTGTTGACTTATATTTTATTTATAAAAACGGAAACAATTATATTCAATATTTATCAGACCCAGACCAATCTTTAAGAGATGAAATAATTAAGGAGTTTGTTGACGTATTAAAAAATTTTACAGCCGATAGTAATCCTTACGAACTTAATGATATTTATGACGATAATGAATTCGAAGATTATCATTTGTTTTATGATGATATAAATAACAACCTAATAGCAAATACTGTTTTCAATTTTGACAGATCCAACACTTTGCCATATAGAACTAATGTTGGAACATTGAGTAAAATTTACGGTTTTCTGATAGAAATTTCTAATGGTTCTGAAAATTTGACCATTTATAAACGTAATCAACCAACGAACGCAATTAACCCCAAAAACGTAATCAACTTTTTTACGGGAACTGATAATAAATTGGAATTGATAAATCAAAACGCAATTTATATGAACCACCGAGTGGACTTGTTTAAAATAAATGATACTGTTTACATAAATAGCAGATCGGTTTACGAACACCAATTTGGATTTTCGGCAGAATTAAAAACGAAAGCTGAGACTAGTTTTGTTGAATTATCAGCTACAGATGGTTTTGTTTTCAATGAAGATTTACAAGAAAAAGTCAAAATGTTTCCAAAAGCAGAACTTAAAAAACTTTGTAACTTGACAAAGAACAATCCCATACTTGAAAGAAAAAATTGGAAAGCGGTTTTAAGTCAAGCAAAAAAATATGCAAAACACGAATTTGAAACAGACGAAAATGGGATGATAAAAGTTAAAAGTCAAAAAGAACTGAAACTTTTAATTAGCATTTTGAACAGAGATTTCAATATGAATGAAGCTAGCAAGGAAAAATTTCTTACAAAAAACAAAAAACCAATAAAATAGAAAAAAAACTATTGCTCAGATTTCCAAAATTTTATTTAACCAAGCCCCATAAACAACGAATAAATCAAACCAGAAAAAAAACAAAAAGAAGACGTCAACAACAAGAAATTAAAAATAACTAAACTTATGAAACCAGAAGAATTAAAACAAATTGCATTAGATGCTACAAAAAAAGAGTATGAAGCTATAATTTCAGAAATGCAAAAAGCTGCTAATGAAGGATCGTTTACATGTACAGTTAAAAGTATTACTGATGGTGCCGTTCACCAATTAAAAGAAGCCGGTTATGATGTACAAGTAAAAACGCATTATACTAGAGGATTAAATGGAAGTAGTGGTGCAAAATATTTTGAAGTTGGATTTTCAAAATAAAATCCTTGCTCACCCGAGTCTCCTGAATTTGGAGCTGTATTAAAGCACAAATCAATAATCAATTAAAGAAATATAAAATATGACAATCCAAGCAATCAAACCAGGACCAAAAAGAATAGCCACATCAACAGGAAAACCTGACCAACGTCAACGTGATAATAAAGAAACACCTGGCAATACACCATCCTTAAAACCATCGAAATCAACAACAAAAAAGTAGAATTAATAGACTCCAAAAAGTTATATCTCATTTATAATATCTAATGGTTGGTAGTAACATTTAGAGAACTAATTTCTTAAATAGAAACTATGATAAAATACGACATTTTCACTTATCAAATTAGTCCAATTACAAACGCTCAATTTAAATTATTTGGAGAGAATTATTCACATACTGAATTAGTTAAAAACAAGAATAATTTCTTTGCAAATAGCTTTGAAAGCTTGTCTTTTTATAGCAGTAAGCACAAATTAAACTATAAAGTTGAATATGCTGATGACGAATTCATATTAATTAGACTTGCAAACAAAAAAACAATTAAATTTGAAAAAGCATTTCACCAAGAATTCCACGAAATAGAACCTAGTTGCTTAGTTGCATTTTATAATAATCCAGAGATACAAGTTGTAGCGATTGAAAGTGATAAAACTTCTTTTGGAAATAGTTTCGCCGTCTTAAAAATTGTCGAGAACGGTATAAATAGAGCGCTAAGTGATTTTCATCTTCGTTTCTATCCACAACCAAAATATGAAGCAAGAATACTTTGGGATATGTTAGCAAAGTATGATGGTAGAATTGAAAAATTACAATTTGAATTCTCAAAGCCAAATCTTGCAAGAGTAAATGAATCCCTTTCTAATGAAATAAAGGAAGCAAGTAAAATGTTTAATAGTGCAAAAACAAAAATCGAATTCGATGCACCAGAAAAACAAGTTTTAGAAAATTTAAACGAAGACAACAAGCAACTAGTAGATTTAGTAAAAACATCTTCAGAAGGTGCTGGTCCAGCCAAAATAAAACTCAAAAATTTAAGAAGTTGGGAAACTACTGCAAATTCTGTAAAATCAATAGAATTAGATACACTAGAAATTGATGCTGATCAAGATACAATCCGTAACTTTGTAAGAGAACTAAAAGAAATTTTAAGAAGTGAATAGTTTATATAAATCAATTTCTTTTTTAACCATAAGTGCATTTTTTGCATTCGTGGCATTGAAACTTGAAAGTAGTTTTGCTGATAAATTTGCAGAAAACATATTAGCTCTTTTAACAACTCTATTTGCAATTAATATTGCTAGCAGTACATTAATTGCAGGCAAATTAAGAGAGATACAAGACAAGACTGGACATCTTTTCATAAAAACTAAAAAGAGTTTAAAGAATAGTTTTTATGAGCAAATAGCTCTTATTTGTATTGCATTCATTTTTGCTCTTTTACGTGAAAGTAAATATATTCAAAACCTCATTGAGTGCTCAAATTGTAAATTAATTTGTAACGCGATTTTATTTTATACATTTATATCTTACTTGGATATAATTCGCGATTTAGGAAAATCTCTTTTTGATTTGTTAAATTTTGGCGAAAATGAGTGATACTGATGCCAATAGCTGTTTCGCACAATTGATAGTTTTTATTTTTATGTGTCAAGTAAACAAAATGTTTATCTTTAATAGAAAATAATAAGTTGGCTGGTATTGCAACTGTAGCGTAGACGCGGAAAATTAATAGCAACTTTAAAATAACAAACCCGTTGTCAGGAATTTGTAATTCCTGACTTCAAATCTAGTAGAAATTGAAGATTAACATCGATTCATTTAGCATATAGAATCAAAAAAATATAAAAGTTCACTTAAAAGTGAATAATAATTTGGAAATTAACTTATAAGTGAATACATTTGCACATATAAAAAATTTAGGTAAATATGATAAAGTATCATTTTATTCTGTTGTACTCGAAAATGAAAGTAATTCAATGTTTGAAAGTTTCATTATAGAGCATGGAAAAACTAACAAAGACAAACTCTACCATATTGTCAAATGGATAGAAGTAATTGGTAAAAAATATGGCGCACAACCTTATTTATTTAGACCCGAAGGAGAAATTGCAGATACTTCAGCATTACCACCTGCAACAAACAAAAATCCTTCCTACATTGAAAATGGAAAGAAGAAATCCAATTCATTACGATTGTATTGCCTAAGAGCAAACGAACGCGTAGTATTTCTTTTCAATGGTGATTTAAAAACTGCTCAAAAAGCACAAGACTGTCCAAATGTTAACAAACATTTTAAATTGGCAAACCAAATTACAAAAGCATTAGACGAAGCATTTAAACAAGGAGAAATCAAATGGAATGAAACACAATCTGATATCGTGTTTGATTTTGATTTGACAATTCATTTTTAATTATGGAAAATACAAAAAACAACATTATCTCTGATTGGTTAAACCAAAACAGCAATCCTGAAATCGACAAACTTGTAGAAAAAAATTTAGCAATTGCTAACAAAATTCACGAGATGTTAGAAGAGCGTGGGTTAAAAGCAGCTGACCTAGCGCGCATGCTAAAAAAAACACCTTCTGAAATAAGTAAATGGTTAACTGGGACACATACATTTACAACGAAAACCATTACAAAAATAGAAACAATTTTAGGTGAAGATATTATTCATATCGAAGCCCAAAAAGAAATTGTTTACTTTAAAATTTATGTGAATCAAGAAGAAGAAATAGAAGAAACTTCATTTGAAAATTCTGAAGTATTCGCTACTGAGGGTGGTTTAGAAAAGAAAGTATCTTAGATATGGAAAATGTTCAAATAGTTCCATCAAAAATCCATTTAACCAATATAAAAACAGTGAAAGAAAACACTGTTTTATATAATGAAAAATTGGATGTCAAACCTATATACGACATACAGGTATCTCATAGTATGATGCATAATCTGGATAAAGAGTTAGTTAAAATTAGACTTTATTTAGATGTAAGTGCAGAGATAAATGAAAAAACAATAAATCAAGGTGGAAATTACGAAATTGATTTTTTCTTTAAGATTGAAGATTTAAAAGACCATTACCAAATAAACAATGAAAAACCATTATTTGCTGGAGTTTTTGTTTGTACCCTATTAGCTATTTCTTATTCTACTTTAAGAGGGATAATGTATAACATTTGGAAAGATACTTATTTGAATTCTTTAATATTACCTATTATCAATGTCCCTGATTTACTAAAAAGTAAAAGATAAGAATTCCAAATATCATTTTTTTTTCAGGAGGCGTAAAAATCCCTTCAGCGCTGGATTTTTTAAAGTTACACTAGGAAGCCCTTTCGAATTTAATTAGTGGGTGAATAATTTATCTGAAAAACAAATTCTAATCCTTACAGCAATTCATCACAACACCAATATTAAAAAAACAGAATTACAGCAATTAGTGGATTTAAGTGCTACTGCCTTAGATAATAATATAGAAATTCTTAAAAAAGAGGGTCTATTGGAACGAGATGGAACTAAAGGAGGTATTTGGATAATAAATTATAGCGATCCTAAACTGGGTGAAAAAGTGGGTGAATAATTTAGCGTACTAAACAAAATCCATCCTACCTTTTCTTCACGGGCAATCAAGCGGTCTCTCTCCAGTCGGTAGCTTTGTTCCGTTCGGCTGCTCCAGTCGGTTAACACCTTCCATTCCGCAGTCAGTGTACCACCATAAAAAAAACAGTCGCTTCAACAAGCCACTGTTTTTTTTGTGCCACACTTCCTCATCTTCACACGCCACCTACC
>CAYWFQ010000002.1:0-44318 GCA_964457505.1 uncultured Flavobacterium sp.
ACCACACAAAATATGTTGGGCCTGATTAAAATGATTGTTCAATAGATTATTAAAATCGCGTAAAATTTTCTTTTCATCGCCAAAAAAAGAGGTTACTCTAAAATTACGCACGTCACCTTTAATTACAAAATACCCCACTGAAACGCAGACAATTTTTCCAAACTCGGCCCAAATTCCTGCGCGGTCATAAAATTCCTCGGGGCTATAGTCTTCTTTGCGTTGGTATTGGGTTTTGTGTTCCCAAAGATTTTTCATTTCGTCGTCAAGCGAATTAAAATGTTCTTCTTCTGGAACCGTCTCGATGTCTAAAAAAAGAATGTGATTGAGGTTAATTTTTTCGATCATTAGGAAGATGGGATTAGATTTTTAGATTGGTTAGATTTTTGGAGTGATAGAAATTTTAAAAATCTAAATTAATAAATTGCATTTATTTTTAGGTCAGAAACGGATCTAAATTATTAAACTGAAGTTATTTTTACGAATAAAAAATCGTCTAATTTTCTAAAAATCTAACCAATCTAAAAATCTAAAAGTCTCATTCAAAAAGACTTTGTTGTGTACTTGGATTTTCGTGTTCTAGCAACCATTTTTTACGCCACAAACCTCCTGCATAACCTGTTAGTGAACCGTCAGCACCAATGACTCTATGGCAAGGCACCACAATCCACAACGGATTTTTACCATTGGCAGAGGCTACCGCGCGAATTGCTTTTACATCACCAAGTTGTTTGGCTAATTCCAAATAGCTCATTGTTTTCCCAAAAGGGATTCCGCATAAGCCTTTCCACACTTTTTGCTGAAAGTCGGTACCAACAGGATTCAATTGGAAATCAAAATGGGTTCGTTTTCCATCAAAATAGTCTTGTAGTTGCGTTACCGCTTCTTGTAAAACCAACGGAATTTCTTCGGAAACAATGCCTTCAGCAGCAATAGCGATTGCTGCAATGCCATTCTCATTCCCTTTAATAGTGGCTATGCCTAATGGTGTTTGGATATGAGCTAATACTAATTCGTTCATTTATTTTCCAATTCTTTTTTCTAACATTTCTTTGCTAATAGTTAGAGTTCTTCCGATTGGTTTTCCATTTCGATAAGATACTGCTCTAAACGTAATGTCGCCTTTGGGAATTTCAAAAGGCTGGGTATATTTTGTCGAATATTGTGCCGGAAAAGTACCGTCAATAGTGTAATAAATATCAACATTTGATAAATCATTTGACAGTGTACACATCATTTTTCCATCTTGCTTTTTTACGATAACAATTGGGTCGTAAACGGCTTTACTTATCGGTTTTCCCGCAGTTTCAAATCGGTTAAAATGAGTTTCTAGTCGGGTTGAAAAATTATTCCACTCTTTTTTTTCTGAAGGACTCCAAACCGATTCAATGATAGCTAATGCTCTTGGATAGGTCATATAAAAAGCGTGTTCAATAGTGGGTATTTTCTCTGTCCAAAGATTGCCTTGTCCACCCAAAATATATTTTGGATCTACTCCTTCAGGTGCAGGTTCAAACTCATAGGATTTTTTTAAGGATAATTTGGCGTAAACCGGAACCTCAACGGAAGGATCGCCTTGCGTATAATCTAGATAGGCAAATGAATTGGGAGACATCACCACTTCGTGACCTGCTTTTGATGCTTCGATACCACCTTTAGTTCCTCGCCAACTCATTATTGCGGCTCCATCTGCTAAACCGCCATATAAAATTTCATCCCAACCAATTGCTTTTTTACCTTTAGAAGTAATAATATTGACTACTTTTTTAATGAAATAACTCTGCAATTCTTTGGCATCTTTAAGGTTTTCTTTTTGCATCAAAGCAACACAACCGGGATCTTTTTCCCAAAAACCATGATAACATTCGTCCCCTCCAATGTGAATGTATTGACCTGGAAACAAAGCAGCCACTTCTCCGAATATAGTATCCAAAATTGCATACACTTTTTCGTCAGAAGGGTTTAAGGAATTTTCTATTTTCATGGTAAAAGTCCCATCACCATGCCAATCGGCAAAACTAGATCCTGGATTAACCATTTTGGGTTCTTTTAAAGTGGAGAGTTCTGGATAGGCGGCTAACAAAGCCATTGAATGCCCCGGAATATCGATTTCAGGGACTATTGTGATCTGACGTTCGGCTGCATAGTGTAAAATATCTTTAATTTCCTCTTGAGTATAAAAGCCTCCGTAAGCTGTTGCTTCTCCTTCAGATGGAGCTTCTCGATTGCCAAAAGCACCAAATCGTTCTACGCGCCAAGCGCCAATTTCAGTAAGTTTCGGTAAGGATTTGATTTCGATTCTCCATCCATTATCATCCGATAAATGCCAATGGAGTACGTTGAATTTATATTTGGACATCCAATCGATGTATTTTTTCACATCAGATGTTGAAAAAAAATGGCGACTCACATCCAGCATTAATCCTCGCCAACCAAACCGCGGAAAATCCGTTATTGTGCAGGCAGGTAAGACAACATTTCCGTTAGACTTCGCATTAAAATCAAATAATTGATCTAGAGATTGAAGTGCGTAAAAAACTCCTATTACATTATTGGCTTTTAGCTCAACTTTATTTTGACGTACCTTTAGTGAATAGCCTTCTTTACCAATGGACTCATCTGCAGTTGAATTTAGAGAAATTTCAATGTTTTTTGAGTTAGCATTTGGTTTACTTTGAACTACTTTCAAGCCTTTTATAACAAAGGAACTAAAAAACAAATCCGCAACTTGAAACAACTCAGAGTTGCTGTTTTTAAGAACTACTTTTGTAGTTGGGGTTACAACAAAATTCCCTTTTTCGGCTATGTAACTAACCGGATTAGGAATTATAGCATGTTGGGCTTGCGCAAAGCAAGAAATCAAAAAAAATAATGCGGAGGTGAATTTTACTTTCATTATATTGTCATTAAGTATTCAAATATACTGATTTAATAAAAACAAAAAACCACTCGAGTAGTCGAATGGTTTTTGTATTAGCCCTGATAGTAGCGGCATCCTTTGCTGCCGGGGTTCGGCAGGAAAGATAAAGCGGATAGCAGGATAAGCTCCTTATTTTTGTAACAGTATGGCTGCTTCTTTCGCAAAATAAGTCGAAATCAAACTAGCTCCCGCTCGTTTGATACACATTAATTGTTCCATCATAATTTTGTCGTGGTCGAGCCAACCTCTTTCGGCTGCTGCTTTGATCATCGCATATTCACCAGAAACATGAAAAACCGTTACGGGAACATTCACGGCATTTTTTACCTCGCGAACAATATCCAAATACGCAATTCCAGGTTTCACCATGACCATATCGGCACCTTCTTCAACGTCCCAAAGGGCTTCTTTGATGGCTTCGATGCGATTCGCGTAATCCATTTGGTAAGTTTTTTTATCCTTTGGCACTATCACGTCAGATTCTCTTGGTGCGCTATCTAAAGCATCTCGAAACGGACCATAAAACGCCGACGCATATTTAGCCGAATAACTCATAATGCCTACATTTTGGAAACCTGCCGCATCCAAACCTTGGCGCAAACGCAACACTCGTCCGTCCATCATATCGCTTGGCGCCACAAAATCGGCACCCGCTTGCGCGTGAGAAACAGCCATTTTTACTAAGGCTTCATTAGTAGCATCATTTGCCACATCGCCGTTTTCAATAATTCCGTCGTGACCATAAATAGAATACGGGTCCAAAGCCACATCTGGCATCACAATCATTTCTGGACAAGTCTTTTTAATCGCACGAATAGCTTGTTGCATCAATCCGTTGGGGTTCCACGCTTCTTTGCCTGTATTGTCTTTTAAATCTTCGCTAACTTTTACATAGATATTCACAGCACGAATCCCTAAATCAAATAACTCTTGGACTTCTTTCACCGTCAAATCTATCGAACGACGAAAAATTCCTGGCATCGATGGAATTTCGACTTGAATATTTTCTCCTTCTGCAATAAACATTGGAAACATAAAATCGTCCGGACTTAATGTGGTCTCTCTAACTAATGAACGAATACTTTCGTTTACTCGTAATCTTCTACCTCTGTGTAATGGAAACATATCTTTTAGTTTGCTTTTAGTATTTTGTGTGAACCGTCACATTGTGGCATTTTTTTCGAAAGCCCGCAAGTACAATCCGTCATTCCTTTTCCGTCTATAATTTGATCTGTAAATTTATTAATTCTTGAAATTCTTGTATCAGCATGTTTTGCTGCAGCAAAAAACAAATGATAGGCTCTTTGTCTTCCCGGTGTTAAAGACTCGAAAGCGACTTTAAGTTTAGGGTTTTTGCTAAAAGCAATTTCTAATTCTTCAATACATTCAAATTTTGCTTCAGTTGTTTTTACAATTTTAACCCCTATCTTTTCAAGCTCAATTGCTTGATGAATGTAATTACTGATAGCATTTTCCTTCTTATCTAACTCTTTATTTTCAGATAATTTTATCATTCTGATATTTTGGGTGTTGTCCCCTGGCTTTTCTAATATCTCATACGAATCATGAATGAACGATCCTTTGAAAAACGAAATTCCGAAAGAATTCTTAAAATTGAAAATCATACAAACATTCTTGTTTTGAAAGGTATAACAAGGGGCATTCCATTTAAGTTCTTCCTTTAAATCAGCTTTAAGAACAATAGATCGTAAACGATTTAATTCTTCTTTTCTAATTTTCTGTTCTTCAAAATAGTGGTCTAAATCGGCATTCATAAATACAATTTGTCTATATAAATTAAAATGTTACCATTATCAATTTCAAAGTATCGATATTAATCAATCCGCATTTTCTGATATATTTAAATCCAATTTTTAGGATTTTCTAATACTTTCAACACTTTTTCTTCTTCGCTACCTGCCTCAGGATGATGGTCATAATGCCATTGCACATGTGGTGGCAAAGACATCAAAATTGATTCAATTCGGCCATTGGTTTTTAAGCCAAATAAGGTGCCTTTGTCGTGAACCAAATTAAACTCAACATAGCGACCACGGCGAATTTCTTGCCAAGTTCTTTGCTCGGCTGAATAAGGCAAGTCTTTTCTTTTTGCTACGATTGGTAAATACGCATCAAGGAATGAATTCCCAACTTCGGTAACAAAATTGAACCAATCTTCCATCGATTGTTCTTCGGTCGCTTTTAAATAATCAAAGAATAAACCACCTATTCCACGCGCTTCATTGCGATGCGCATTCCAAAAATAGTCGTCACATTGTTTTTTGTATTTCGGATAGAACTCAGAATTATGTTTGTCACAAGCAGTTTTACAGGTTTGATGAAAATGAACCGCATCTTCTTCAAACAAATAATAAGGTGTTAAATCTTGGCCTCCACCAAACCACGAATTGATTACATTACCCTTCTCATCGTACATTTCAAAATAACGCCAATTGGCATGTACTGTTGGTACCATCGGGTTTTTTGGGTGAATCACCAAACTCAATCCGCAAGCAAAAAAATCCGCTTCACCTACGTTGAATAGTTTTTGCATCGAATCGGGTAATTTACCGTGAACCGCTGAAATGTTTACGCCACCTTTTTCAAAAACTTGTCCGTTTTCAATTACGCGCGTCCTTCCACCACCGCCTTCTGGTCTGTCCCAAAGATCTTCACGAAATCGAGCTACCTCATCAATCTCTTCTAATCCTTTACAGATTTGATCTTGTAGATTTTGTATGTATTGGTAAAATTTGTCTTTCATTTTTTCTTTTCCTGCAAGGTCTTTTTGACCTTGTAGGTATATTGAATTCATTAAAACCTACAAGGTTTTGGAAACCTTGCAGGTAGTTTCAGTTTACTGACCGTATTCCTTCACTGCTTCAACAAAAGCCTTCGCGTGATCGACAGGAATATTCGGTAAAATACCATGACCTAAGTTTACGATATAATTGTCTTTCCCAAATTCGTCAATCATTTCATGAACCATTTTTTTAATGGTTGGAATAGGCGACAACAAACGACTTGGATCAAAATTTCCTTGTAAGGTGATGTTTCCACCCGTTAAATAGCGGGCATTTCTTGGTGAACAGGTCCAATCTACTCCTAAAGCCGATGCTTTTGATTTGGCCATTTCGCCTAAAGCAAACCAACATCCTTTTCCAAAAACAATCACTTTCGTGTCTTCCGCAAGTGCCTCAACGATTTGGTTGATGTACTGCCAAGAAAATTCTTGATAATCTACCGGAGACAACATACCGCCCCAAGAATCAAAAATCTGAATGGCGTTACAACCTGCTTTTACTTTTTCTTTCAAATATAGAATCGTGGTATCGGTAATTTTTTGCAACAAAGTGTGAGCTGCTACTGGATTGGAGAAACAAAATCCTTTTGCAGTATCAAAACTTTTAGAACCTTTCCCTTCCACAGCATAACAAAAAATTGTCCATGGCGAACCTGCGAAACCAATCAATGGCACCTCATCGTTCAGCATTTCTTTGGTTAATTTGATAGCGTCAAAAACGTATCCCAAGGTTTCGTTCACATCTGGAACAAATACTTGATTCACTTGTTCCATGGTGCGAATTGGATTCGGAATTATTGGGCCTAAATTGTCTTTCAATTCCACGTGAATTCCCATCGCCCTTGGCACCACCAAGATATCAGAAAACAAAATCGCTGCATCGGGTTTAACAATACGAATCGGTTGCACGGTGATTTCAGCTGCTAATTCTGGTGTTTCGCAACGGGTAAAGAAATCATATTTGTCACGCAAAGCTCTGAATTCTGGCAAATATCTTCCCGCTTGGCGCATCATCCAAACCGGTGGACGTTCTACTTTTTCGTTATTTAAAGCACGTAGAAATAAATCGTTTTTTATCATTTTTATTTGTTTTGCCACAAAGGCACTTGGTTTAATTATAATAATATTCTTTAACTTCTGTAATTACATTTTCAACTGAAGTATGTTCTGCAATTATGATGTTTTTTATGTTTTTGTTTTCCAAGGCTTCAGCGGTAGTTTCTCCAATGCAAAAGCACATTTCTTTTTTAATGGTATTATCTTTCATATAACTCTCAACTCCAGATGGACTGAAAAACAAAATCGCATCTACAGCCTCCTTAATCTTATGTGGTTTCAACTGCGTTTCATATACTTCAATTTCGTTGAACTCAATTCCAGCTTCTTTTAATGCCAACGGCAACGTCTCTTTTCTCAAATTTCCGCTGAAAAAAGTATAACTCCCATTAGCATAAATTAAACTGATAATCTCGGCTAAATCAGAAGCATAATCAGCATAGGCAACCACTTCAAAACCGGCATCGGTCAAAATGGTTTTACTTTTTACACCAACACAAAATGCTTTTTTCGACTGAAGCTCTGATTTATTTTTATCAAATTGTGGGTGATTTAAAAAACTTCGCACCGCATTCTGACTCGTAAAAATCAAATTGTTTTTAATTCCTTTCAATTCAAAATTCTTGGTTTCCACTTCTATGAAATTGGACTCCAAAACCTCCAAGCCAATATCCGTCAACGCTTGTTTTTGATCAGCTAAAAGCACTTTTGTCGATAAAATTCGGATTGAAGTTGCCATTATTTTATTTTTATTAAACCATAAAGGCATTAAGGCTGATTAAGTTTTGCTCTTAATTTTCTTAATCTCTTAATGGTTAAAATTTATTTTTTTAATTGGTTTTTAATTTCAACCATTAATTCGGCACCGCCATTTTTCAAAATTTCTTGAGCAGAATGGAAACCTAATTTCTTCCACTCTGATATATCTACTGATTTTTCGATTTCGATTTTTTGTTTTCCATCAATAGAAAACAAAACCCCTTTAAATTCAATCGTATCTTTTTCTTCGTCGTATTCTGCCAAAGCTCCAATCGGTGCCGTACAACCTCCTTCTAAAGTCTTCAAAAATTGTCGCTCAATATAAGTGCAAATTTCTGTTTCAATATCGTTCAACTGACTCACAGCGTCTTTGGTAAACTCGTCATTCGCCATTGCCACAACTAACATTGCACCTTGTGCGGGAGCTGGAATCATCCAATCTAAATTGATATAATTTTCTGGTTTGAGATTGATTCGTTCCAAACCTGCTGCAGCAAAAACAGCTCCGTTCCAATCGCTTTCAGCTAATTTTTGCATGCGGGTATTTACATTGCCACGCAAATCCACCACTTGGTGATTAGGGTATTTGTGCCACCATTGCGCTTGACGACGCAAACTTCCTGTGGCAATCGTTCCTGATGTGGATAGAAAGTCCAAATTACCTTTATGGACCAAAATATCAAGGGTGTTTGCGCGCTCCAAAACTGCCGCTTGAACAATGCCTTGCGGCAAAGCAGTTGGCACGTCTTTCATGGAATGCACCGCAATATCCACCTGACCATTAATCATAGTAATGTCTAAGGTTTTGGTAAAAATTCCAGTAATTCCTAATTCGTATAAAGGTTTATCAAGAATAATATCACCTTGCGATTTTACAGCTACAATTTCGGTGGTATAACCCAAATCGTTCAGTTTTTTCTGAACGGTATGCGCTTGCCAAAGAGCGAGTTCGCTATCGCGAGTTCCTATGCGTATTGTTTTACTCATTATTTTGTATTGGCGCCAATATTAAAAACTTTCTCAATCCACTCGATACTTTCATCCACCATTGTTTCTTCGTCTTTGAGATGATTGGCAAAATGATTCGTGATTTTTTGAATGATTCTGTTGCTGATGATTTCGGCTTGTTCTTCGTTAAAGTCGGCTAATTTTTTTCGTTGAAAATGCAACTCCCCTTCTTTTATCGAATGTAATTTTTCTTTTAAAGCATGAATGGTTGGCGCAAATTTTCGTCCTTTGGACCAAGTCAAAAACTCCTCTTTGATTTCCTCTATAATGGCCTCAGCAGCTGGGATATGTTTTTTTCTGTTCTCTAAAGTTTCGTCTGTGATTTGAGACAAATAATCCATGTGAACCAAAGTAACTCCTTCGACATCTTCCACATTTTCATTCACATTCTTCGGAATCGACAAATCCAAAATCAATAATGGTTTTTTCAAATTCAAAATTGCCTTGTCCACCGTTGGATTCTGAGCACTCGTAGCAACTACCAAAACGTCTGCTTTTTGAATTTCCAATTGCAAATCAGCATAATCCTTCACTATCACGTCTAATTTTTGAGCCAATTTCTCGGCTTTGTCTTTAGTACGGTTGATTAAAGTAATTTGTTCGTGTTTTGAATGTTTTACTAAATTCTCACAGGTATTTCTCCCAATTTTTCCGGTGCCAAAAAGTAAAATGTTTTTGTCGCCAATTTCCTCGACATTATTCAGAATGTACTGTACCGAAGCAAACGAAACCGAAGTAGCTCCCGATGAAATCTCGGTATCGGTTTTGATTTTTTTACTGGCTTGAATTACCGCATTGACTAAACGCTCTTGAAAAGCATTTACTAAATTTACGGATTTGGCTTGAAAAAAACTGGTCTTAATTTGGGAAATAATTTCAAAATCCCCTAAAATCTGACTATCTAAACCGGTTCCCACTCTAAAAAGGTGACCTACCGCTTCTTTATTTTTATATACAAAACCGTATTTTTGAAAGGCTTCAACTGTACCTTGACTGTTTTCACAAATCAATTTAATCAGCTGAAAAGGGTGTTCAGCAAAACCATAAATTTCAGTTCTGTTGCAAGTAGATGTCACAATCAAACTTTCAATTCCTTCATTTTTTGCTTGCTCTAGCAAGCGGGTTTTTGCAACCGCATCCAAACTAAATTTTCCTCTTATCTCCGCATCGGCTTTCTTGTAGCTCAAGCCAACGGCATAAAAAGAATGAGGTTTTGATGTATGATGGTTCTCCATAAAGTATACTTTTCTAAAAAGTGGAACAAAAATATCATTAAGGGTTTGATAAAAGTAACGCTACAAGGGCTAATTGTGTCGCTGAATGTTTTTTTGAAATGAAATGGTACTTTTATAGTAAAAAAATCTATTTTTGTAGTAAAATCATGTCCATATAAATTCAATTTTGGAATCGTTTTTAATCCTAATCTTGGATTATAATCCTATTTTGTTGCTAAAAAAATATCGCTATGGGTTCACAAGAGGTAATAAAAATTGAAGAAGACTTTACGCTCATTCGCTTTCAAAACGATAGCGCCGAATCATTTCATGCACAACGCGAAGTGGGCAGCGGACTGATTCAGTTTCATTTTGGTATTAAAGGAAATGCTAAATTCATTTTCAACCAAGGGAATTATGCCTTGGAATTAAAGGAAGAAAAATCATTGCTTTTATACAATCCCCAAAAAGAATTGCCTTTGAATTTAGAATTGGCACCTAATTCTTGGGCCATTTCCGTAATTATATCGATTAAAAAATTTCACGCGTTATTCTCAACCGAAGCGAATTATATTACGTTTTTAAGTCCCGATAATAAAGATAAAAAATACTATAACGAAGGCAATATCAGTCCGTCTATGGCAATTGTGTTAAGCCAATTGTTTCATTACAGCCTGCATCCTTCTATCAAAAACTTGTATTACAAAGGCAAAGGCTATGAATTGTTGAGTTTGTATTTCAATAAAAGCGAAGACCCTAATGCTGAACAATGTCCGTTTTTAATTGACGAAGACAATGTGTTCAAAATTAAAAAAGCCAAAGAAATTATCATTGCCAACATGGCTGAGCCGCCAGGATTACAAGAATTAGCCGACCAAGTGGGACTCAATTTGAAAAAATTAAAAATGGGTTTCAAACAAATATATGGCGATACTGTCTATGGCTTCCTTTTTGATTACAAAATGGACTATGCGCGAAAATTACTTGATAGCGGCTCCTATAATGTCAACGAAGTAGGGCTGAAAATTGGGTACAGTACCGGAAGCCATTTTATTGCGGCTTTCAAGAAAAAATTTGCCACCACACCAAAGAAATATTTAATGTCAATCAACACCAATTTATAAAAAAATGAAAGGAGTATTATTAGTTAATCTTGGTTCGCCAGAAAGTCCAACTGCTAAAGACGTAAAACCGTATTTGGATGAGTTTTTAATGGATAAATACGTAATTGATGTTCCGTTTTTATTGCGTGCCTTATTAGTTAGAGGGATTATTTTACAAACTAGACCTAAAAAATCAGCTGAAGCGTATGCCAGAATTTGGACAGATGAAGGTTCGCCTTTGATTGTGATTTCTAAAAAAATGCATGAAAAAGTGAAAACTTTGGTTGACATTCCAGTGGCTTTAGCCATGCGTTATGGAACTATGACCATTCTAAAAGGATTGCAAGAATTGCATGATAAAGGCGTGACAGAAGTGATGCTTTTCCCTTTGTATCCGCAACATGCTATGGCTTCTACTACTACAATTTTGGTATTAGCAGAAGAATTGCGTCAAAAGCATTTCCCTAACATGAAATTCACTACAGTTCCAGCGTTCTACAACAAGCCAGGATATATTGAAGCCTTATCTAATTCTATCAAAAAACACTTAGAAGGTTTTGACTACGATCACTTATTGTTTTCGTATCACGGAATTCCTAAACGTCATATTCGCAAAACGGATATCACCAAATCACATTGTAAAATTGACGGATCTTGTTGTAACACTCCTTCGCCTGCTCACGAATTTTGTTACCGTCACCAATGTTATGAAACTACCAAACAAGTGGTGAAATTACTAGGTATTCCAGAAGGAAAATATAGCCAAACCTTCCAATCTCGTTTAGCGGGTGACAAATGGCTAACTCCTTATACTGATGTTGAAGTGAACAAAATGCCTGAAAAAGGAATTAAAAAATTAGCGGTTGTAACTCCTGCTTTTGTGGCTGATTGTTTAGAAACTTTAGAAGAAATTGCAATGGAAGCGAACGAAGAATTTTTACATCACGGTGGGGAAGAGTTTATGGCTATTCCTTGTATGAACGACGAAGACGAATGGTGTGGTGTTGTGGCGAATTGGATTAAAGAATTTCAAGCGAAATAATTAAAATAAATTAATGTTTTTTACCGCAGATTCGCAGATTGCAAAAAAAAATCAGCGAATCGGCGGTTAACAATTAATACTATGGAAATCTACAACTACCTTAAATCGTTGCATCTTATTTTTGTCATCACTTGGTTTGCGGGTTTGTTCTATATCGTGCGGCTTTTTGTATACCAAATTGAAGCTTCTGAAAAACCCTCTCCAGAAAAAGAAATTTTGCAAGAGCAGTTCAAAATTATGAGTTACCGTTTGTGGTACATCATCACTTGGCCTTCGGCTATTTTGGCTAGTTTTTTTGCTTTTTGGATGTTGTTTTTTACCGAATTGGGTAATGCTTGGTTGCAAATGCCGTGGATGCATGTCAAATTAGGTTTTGTATTTCTATTGTATTTATACCATTTGAAATGCCACCAAATATTCAAGCAATTACAAAATAACGAAGTAAAACACACGGGGAATTTCATGCGTGTTTGGAATGAAGGCGCCACTATAATATTATTTGCAGTCGTGTTTTTAGTGATTCTGAAAAATGCGGTGAATTGGATTTATGGAGTGGTGGGTATCTTTTTGTTTTCAATTCTAATTATGCTTGGATTCAAATTTTACAAACGCATTCGCGAAAGAAATCAATCCTAAATCATGGCTAAAAGCTTTAAAATAGCAATGCTTTCTCTTCGAACTAGGATTTTCCTATCGATGATTGTATTGATTATTATGGCTTCGATTATTTTGGCTTCGATTTCGATTATTCAGTTTAAAAACGAAGCGAGAGAATACCATCAAGAACGTTTAGAGCGTAAAGAAAATGAGGTCAAAGAACATATTAATTATGTGCTTTCGACCACAACCTATCCTTTGACAACGGCCAATTTACCTTTGATTTTCAAAGATAAAATTCACGAATTGGCACAAATTCACGCCATCGAAATCAACATTTACAGCTTGGACGGAAAATTACTTAAATCCTCCAAAGAATCCTTTTCAGTAGACAAAGTAGCGCCACCTATCCAAAAGTACATTTTGAAATTAGTGCGTTCTTCTATCGAAAAACGATTTGTAGACATCAAAACTATTGACGGATTAAAAAACCGTTCTTCGTACAGCCAAATCAAAGACGATAAATTCAAACCACTCGGTATTTTAAATTTACCCTATGTAGAAGACGATGGTTTTTATGAAAAAGAGTTGAACGGATTTTTAATCCGATTGGCTCAGGTGTATTCGTTCATGTTGATAGTTGCGTTTGGCTTGGCGTATTTTCTTTCGACATACATTACCAAGTCTTTAAAAACGATTTCTGATAAATTGAGTGAAACGACATTGAATCAGAAAAACGAAAAAATTAGGGTTGAAGCCAGTAGTAAAGAAATCAATTTGTTGATTAAATCGTATAATGCGATGGTGGACGAACTGGAAATCAGTGCTGTTAAATTAGCGCAAAGTGAACGTGAAGAAGCCTGGCGCGAAATGGCAAAACAGGTCGCCCACGAGATTAAAAATCCGCTGACGCCAATGCGTTTGACTGTGCAGAGTTTTCAACGAAAATTTGATCCAGGCGAGCAAGACATACAACAAAAGATGAAGGATTACTCCGATACTTTAATTCAGCAAATTGACACAATGAGTGCGGTAGCATCCGCTTTTTCGAACTTTGCTTCGATGCCTGCTCAACAAAACGAAACACTAAATGTGGTCGAAGTAGTCGAATTGGCTTTGGATATTTTTAATGAAGACTATTTGGTTTTCGAAAAAGAATCGGAAGAAATTATTGCAGAAATTGATCGCACACAACTCATTCGAATCATTACCAATTTGGTCAAAAATGCCATTCAAGCAATTCCGGAACAACAAGAAATCAAGTCTATTGTAGTGCGAGTTAATCGAGACCGAAAAAACGTTTTAATTACGGTGAAAGACAACGGAATTGGTATAAAAGAAGAAGATCAAAATCGAATATTTGAGCCTAAATTCACCACTAAAAATAGCGGAATGGGATTGGGTTTAAGTATCATTAAAAATATTATCGAAAATTACAAAGGAAGCATTACATTTGAAACACAATATAGTCAAGGCACCATTTTTACAGTGAGTTTGCCAATTCTAAATTCTTAAAAACACATTCTATGAACAACGAAAATCTTTTGATTGCTATAGAAAATAAAATCGCGTTGGTGACTTTAAATCGTCCTGCCAAGTTGAATGCTTTGAACAAGGACACACTTGCCGAATTACACTCGGCGTTTACTGATTTAGAAAACAACGAAGCTGTTCAAGTGATTATCTTGACTGGAAGTGGCGAAAAAGCGTTTGTGGCTGGTGCTGATATTGCTGAATTTGCCGATTTCTCTGCTGCTGAAGGAACACAACTCGCTGCCGACGGACACCAAAAAGTATTCGACCACATAGAAAATTTGAAAAAACCGGTAATTGCAGCTGTTAACGGATTTGCCTTAGGAGGCGGATTGGAACTAGCGATGGCGTGTCATTTTAGAGTGGCGTCTGACAACGCAAAAATGGGTTTGCCAGAAGTTACTTTGGGACTAATTCCGGGTTATGGTGGTACACAACGTTTACCTCAACTTATTGGTAAAGGACGTGCTATGGAAATGATTTTGACTGCAACTATGATTACTGCTACCGAAGCCAAAGAATATGGTTTGGTGAATCATGTAGTGCCTCAAGCCGAACTTATTGAATTTTGCCAAGGCTTGGCGCAAAAAATAATAAAAAATGCTCCTGTTGCTCTTAGCGAAGCTATTCAGGCAATCAACGCTAGTGTTGACAAAACGAAAAACGGCTACGAACAAGAGATACATGCTTTTGGCAGGTTATTTAGCACTACCGATTTCAAAGAAGGAACAACCGCCTTTTTAGAAAAAAGAAAAGCTAATTTCAGCGGAAAATAATTCGAAAATCTAAATCAAACAAATGTCTTTTCAAACCGAATTTGCCCAGTTTTGGGAAAGTGTAAAAAAAAGTATGGCCAACTATACTTTTGCTAAGTTAACCTTGGCAAAAACCATTGGCGATACCGAATTAAAAAATATTTACATGCGTCCCGTTTTAGTGGATGACCAAGTACGTATTTCACTTATTGCCCGTTATAAAACTGAGGAAATAGAAAGTTTTCACACTCTAGACGAAGCCTTTTTTGTGCTATCCTCTTATTTGAATAATCCGTTTTTGACCGCATTATTATTTACTACTGAAAACGACTTGACCTTCAAGTTGAATAAGAAAAGAATCGGTAGTATTGTAGAACAAGTCCCTACTTTCAAAAGCGCTTCGGATGTAGTTTTAGAAATGCAAGAGAAACAACTTTCAATAGACTAACCTTTATTTTCTACCCTCCCATTCAGCATAAAATTGGTCCAAAAAGCTTTCCATATAGCGGTGGCGTTCTTGGGCAATTTGTTTCCCAGTTGGAGTATTCATTTTGTCTTTCAACAACAATAGTTTTTCGTAAAAATGATTGATAGTAGGCGCTTCATTGTTTTTGTATTCTTCCTTAGTCATGGATAAGTTCGGAGCAATTTCAGGATGGTAAAGTGCTCTATTTTTGAAGCCGCCGTAGTTGAATGTTCGGGCAACGCCAATTGCACCAATAGCGTCCAAACGATCGGCATCTTGAACAATATCCAACTCAATCGAAGAAAATTTTCTTTTTACATTGCCGCCTTTGAACGAAATATTTTCAATAATCGCGATTACGTGGTCAATAGTTTCGGAAGAAACATTTTGGCCTTCTAAAAAAGTACGCGCGGTTTTAGGACCGATGGTTTCATCTCCATTATGAAATTTACTATCTGCAATATCGTGAAGCAAAGCGCCCAATTGAACAATCTCTATATCACAAACTTCAGTTGCGGCAATCAACAAGGCGTTTTTATACACACGCTCAATATGAAACCAATCGTGACCGCCTTCGGCCTGAGCCAAGGTTTCTTTTACAAATAGTATTGTTGTGTCAATCAAGTTAGTGGAGTTCATTGTAAAAATAGTTTTATAAAAAAACGTCTAAAAAGTCTCGGTCTTGTCAAACTGAACTTGTTTCAGTTTCTATAAACAATACTGTTTTATAGATTCCGAAATATCCCGAAGCGTCGGGACGGAATGACAAAATTGACACTTTTTTGACGCCTAATTTTTTTAAAAATACTACATTTTTACAATGTAGCAGGCTCTACCCATTTAAAGATATACGACTCTTGAGGAATCACTATTCTTTCGGAAATTTTAGCCATTCTTGATGGCAATTTCATTAAGTAATCACGGGCTTTCTCAGCTTCGTCAGTCAAATTGCCAATTTTATCAATTTGCCATTTGTCAATTAATTTTTGCATGATTTCTACATAATCATTTGCTGTGTAAACGCCTATGCGTTGTGCCGAATCAGAGAAATTTTCAAACGCTGAACTAATTTGTTGTCCTGATTCTCTCAAGAAATGGGCAGGCATTACGATTTTTTGTTTCATCATGTATTGAAACGCTAACATCATTTCGCTTGGATCTACTTGGAAAATTCGATTGACAAATTCGCTATATGCATGGTGATGACGCATTTCGTCTCCGGCAATCATTTTACACATTTTAGACAATTTATTGTCACCGTGTTTTTTTGCAATTTGCGAAACTCTATTGTGCGAAACATAAGTCGCTAATTCTTGGAAACTAGTGTATACAAAGTTTTTGTAAGGGTCTCTTCCGGTTCCAATATCGAAACCGTCGTTAATCAAATGTTGGGTAGTGATTTCTACTTCACGCATGTTGATTCGACCAGACAAATACAAGTATTTATTCAATACGTCTCCGTGACGGTTTTCTTCCCCTGTCCATTGACGGATCCAACTTGACCAACCGTTTCTTTCTAAATTATTTACTCCTTCTACTTCCATTAACCAAGACTCATACGTGGGTAAAGCCTCTTCGGTAATGGTATCTCCCACCATAGCTACCCAAAAATCATAGGGTAAATCTTTAGCAATTTCTCTTAGTTCTTTTACTTCTTCAAAAAAGTTTTCACTTTGTGAATCTGGTAAAAAATCAGTTGGTTGCCAAATGTTTTCTACTGGAATTAAGTACTGTTCTACGAAACTATCCACGTTTTTTTCCAAAAACTGCATCACTTCTAAACGAATGTTTTTAATTGACATTTTGTTGTATTTTTAAATTTGTATTCCTTGTACTACTGCACTTTCCGTTTTTTCCATCAACTCTTCAAATGAATAATCGCTCACCTTTAACGGTTTGTGAATTGTAAATTTGAGTGAATTGCCTAATCCCATTGGGAAAGCACCAAATCGAACCATCTTCCATGAATTGTTAATGGTAATTGGGACCACATAAGCTGAAGGGGCGTGCTTACATAATATTTTTAATCCGCTTTGCGCGAAAGATCTAGGCTGACCTGTTTTACTTCTTGTTCCTTCAGGAAAAATAAGTGCCGAACGGGTGTTTTTTTCAATATATTCAGACAATCCTTTGATTAAAGGAATGGCTTGTTTAGGGTCTTTTCTGTCAATTAAAACAGAACCGCCGTGATTCAAATTATACGACACACTTGGAATTCCTTTGCCCAATTCTTTCTTGCTTACAAACTTGCAATGAAAGTCTCTCAAGTACCAAATAACCGCTACAATATCATACAAACTTTGATGATTGGCTACAAAAATCACGGGTACATTTTTAGGGATATTGTCTCTATTTTCAAACTGATATCTGGTTCCTAAAAGGTTGGTACAACGCACTAAAAACAGGTTCAAATAATCGACACTTTTTTTATGCGCTTGGTACCCAAAAACATTAAAACATACCCATTGGATTGGATGAAAAACAACCAAACAAAGTCCAAAACACAGGTAGTAAATAATGGAAAGGGGATACGAAATTAGTTTCTGCATGCGCTAAAAATGAACAACAAAAATACGAAATAAATTTTTAGGGCTATTTAAATCCTTAAGAATAACACCTATTTAGCGTTTAATTGTACCTTTGGCAACTAAAATTAGCGGTATTTTCTTTGAAATGAACTTCAATTATCCAAAAAACGAAAAACTAAAAAGCAAAATCACCATCGGATTATTATTTTCCGAAGGGAAATCGGTGTCTAAATACCCTTTGCGATTAGTATATCATTCGGGTACTTTGGGAAATGACCAACAATTAAAAGTGGGCGTTTCCGTTTCTAAAAAATACTTCAAAAAAGCTGTGGATCGCAATTATTTCAAACGTGTTTTAAGAGAAACGTATCGTTTGAATCAACATTTGCTTAAAGACCACCTCAACCAACCCTATGCGTTAATGCTTTTTTACCAAAGTAAAGACCGATTGTCTTATGACGAAATCAACACAAAAACGATTCAATTATTTGAAAAATTTTTGGCGCAAATCAACCCTCCTTTAAAAGAAGAAGAAAAATAAACGGATTTAACACCGTTCAACATTACCATTTTATTCTTATTTTAGACCTTTCAATCTAAGCTTTCGTTACTATGATTACCTCATTCAAAAAAAGATATATTATTCCTGTTATTGCCGCAGCCTTTTTGTATGTTGGCGCTAGTTTTAAGGAAGATTTTTTTGAAGTAGCCAAGCAAATTGAAATTTTCACCACGCTGTTCAAGGAATTGAACAAAAACTATGTAGACGAAACCAATCCTGGCGAATTAATGGACAAAGCCATCAAAGGAATGTTAGCTAGTTTAGATCCATACACTGTTTTCTTCAACGAGCAAGATGTCGTGAAATTTAAAATCAATAATACGGGAGAATATACTGGAATTGGAGTTTTAATTACACGAAAAGAAGACCGATTAATCATCAAAGAACCCTACAAAAATTTCCCTGCCGACAAAGCGGGATTAAAAGCGGGAGATGAGATTATTCAAATTGGCGATGTCCTTTTAGCCGACTTCAAAGACGATGCTTCGCAATTGTTAAAAGGAGCTAAAAACACTAAAATTGACATCAAATACATTCGCCAAGGAAAAACCAATACTACCCAAATTGTATTGGACGAAGTCGAAATCAAATCGGTTCCGTTCTATGGAAAAATAGACGACAAAACGGGTTATATTGTATTAGCTCACTTTAACAAAAAAGCAGGGTTGGAAACCAAAAATGCTTTGGAACAACTCAAAAAAGAAGGCGTTGAGCGAATTGTTTTAGACTTGCGTGATAATCCCGGCGGATTGTTAAACGAAGCCGTGACAATTTGCAATTTATTTGTACCCAAAAATGAAATTATTGTTACTACAAAATCGAAAATCGACAAACATAATAACACCTACAAAACCACAAAAGAACCTGTTGATACTGAAATTCCGTTAGCAATTATTGTTAATGGAAGAAGCGCATCAGCTTCAGAAATTGTTTCTGGGGCGTTACAGGATTTGGACCGAGCGGTGATTATTGGTAGTCGAAGTTTTGGAAAAGGATTAGTACAAAGACCCGTTGATTTAACCTATGGAACTCAGTTAAAAGTAACCATTTCGCGTTATTACACCCCTTCTGGAAGATGCATTCAAGCACTAGATTACAGTCGAAAAGATAAAAACGGAATTGCCACAAAACGTGACGAGAAAAATTATACTGCGTTCAAAACCAAAAAAGGAAGAACCGTTTATGATGGTGGGGGAATTCAGCCTGACATTGCACTTGAAGAAACAAAATTAAGCGCCATCTCCGAAGCCTTAGAAAGAAACGATGCCATTTTCAATTTTGCTACCCAGTATTATTTTAAAAATCCAAATCTAGGCAACAGCATTCCAACTATTTCAGAAGCAGATTTTCAAGATTTTAAACAGTTTTTAAAATCATCTAAATTTTCTTTTGATACCCAAACCGAACTTGCATTAAAGAATACTTTGGCTGCAGCCAAAAAAGAAAAAATTGACGAAGCCATCACAGCAGAATACGAACAATTAGTAGTTGCTCTTCAAAAAAGTGAAACTGTTTTATTAGATAAAAATCAAAAAGAAATCAAGAATTTGATTCAAGAAGAACTCATCAAACGCTACCAATACCAAGAAGGTTTGTACCAATATTACCTTAAAAATAATATTGAAATCAAACGTGCTGTTCAGATGTTGAACACTCCTGCTGAATACAAAACCATCTTAAAAATGTGATGAAAGAACTACTCAAAATAGGATTTATGTTGTTTTTCTTAAGCGGATTTGCTCAAGAAAAAAGCAAGCAAAATGTCTATTTTGACTTTGATGTGGACTTCCTTAAAGGAAACCAAAAAGACCTTCTTTGTGATTTTTTTCAAAAAATAGATAGCACTCAAATTCAATCAGTTCGTGTTTATGGATATTGTGATGATCGTGGTTCTGCTACTTATAATTTCAATTTGTCAGATAGAAGGGTAAGTGCGGTTGAAAAAATTTTACTCAACCTTGGATTGAATCCTAATAAATTAATCACTTTAGAAGGTAAAGGACGGGTTTTGGTTAACAAAGATACCGTGCCTGATCTAGATCAAACCCGCTCTAATAATCGTCGTGTGGAAGTAGTGATAGAACAATTAGCTAAGCCTCCGTATTTCATGGGTATTACGCGTTTGTTTTCTGATTTTCATTTGCCGCATCAAAAAGGCGATCGCATCTATTTAGAAAACGTTCGATTTGGTGTAGGAAGTAGTTATTTGGATTTAAAATCTCGAATTGTACTAGATAAAATTGTTACTTTTTTAAAGAACAATCCGTATGTAGAATTTGAAGTACAAGGTCATGTTTGTTGCACCCCAAAACACTTCTCAGATGCTATTGACAAAGACACGAAAGACCGAAAATTATCTTACAACAGAGCCAAAGCTGTATATCGATATTTAGTGATGCGGAAAATTAATCCGTCCCGAATGACTTTTAAAGGCTACGGCAATCAATTCCCCATGGGAAAAGAACCTGAATTAGATCGAAGAGTAGAATTAGTGATTACAAAATGTTAGCGATTCTTGTCCATTTGAATGTGCGGAATATCATCTTCTAAATACATTTCGCTGGTTTGAACAAAACCATGACTTTCATAGAATTTTTTTAGATACAATTGAGCGCCAATTGTGATTTCTGTTTCACCATAATGATGTAAAATTCCAGCAATAGCTTGACGCATCAATTCGTGACCCCATTTTTTTTCTCTATGCTTTGCATCTACTGTTACCCTGCCAATGGAAGCGTGAACAAAAGAAATTCCAGGTTTAAAAAGGCGCGCGTGGGCTACAATCTTACCTTCAAATATTCCAAAAAGATGCAATGCCTTTTGATCTTTGTTGTCCAAATCAAGATAGACGCAGTTTTGTTCAACAACAAAGATTTCACTTCGCAAACGAAGAATATCATACAATTCATTAACTGAAAGTGTTTCAAAAGATTTTATTTGCCATTCTAATGCCATATGTTTTATTTTTTTGGTGGGGTAAATGTATTGTTTTTAAGCAAATGAACCGAATGGATGATGGCCTCAAGCTCATGCATAATGTCTCTTTTTTCTTTGGAAGGTGAATAACAAAACCCTTCTACAACCAGCAGTCGATTGTTGGGCTTATCCACCACGGCATAATTAATAAAAGGACCCGACATATAATCGTTTTGAAGTTGCCAAGTGCCTCTAGTTTCATACGCCAATAGATTGTCTAACTTTGATTTGAAAAAATAAGGTGTGTACCCTGTCTCGCTAATCATATAAGTATTCGGTTCGGTTCCTTGAATGTATTTTCCAATGGAATCTCTCATTTTAAGAATATCAACGGCTGCATTAGTAGTTGAAATCGTATTCAATGGCAGCTGATACAGCAACAAACTACTACTTCCGCTGATTATTTTTTTCTTTAACCAAACAAAATTGAATTTTCTAAGCGCATATTCAAAATTAGAAGGTACTTGAATTCCAATTCTAAATTGTTTGCTAATAGCTTTTGTATTGAGTAGGGATTGTTTGTTTATTCGTTGGCTTTCGGCTATTTCCCCTTGGTCAATTAATTGGATTATTTCTGGTGTATGTTCTTCCAATAATTGTACTATTTCGGGAGCCGTTTTGCCTGAAATATGGAACACATTTTGAGGAGTTGCGTATTGATTTTCCTTGATTTCAAATTTTATTTTTGCGTCTTTTTTAATCACAATAATCGCACGGCTATCTGTAGCAAAACCTTCTAATAATTTAACTGGATATTGATTGATGGTAAAAAGAGGTTCTTCTTGAGGTAGTCCAATTACTGGAGCGGCGAATTTATTTCGGATGCTATCGCCAATTTCTCCATTCCATAATTGATCGTCAATAATTACCGAAATTGTATTGATTTTACCGGATGTTTTCCGAGGCAAGTCGGCTTCTTTCTTAAAACAAGAAAACAGTACAACTGAAACTAGTAGGCATAAAAAATGGGTTTTATTCATGATTTTGACATTATGAAATAAAACCCAAATTTAAATCGATTCATTGAATTATCCGTTAATTTTTAATTTCATTCCCGGTTTTAATTCTTCATCTTTGATGTTGTTCCATTTCTTCAAGTCAGCAATAGTCACACCAGGATATTTTTTTGAAATACTATATAGAGAATCTCCTTTTTTAACATAGTATTCTGCTTCTTTTTTAGCTGAGCTTGAATACTGATCTTTCTTTTTAAAACTTGCAACAGTAGCTTTATTGGTATCAATAACAATCTCATTTTTGGCAACAATCAAACTGTTTCCAATAGCTATTGCATTAGATTTTAAGTTATTCCATTGCTTTAACTCATCTATAGTAGCTCCAAATTTCTTAGCAATACTGCCCAAATTATCTCCTTTTTGAACGCTGTATTGAATGTCTTTTCTTTCAGCAACCACGGCTACTTCTTCTTTGGTAGCAGGGTTTTTCACCACTTGAAGTGATGCGCCCAACTGAACATTGCTATTGGTTAACTTGTTCCAATCTTGAATATCAGCTACTGTAATGTTGAATTTTTTTGCGATAGCGCTTAAATTATCCCCTTTTTGAACTACATAAAATGAAGCGGATGCCACAGCGGCACTGTCTTTCTGAACTCCTTTTTTGTCTAACTCAGCTTTGGCAACAGCTAAAGAATTTTGGTCTGCTTCAATTCCGTTGATTTTTAAGTTCTTGCCGTAGGCCACTTTATTGCCTTTGATATTATTCCATTTTTTAATATCCTCAACCGCTACATCATATTTTTGAGCTATTGTACTTAAATTGTCATTACGCTTGACACGATAGTAACGCACTTTGGCTTGTGCCAATTTTTGAAATGTATTTACAGAATCCTGAGCTACAATTGGTCTAACAATTTGAAATGGCTTTTCTCTTAAATTCGCCTCTCTATCCACATAGGCATAAATCTTAGATTCATTAGAGGTAAAAACCGCCATCTTGTCTTGAGGTAATCGTAAATAATGGGTTTGATCTTTGTAAGAAGGTACCACATTTAATTTATAGGATGGATTCAAAATTTGCAATTGAGCCACCGGAATATCAATCAATTCAGAAATTTGTTTGAAAGACATTTGTCTTTTAATCATTACAGTATCTGTGGCAAAATGTTTTATAGGTGCTTTCTCTGGTTTGATACCATGTTCTTTATGGTATTCATAAATGTACATCGTTGCTAAAAAAGCGGGTACATATCCTTGTGTTTCTTTTGGTAGATTTTTTCGAATGTTCCAATAATTTTGTTGTCCGCCTGAACGACGGATGGCTTTTGCAACATTCCCTGGTCCTGAGTTATACGATGCTAAAACCAAATCCCAGTCTCCAAAAATAGCATACATGTTTTTCATGTATTGGGCAGCAGCCTCACTAGCTTTTAGAGGATCACTGCGTTCATCCACGTACGAATCAATTTTTAATCCGTATTGTTTTCCTGTTTGGTACATGAACTGCCAAAGACCCGTTGCGCCTACTCTAGAAACTGCTTTTGGATTTAATGCCGATTCAACAACGGCTAGATATTTGATTTCAAGAGGTACATTTTGTTTATCAAATGCCTCTTCAAATAAAGGGAAATAATATTCTGAAACGGCCATTAAACGCTCAAAAGAACGTTTTCTATTTTTCAAAAAGGACTTGATAATGTTTTCTAAACCTTGGTTGTATTCAATATGAAATGGCGACTTATCATCCATTTCCTGTAATCTTGCTTTTAGCAATTCAGTAGACAATTCATAATCGACTTTTTCGTCGATATTGATATTTTGAATATCATCAGAAAGATTATTAAAAATGTCTAAGTTCGTTAATTCCTTTAGCCACAAACTATCTACACAAGCTGCTAAATCATCTTTAACAAAGGTTTTTTTGATAGAATCTAGGTAGGTAAGTTTAATTTCTGGCTTAGGAGTTCCTGATTTTTCTGTAACTTCTTGCGAAAAAAGCGAGAAAGATACGAACAGAAAAAAAGGAAGTATGAGGTGTTTTATATTCATAGTTAATGTAATCAAGGGGCTATATTCCAAACGATTATAAAATCATTTTTACAAACTTACTAGGTTCTAACTTAAAAATTCCATAAATATTGTTAAAAATTCAGTTTTAAGGGCTTTTTTAAGCGTTTTTGGCTGATTTGATACGAAAATCCTTCTTAAAAATAACAGGTGTGTAACCGATTCTATTTTATAAAATAGTTAGAATGAAAAAAAACCTTAGATCAAATTTCTTTGCTAAGGTTTTCTATTTGTATTCCGCTCAAGTTGATATAACTCGATTATTATTTCAAAAGTGCTTATTCTAAAATCGCAGCGATTCCAGGTAAAACTCTACCTTCTAACATTTCTAACATCGCTCCTCCTCCTGTTGAAACGTAGCTTACTTTGTCTTCAAAACCAAATTGTTTTACAGCAGCAACCGAATCTCCGCCACCTACAAGTGAGAATGCTCCGTTAGCAGTTGATTCAGCAATGAATTCCCCTAAAGCAATAGTTCCTTTTGCAAAAGTTGGCATTTCAAAAACACCTAAAGGTCCATTCCAAAGAATCGTTTTAGACTCTAAAATTACTTTTTTGAAGTTTTCTAATGATTTTGGTCCCGCATCCATTCCTTCCCATCCATCAGGAATTGCTCTTACATCTACCACTTGAGTATTCGCATCGTTTGAGAACTTATCTCCTGCAACTACATCAACTGGAATATGAATTTGAACTCCTTTTTCTTTAGCTAAACGCAAAATTTCTAAAGCCAATTCTTGTTTGTCATCTTCACAAATAGAATCTCCAATTTTTCCGCCCAACGCTTTTACAAAAGTAAAAGTCATTCCGCCACCAATAATCATGTGGTCTACTTTGTCTAAAATATTTTCGATAACCGTAATTTTTGAAGATACTTTAGAACCTCCAAGAACAGCAGTTACTGGTTTTATACTGTTGTTTAATACTTTGTTCAAGCTTTCAATTTCTTTAGCAAGCAAAGTTCCAAAACATTTATCATTTGGAAAAAATTGCGCAATAATTGTAGTCGAAGCATGTGCTCTGTGAGCCGTTCCAAAAGCATCGTTTACATAAATATCTCCTAATGAAGCTAATTCTTTGGCAAAAGCCACATCTCCAGCTTCTTCTTCTGCATGAAAACGTAAATTTTCTAATAACAAAACTTCACCTGTTTGCAATTTGTTTGAAGCCTCTTTTGCTTCAGATCCTATACAATTAGCAGCAAATTGAACTGGCACTCCCAAAATAGCCGAAGCCGTTTTTAAAATGTGTTTCAATGAATATTTATCTTCAGCTCCTTTTGGTCGACCTAAGTGTGACATTAAAATGACACTCCCGCCATCAGCCAAAATTTTATCAATTGTTGGTTTTGCAGCTTCGATACGTGTTGCGTCTGTTACATTGAAATTTTCATCCAAAGGCACGTTAAAATCAACGCGGATGATTGCTTTTTTATTTTTAAAATTAAAATCGTTTACCGTTTTCATTGTAATTTGGTTTTTAGTTTTTCTTGTAGACAAACAAAGATAGAACTTTTCGTGTAGTCACAAATTCAGAAAATGAATAAAAAATCAATATTTCTTAACGAAATCGTTGTAAATTAAATAATCTGTTTTTTTATTTTGTTTTTTTTATAAAAGTGGTCTTTTATTTAAATAAATATCCAATCCCTACTGAAAAACCATAACTTTTTGAATTTTCAAAAGGAGATTTTAAAACATTGGAAAAACCGTTGAGATAATTTGCATTTACAACAACGTTTGATTTGACTTTATAGGATAACCCAACAACACCTCCTAATTCAAACTTTTCAGCTAAATCTGACCGGGTATAAGAATTATACGTATACGTAAACTGATCATTTACTAGAAAATTAAATGATGGCCCTATTTCAAATGCAAAATTCTTAGCTAAATATAGTTTTGCTAAAATCGGAATCTTTATGTAATCTAACTTGTGTTCAGCATAAACTACAGGCATGGTTCCGGGAAGAAGTGAAGGGTAATTTACAAGTGCTTTCCCTTTAATTCCTTGACTTGAGTATAAAATTTCGGGCTGAATTGAGAATTTTTTACCCAGCGGTATTTCAACGGTTGCTCCAAGATAAAGTCCTGTCTTGTATTTTTCATCATATAAATAATCATTAGATGTCATGGTGGTAAAATTAACCCCTCCTTTTACACCAAATTGGATTTTTTCTTGTGATTTTACAGTTGGAATTAATAAAATTGTGAACGCTATAATCAAAATTATTTTTTTCATTTTTGTTTGTATTTAATTAATAAGTCCGTTTAGTTCAAAACAAAAATACATTTTTTTTAATTACATAGTTGTTTTGCAAATTTGTAAATTTCTGAAAATCAAATACTAAATGAAAACTGTTATTCGTTAATAGGACTTTGTGTACAAGGACAATCGCTAATGCCTTGAAGGAAATCAAAACCCAAAGTTACCATGTGTGTCCCTGAATTGTAGGCGGCGATTTGATTCAACATCACTTGATAAGAATATCCAAAATAAAAATTAGCTTTTTTAAATCCCGCCATCGGGCCTACTGCCAACGGTTTGAAAATTTGGTCATTAATTACCCTATATGAAATTCCCGCCCAATAGTAATCATCATAGCTATTGTATCGGCGGTATTTTATATTAATATCAGTCGTTGATCGTTTGTCACCGGCAAAAAACTGATAATAGACCGAAGGTTCAATTTCGACATTTCTATTGTAACTATTTTTAATTATATAGCCCGAATACAATTGGTAATTCAGAACCAAACTCGGTTCGATGCCCAAGTAATTGTCTTTGGTTTTGGGCAAAATATTAGACGCATTGAAACTCGCATAAAACCCTTTGTTACGGTACAAAAGTCCTACGTCAAAATTGTTGTTAGCAATGGCTCTATCGTTTGTAATGCTGGGGTCTAAAATTGGTATTTCATGAGTCGTATTGAATTGACCGATGTCTATTTTAAAACTATTAATGTTGAACGAAAGCCCAAATGACAGGTATTGCTTTGAATAATAATCCAAAATGATATGGTGGGCAAACGAAAACTTGGCACCCGTTTGGAATGTGTTTCCATTGCTGTCATTGTATACTGAAAGTCCAATCCCTGAGCGATTGGCTAGCCTAAAATCGGCATAAAGTGATTGGTTTTTAGGGGCATCTTTAATACCTACCCATTGGGTTAATCCGTTGGCGCGTATTCTCAAATTATCTCCAATTCCCGCAAAAGTAGGTGATAAAACGAAATTATTATCGGCTAAATATTGCGTAAAAACTGGCAGTTGTAATTCTTGGCTAGAGCCGAAAAAACAACACAATAACAGCATACAGGTGAGTATATTTTTCATTCCTTATTTCTAATTTAATTATCTGTAGAGTGTAAAATGACCCACAAATTCCCTATTGTCTTTTGAATTATTCAATTTTAAAACATACCAATAATCTCCCGAAGGCAATTCAACACCTTGGTATTTTCCGTCCCAAGATTCGCCCAAATGATAATTCCCTAATTCTCGCCCGTAGCGATCAAATACGGTAAAAGTTAAATTTGTATAATTGAGGGTACAGCCTGGTGCCCATGTATCGTTAAGTCCATCGCCATTAGGAGTGAAATAATTTGGCGTACAAATATCAATGTAATCGAAACCTTGAGTAATCGAGGCAGTACATCCATTTGCGTCTTGAACGGTTACTAAATAATCTTGGGTTTTGTAATAAATATAACTCGGGTTAGCATCTTTAAACTCTCCATTAAACGTGAAGGTGTAATTGCCAAATCCACCACTAGGGAGAGCAATTATTTCATTTAATCCTCCTTGTTTTACAGTTATTGCCAAAGGGTCTACTCTTTTTATGTTGAAAACTGGACTGTCTTTACTACAGCCGTTATTGTGCTTCACTCTTACAAAATGATCCCCTGGGGTTAGATTAGAAAACACATTGCTCGATTGGTATACTCCACCATCCAGAGCAAATTGTACTAGAGAAAAATCAGTATTACTGGTGTCCAAGTTTACTGTCGCTGAATTGTTTTGTGTGTTGTTCACACAATCGTAATTTAAAATGGTAGATGGATTCAATTTTACCGATTCGTTAAGCTGAACTACTATATCTGTAACACACATATTAGCATCTTGAACAAACACTTTGTGCGTTCCGCCTTTAAGATTAGTAAAATCAAATTGGGTTTGAGTCGCAGACCCTGTTTCAAATGGACCAGCAGGATTATCTAAAGCAACACTATAAGGCATTGTCCCGCCTAAAACTGAAATACTAAACTGAGCGTTTTTATCATCCAAACAAAGTTCTTGAACAACCGATGAAGCAATTATTTTTGCTTCAAGTGAAGCAGGTTCATTTATAGTAAGGATTTTTTTGTCATAACAACCCAAAGCATCTTGAACGATAATTTCATAGTTTCCAATCGTTAAATTATCGAAAAGGCTTGTCTCTGTAAACTGACTCAAATTAGGAGAAATCGCCTGCTTGATTGTGTTGGTGCCTCCTGAAATAGCTACTTTAATTTTACCTGTATTGGAACCCGTACACAATACATCTGTCACTGAATATTTAGCAACTAATCTTTCTAAAGGTTCAACAATTGTGATTATTGGAGATACAGCTGGAACACAACTCGTACTTTCTACCTTTACCTTATATTTTCCTGCAGGAAGATTAGCAAACACCCCTGTTAGTTGGGCAAGTCTAATTGGATTTTCGAATTCATCCAACAAAATGTAGTTGTAATCACCTGTCCCACCTTCTGCTTTTGCTGTTAAAATAGCTATAGCATCTCCTTTGCAATTAATTTTTGCAAGAGTTTCATCTATACTAACCTTTAATCCCTCTAAAGGAGCAATTGCAATATCATTGGAGAGACTCGTACAGCCGTTCCTGTCTTTTACATAATAATGAAATGTCCCAGTGGCAACTTTCATTAGTTGTGCAGTACTGAATGTTGAACTCGAATACACATTCCCGTCCTCACTTAGCGTATAAGGTGCTGTTCCTCCTGAAATTACTAATTCTAATTCCGGTTGTACACTACAACTTAATACTGTTTTTAGCACTAAATTAGCCTCTAGCCTGTCTGGTTCAGCGATTGAAATACCAGTTACAGTGCTTGTACATCCCCAGGAGTCAGTTACTGTTACCGTGTAATTACCTGCTCCCAAACCTTCAAATTTAGTAGCGATTTGTGGGCCAATTACTATTGGATCGGTACCCGTTTTAGTCAAAGTATATTGGTAATCTGATCCTTGACCTCCTATTACATTTGTTACTGTAAGTGTAACATCTAAAGTATCCTTACACTGTGTTATATTTTTACTCAACTCGGGAGTGAAAGTTATAGGTAATGGGTCATTCAAAACAATTTGTATTGCTTTTTGACAATTTTTATAATCGCGAACACGTAGGGAATAATCTCCCTGCGTTAAATTCGAAAAATCAGCGATTTCACTCCACGGAAAAATAACTGTCCCATTTTTTTCTAATTGGTATTCGTAGGATAGCCAACCTCCTGAAGCAACTGCACTAATGCTACCATCATTATTTCCTGATTTACAAGAAATAGCAGCATGACTTTCATTTAAAATCAATTCAGAAGTAGGCTCGCTAATGGTAAAGTTTTTAGTAGCACTACAATACGGATTATTAATTAAGGTTCCCTTGATAGTATACATTCCTGCGGATAATCCCTGTATCAAAACAGGTCCAGCATCATTGCTTGTTGCAACAGCGCCGACAATAGTACCAGCACTGTTTTTAATTTCGTAACTAAAAGAACCGGCTCTACTTGGGCTGTTTTTGTCAATAAAAGTAATCATTGCAGCCCCATCATTTCCTTTAAAACAACTCACATCTTCAACAACATCAATTTTGAGATCAAAAGTATTTGGGTCATTTACATAATAAATATCTTGAAGGCTACAACCTGTTTTGGTATTTTCGACCGTAATAATGTAATCGCCTGCCGAAAGTCCCTTAAAAATTCCTGTGCCATTTGATTGCAAAGAATATACGCCTCCTGCTATACCCGTTTCGGGATTAGTATCTGTTAAAGTATACCGTAAATCAGTGAGCGTTCCTCCTGAGGTTACTACTGTAATTTGAATATCCTCAGCAGATGTACAACTAATTTTAGCAGTAGGAATAACACTAATTTTTTCCATTGTAAAAAATGGTTTAATAGAGGCTACAGTACTACCCATACAGCCTTTATCGTCATAAACATGTATTGCATAGTCTCCTCCCAACAATTCCGTTTCGATGTACTTTGGGCTAGGCCCTGATTGAATACGATTGCCGTTTTTGATAAATTCATAAACCACGTATTTACCCGAACCACCAACTACCGTTGGAATTTCAATGGTAGCATACTGCAAATCATTGGTGGTAGTACAACCAAATTCTTGGACAATTGGTTTTGAAACCTCAATTACTGAAGGTCCTGTAATTTCGATTGAAGATCGATCTGTACATCCCTTATTTGAAATAACTTCAACCGAATAGGTTCCTGCTTTAAGACCTGAAAAAATAGTGGCTACTTGAGGAGTTCCGCCATTCAAACTATATTTGTATTTAGGGTTGTCATTTACTCCTGTGGCTGGGGTAGCTATGCTCGCTTTAATCGTTCCATCCGAGCCATCATTACAACTTACATTGGTGCTCTCCAATTTAAAACCCGTAATAGGTGTTGTTGCGTCAAAATTAACTGAAATCTCTTTTTTACAAGAAGTTGTAGTATCAATGATCGCTAATTGATGAGTCCCTGGAGCTATTCCTGAAAAAATTGAATTAGTACTACTTACACCATCTAGTTCGTACTCAAAATTTCCTGAGCCACCAATACTTACCAATTCAATACTTCCTGAATTATTACTACAACTCGGTTGCATAACTCCTTTTTTTGTCAGTCCGAGAGGAGCATAAATAGTAGTTTCTATTCTATCAACACAACCATTCACATCTTGAACGGCAATCGTAAATTTTCCTGAATTTTGATTGGTTAAAACAATAGGAAATCCAACAATTCGTTCAAAAACACTTCCGTTTATACTGCTGTAATGAGGCGAAATTCCGTTAGTGGTTGCGTCTATTTTGATTTCGAAAAGACCTTCATTCACACAAACATCTGAGACATCCAAACTAATTTTTGGAGCTGAATCTTCTATTACGGTTTTTGTTTCATTTTTTTGACAACCGTACTTGTCTTTGACATAAACAGTATATTCGCCAGCATCTACTTGGAACGTATTGGTTGTAACCCAATTATTTGGCACAATTGGAGGAGGAGGAGGTATTCCTACTGATGAGCCCGAGCTACCAGTTGAAGGATTGTTTAATACAACCTGATACAAATAAGGGGCGGCACCATCTTTGGCCTGAACCGAAATAATTCCTTTTTCTTTGCAATTTGCCGATTTTACAACTGTAGCATCTATTGTTAATTCTTTGGCTGCCTCTGTAATCGTAAATGAAGTTGATGCAATACTACAACTCTTATTTGGCGCGCCTGATTCTTCTGTAACCAACACAAAATAATTTCCAAAAGGCAATGCGCCAAAATCAATAACACTATCTGTACTATTTGCGGGAATTGTTGTAGCCCCTGAATCATTGGCCACAGGAACTAGTGATAACGAATTATATATTTGGTAAGAAACCGGAGTTGGAGTACTATATTTACTCGAAATTTCAAAAGAAACCTTTCCGTTTACTTCGCCAGTGCAAATGATGTTTTGAGAAACTAAATTACCTATTGTTAAAGTAGAATTAGTAGGTATAGTAGTATCTGCAATTTCATAATAAAAACAACCTGTACTTGAATCATACACTACAAAGGTGTATTTAACTCCTGGAAGTAAATGGTCTATAGTTGCTTTTTTGGAACCCACTGCATCTTCTGGTATCCAATCGCCCGAAGGATACGAAGGAACCATTCCTTTATAAGTTGAAAAATAAAAGGGACCGGCAGTAATAATCTTACTATTGGGACCAATAGAGACTATCGCTTGTCCTCCCATAGTACAATCAGCTGTAGGGAGAGATACAGAAATGTCTAAATCATCAGGAGGAGAAGCTACCAAAACATCCGGAATGAGGAAAGAACAGCCATTAGCATCTACAACATTAACTTCGTATAAACCAAAATCAATTACATCAAATTTGATAGATTTAGACCCATCTTGATTGTCTTCTTTCTCTTCAAAACCATTTACTCCTTTTACTAAATAATTAAATGGCGCCTTTCCTCCTGTAACTTTATCTATAATTATAGAGCCTTTGGATACTCCAAATTCATTACATGTTATGGGTACCGTATGATAATCTACTTTTATTTTAGTGGGTTCGCTTATCGTAATTGATTTGCTTACTGAACAATCCCTGCTATCAATAACGGTAACGGTATATTCTCCTGCAGACAAACCAGAAAATTGATTGCCATAACTAACCGCTGTTGAGTTGTTTTTGACCTCATAGGTAAAAGGCGCAATTCCTTTGGAAGTATCTATTATGAGTTCGAGAGCAGCAGTTGTATCTCCTTGACATAAAATGGATTGAATCTCATTAAGTTGTAAAATGTTCGGAGAAGTTTTAGGTTTAATTTCGATGGTATTAGTCGTTTTGAAGCAACCATTTGCATCGGTAATTATAAAGCTATAGGTACCTGAATCTGTAGCTGGAACAGTATAATTAAACGAAGAATCTGTAGCTGGAATATTGGTTTCGGCGGAAGAAAAAACACTTCCGTCTTTGATTACTTTATATCGCAACGGAAGAATTCCTCCCTCTAAGCTAACTTTGATACTTGCATCTGGATGAGTAGAACAATCCTGTGCTTTGATTAAAGTTGCCGCAACTTTAAAGGAATTTCCTATTTGTACACGTTGGGATTTTACTGTACAATTATTGCTGTCAGTAATCGTTATTTCATAATCGCCAGGGCCTACATTGGTGAAAATTGGGCTTTTTTGAGCATCTTCGTCATTTAGGCTAAAGGTAAATGGAGCCGTTCCTGAGCTCACCTCAACCACTAAAGAGGCTTGATTAATTGCATCATAACACAAATTAGATTTTGATAGTACAACATCTGCTTTTAATTCCAATGGTGCGAGAATATGTATTGCTGCCGAATTACCATTCACACAACCATTAGCGTCTTTTACGAGAACGGTGTATTCTCCTGGGGGGATGTTGTCAAATCTTCCTGAATTTTGGCTTGACTTAAATGGACTAACGGTATTGTTTTTCTCCCATAATTCATATCCGTAAAATAGAGTTCCTCCGATTGATTGAGCCTCTAACGTAGCGCCTTGTCCACACCTTGCTGGTGTTAAAATACTAGTTGAAGTTTGTAATGCAGTAGGTTCGTTTATCTCAAATGAACCGAGTGATTTTATACAAGATCCTAAATTATCGTAGCGAACTTTTAATGCATAGGTGCCTTTTTTTAAACCTGAAATAATTAATGGAGAAGTCTTACTTGAAAGCCAACTTTCACCATTGTCTACAGAATATTCATAGCCGTTTATAGGGTCATAATTTTGTACACCTATAGTTATAGTCCCGTCTGTCTGACCAAAACAACTGATGTTTTTTGTGGCAGTTACAGCCGCCGAAAATGCTTTTCCGGTTGGAACAGTAAACGTTATGGATTTAGAAGTTGTACAAAGTTTTGGAATTTGATAGGCTGAAATATCGTCTATGGCTAAGTCATTACCTCCTGTGTTAATCTCAATTGAGCGGATTATAAATCTTAAACTTGTGTTGTTTTTTGGGTCAAGGGTCGTATAAAATGGTTCCCATTTTTCTGTTTGACGTATCGTTCCTGTCTCAAAAAAAGAAATTACATTATTATTTTCATCTACCAATGAAGCATGTAAATTAGGCCCTGCCCCTCCGGTAAAGGTTTTCTTTAATAGATTGGTTGCATAAAACTCTACTGTTATTGGTTGATTAGGAATAATATCGTTTATTTTTTTTTCGTACAATATTGGCCTGCTATTATTTCCCAAAACATTAACCGCAAGAAACCTTCCTTTAGGTGGAGGTGGGGTTGCTAAACCAACGGTATGATCCTTTACATTATACCAAGCGCTAGGTGCGCCAAAAAATTGCAATTGAGAGGTTACCGCATATTCTCCATCGTTGATATACGAGTTTGGTCCACAGGTTCTGGGAATCTGCTTTTCAAAGCAATATGATGAATTCATTCCTGGAGAAGTCGTATCTAGTCCATATCCAAAATCTTCTTTTAATAAATTACTATAATCCGGTAAAATCAAAGGTGTATACTCTACTTTTAGAACATGATCACCAGAGCCAACATTAGATATAGTGGCAGTTGTTTGGGCCACCCCATCAAGGAAATACTTATAGCTAAATTGTGTAGAAGTGCTGGTAGCTATTTCAACGGTACTGTTGGTTGAGCCGTCACAATTGAACCCGTTGTTTTTAATTGATACTTGAGGTACACCTATATCATCAACAATTAAGTTGGGTAAGGCTGAGATACAACCATTAACATCCTTAATATAAAAAATATAGTTGCCAGGAGTTTTAAATGCAAAATTTTGATCCACCCAATTCAATTTATTGTCAAAACTGTATTGGTAAGGAGCTGTCCCTCCCTGTGGATTGGTAATACGCACTCTTGCTTTGTCTTCGTTAGGAGAAGGAAGACATCCAATTAATTCAGATATTCCAGCCACAGCTGACAAGCCAAATTGAGGCTGAACAATCGTAACATCTTCTTTTTGGGTACATTTTACTGTTCCAAAAGAATATTCTACCGCTGTTTTATAAACTCCTGCTGATAAATTTTGAAAAAGCGGATTATTAGTAAATGTTTTCCCGTTATCAATACTATATTTCAATCCATAGCCGTTAGTATTCGCAACATTAAATTGAATTTGCCAAGAATTGGGATAGTAACAATTTTCGTTTACTTTTTCAATGGTATATACTGGCGCTGGTTGGCTGGGCACAGCAACAGATATCGTTTCGGATTGATTATTACTATCAACCACCTTAATCGAGTAAGTTCCGGCAACAGGCACAGTAATCTTATTAGATGATTCAGCGGTGGCATTTCCGTTAAAATAATATTTGTATGGTGCCGTTCCGCCCGAAACAAAAACGGTAACACTTCCTGGAACACAACTAACAGGTTGGATATTTTTGGTGATTTGAAACGGAGCAATCGAGTTGATTGTAACTTCCCCCGATTTCCAATCACAATCGTCTGTTTTAACTGACCAAGTATAGGTTCCTGCATTCAAATTAGGAAATGAATAATCACTTTCCGTAACTGGTCCAACTTGATGTATAAGTGTAGCACCTTGAGTTATTTTATAAAAATATTGTTCTCTAGCATTCGCAGCTGTGAGATTAATTGTGCCTTTTTCACCAGAAACTATGGGTTGAGTAACCGTTGGGGTAACTGCTAATTCATTCTTTGTAATTGTTACAGGAATTTCAAAGACACAATCTGTGGTGCTTGCCTCCACTCTTCGTACTCGTACTTTATAGTTGCCAGCAGCAGTTACTGTAAATACATTGGATGATTGATATGCAACTCCATCCAAACTATATTCATAACCCGTTAATTGTGCAATCGTAATTTCGCCCGCTTTTCCGCAATAGATATCTGTTTTAGTTGTGGGAATCACAAGAAGATTAGTGTACACATTAAAATAGAAAATAGTAGGTACCCCTTGTGAATTTGTAATTGTAACACGGTATTCACCCTCCTTCGAAACTGTAAAACTATTCCCAATCCCCTTTTGTGTCCAAGAACAAGTTGTAGCTGTGTTAGGGCAATCACTACTAGTCACGGCCGAACATGAAGTTGAATTCAATTGCTCCCATTTATAAATAGCTCCACTTATAGTTAAAGTTATCGTTCTTGAAGCAGTGCTTCCACATAAAAATATTTTAGGTAGAAGTGCCCCAGTATCAGGACACTCAGAAACTAAGTCGGCTAAGGGATTTACAGGATTATTTATTTGCGAAATACTCTTGTTTGCCATTAAAAACAAACTTAATAAAAGTACAAATCGCATACTTACTCCTGCTTTTCTATAAGGTAAAATCCAATTCATTTTGGGATCGTATTTTGTTTTTTTGTTACTTTTCAATTTTCCTGCAGGGTTGGAAAAACAGTAGTTACTATTACCTCTTAGATTTAATTGTTCTCAATTTTAACTATCGTCATTGTACCATTATAAGGTAAAGTTCCTTTTGTAGTTAATGCTTGTTTTGCAGCTTCTATGGTGTCAAAAGATTCGTAGTAAATAAAATACTTACTCGAATTAGCATCGTAAAAGAAATTCACATTCTGTTGTCCTGCAGCCACTGTTTTGGTTAAGAAATCGTCTCTCTTAGTCACTTCATTATGCACCGCAATCACTACATAATACCCGCTTGGCACATTTTTAACCGTTTTTACAATTTGGACTTCTGGTTGTTCTTCACCAGAATCAAAATCTTTCGGTTCTAAAGGGAGTGCGCTCAAAACTGTCGTCTCCCTAATTCGCTTTAAGGTAGCTCTATCTTGGGCAAAACGATCGTCTACATTCATAAAAGATGCGCGTTTAATGCGACGTTTTTTCTCTACTTCAGTAGCTTCTTTAATTTGCTCCAATGTGCGATTCAAATCGACATTAGCTTGAACAGCTGCAATATGTTCTTGTTTTAGAGTTTGTATAGTCTGAGCATATTCATTCAATAGCGAAGCGTCTTTATCATTTCCACTTTTAAATTTTTCATTGTAGGCGTTTTCAAGTTCTCTAATTTTATCCTTTTGATCTTTGGCTATAGCGGCAATTTGTGTTTGTAACGATTCTAATTCACTATTTTCAGCTGCACTACTTTTAAACGGTTTTGGCTCCGTATAAATTCCTTGTTCACTTAAATCATTTTCTTGTTTCATCTGTGCCAAATCGGCTTTTTTACTTGCAATTGTAACCGATAAACGACTCAATAAATCATCCTGCTTCGTTTTGGTCACTTCCAAAGCAGCTGTTAAGTTGTCTATAGCAATAAACGTTCTGTCTTTTAATTTCGGAACTACCTCTTCAACGCTGTCCTTTTTAGTCTGAACTACTACTTTTGTCACTGGTACAATTGTATCCTTTTTTAGTGCTGATTCAACTAATTGTTTTTTTGGCGCTATCGAATCTTGAACTGGTTTTGAAACTGCAATTGACCTTTCTTGTGTCGGAATAGCAATTACAGGTTGTGGGGTTTCTTTTGGTTTTTGAACCGATTTTTGTTGTGCATAAACTATCCCTCTATCAGAAGCCGGAGGAATAATTGAGCCGAGATCGTCTTCCTCGTAATTCGAATTTTGGTTGGAGAATTTATAAGCTAACCCGATTTCATGTGAAGCTCCAAAATTGGTAAAATTGCCCAAGCCTCTTTCATAATTGTACTCAATTGCTAAGGATTGACTGAGGTTTACACCTATCCCGCCTGAAGCCCCATAAATAGTATTATAACTTAATTGTGTCCAAAGCCCTTTGGGAATAGTTAGCATCGCAATACCAGAAATAGCTGTTTTCCCTTTTTTAAAATCAGATTTCACAATTGCCGAAAACTTACTTTTATCAAAAAAACCATTCGCCTCTATATAGCCCGTGTGCATCAATTGAACCGAAACACTTTTCTCGGGATGGTCCACTACAAGTTCAGACGCTCTAAGATTATATACCAGAAAATTAGTTAATGACACCCCAAAATCAAGAAAGGTTGTGCCGTAATTAATACCTGGATTGAATACAATAAAAGAACTAGAGGGAATGGTTTCAAATAAAGGATCTGGAAAATTTGTCACTATTTTTGAAGTATTTAAGCCGCTTTTATAAAAGCCTAAATTCACCCCAAACGTTAAATTACTCTCGGTTTGCAATTCAATATTGTGCGCAAAATTCGCTACCGCTCCAAAAGTGGTTACAACGCCTTCATTTTGCTGAAACAATCCCAAGGCAACCCCTTCATTTTGTAAGAATCTACCCGAATAACTTACTAAATAAGTTTGAGGTGCATTCTCAAAAGACAGCCATTGACGCTTGTTGTAGAAAGTGATAACTGGGGATTGTTCTCTAACAAATGAAAAGGTGGGATGTAGTAAAAATCGGTTCCACTTTAAGGAGTTCCGAATAGGCAATGCCAATGAAGGCGTTACCTCCGACTGTGAAAAGAGGAAATTCGAAATACAAAAGACGAGAAGTAGAAGGTATTTTTTCATTTTATCGAACGATTGTAATTGTACCCTTTTTTACCGCTTCGTTTGGTGGGCTGATGATATAATAATAGACAGGATAAGTCTCTTTCAAACTAGTCCCGCTTTCAGGCCAATTGTTGTTGTATTCTTTGGTTCTTAGTACCACTTCACCAACAGGACTTACAATCAAGACTTCTACATCATTGCCAACGGTGTATTCTTGTGGCAATTGCCAAGTGTCATTAAAACCATCATTATTAGGGGTAACCACATTTGGAATTTCCTTTATGTTAGGGTCAAATAAAAACTGGACTTCAAATGGGATTTCATCCGAAACAGGACATGTTGGGTGTGTTAATTTTACTTTGTAATTTCCTTCCTCACTCAATTCAATTGAGCTTGAATTAGCACTACTTATTGGATTATCATTTTTATACCAAGAATAAATTGGATTAACCACATCTGAACTTACCGAAATCGTCGTTGTTGTATTAGACACAAGTTGAATTGGACTTGTCTGGTTTAATGTTCCTTTTATTGATATCGATTTTAAATCAATACTGGCCTTGGATTCACAACCTCCAAAATTGACATTAACCGCATAATTCCCTAATTGATTTGTTTCAAAAGAGGATGATGTTGCTCCTGTTACAGCAATATTGTCTTTATACCATTGGTACGAATTCCCTTTTTGAGTGCTTAATACTGTCGTTACGTTAGCGGCACAAAAAGGATTTCCTTGACTAGAAATTATTGATGCCGTGGTAGTAGCTGTGTTTAGAATAGTAACTCTATTCGAACTAAAATTAGCATCGGAACAGGAGCCATAATCCATTTCAGCGTAATATGTGCCTATTCGATTAACGGAAAGTGAGCTTGAATTTTCACCTGAAATAACCGTATTATCTTGATACCATTTGTATTTCAAATTCGGATAATTTATTGGCGAGGAATTGGGATTCTCAGGCGTTGAATGATCAACACCTATAGAAAGAGAGCCACCAGGACATAAAGAAGCTGTGTTTTCTTTTTTATTAATTGAAAAAGAATTTTCAAACGATTTAAAATAGATTGCAAACGATACGTTTGAAGCTGAATTAACAAAAGGTATGCTAAAAATACCTGTAGAGCTCTTTACTCTTAGTTTGTAATTCTCAGAGCCTACAAGTGTTGCAGGAACAGAAAATCGAATTTTTTTTTGCGAACTAGAAATCGTTGTTGATGAAACTACCGTAGTTCCAATTGGATTAGTAAAAGCTCCCGATGGATCTGAAAGTTGGACTTCAAATTCAGTTCCAACTGGAAATCCCGAATGGTTAAACGTTGCATCAAAACCATTGAAATTTCCAGCGCAAATTTTGGAAAAAACTAATTTCACAGGAGTAATTGTTTGCGCATTAACTATCATTGTTAATGGTAAACCCAAAAACAAGAGTATGTAAAAAACCTTTTTTATAGATAGAATCATTGGGATGGGGGCTTTAAAAATTCTATTTTAAAAAGTTTTTTTGAAAGAAAGGGTGGTATTTAATATACTTTCAAATTGCATTCGGGACTAGTTAATCATTTTTGGATGCGGTTATTTTGCCAATATTTAATCTAAAATCAGGTCGTTTATCGTTGAAAGGATCGATGAATGTTTCCAAATTCTCCCCTTGTGAATACACATTAAAAAAAGAAGCATTGCCGTACCAACTTTCTAAGTCTTCGTTATTAGAATTGTTTTCCAAAAAAATATTGCCTTTACAAGCATTAAAATACATTTCTTGGAACTTTAGTTTTTTAAGACTTTCATCGTTTATCGTGATTTTTTCATCCAATACAATTGCTGGATTAAACCCTGAAATCACCGATCGTTTAAAATCGACATTCGTATTTTCTGCAATATAGATAGACTCACGAACTAATCCTTGTTCCATATCCGTCTTGATGTTTTGACTATTATTGACAAAAGTTAAATTAGTTGCTGTAACTAAGGTAAGCTTTTTGGTGAAATCTACTTCTTCTTTTTTATCATAAGAACACGCATACAAACAGCGAGAACCTGAACTACTTTGTAAATACGATGCTCGAATCGCTAATGAATTCTTAATATTAACCTGCGCTCCATAATTGAATTTAAAGTCATTACTGCTGCATTTATAAGAAATTAATTTATTCAAATTAACATCACCTCCAAAAACTTCAAAAGAATCGCCTCCAGAGTTACTAGCCATTACGTTTTCAACAATAGTCTGATTTCCTACACCTCCTAAAAACAAAGCGTTGTAATTACCAAACCCTTTAACTTTAGCACCTGCAAATTCAATCCTAACATAACGTAATATTCCTGAATTACTAGTGTTGTTTGACCCTCCATAAGATGAAAAACCAGCGTCTAAATCAAAATTAACGGATGCAACATTTCCAAATTTATTAATTGGTGCCTCTCCTAAAAGTAGGATTCCGCCCCAATCGCCTGCTTTTCTAATGCTTTTACTAGATGTAAAAACAATTGGGTCGGTTTCGGTTCCTTCTGCAAGAATAGAAGCGCCTTTGGTAATAACAAGAGCGGCTTTAGATTCCGCATCGGCAATGATAACTGTTCCAGGTTCTATGGTGAGTTTGGCTTTATTCGTTACATATACGTTACCCATCAACAAATACACATTTTTCTTGTAGAGCTTAGAATCAACAGCAATTGTACCAGTAATTATTTGGTTGGGTTCGTTGTACTCTGATTTGTTGGGTTTGAACTCCGTCCAGTTATTTAACCAACTATTAAATCCGATAATTCCTTTTTCTTGTTGGGCATTACCAGTATAAAAAACCAGTAGCAATAAGGCTATTGTTGGGGAAAAATTTTTCATGGGCATTGGGATAAAATGAAACAATTGGCTTTAATTAAAAAACCATCTTAACATAAATAGTGTAACTACTTATTGTTCCTCAAATTCGTGGAGTGATTTTAGTACATTTTCATAGAATAAAATAGCTGCAATGAGCTTATCCTTATCGGCATAAGGAAGAATTTTTCTTTGAAAATTAGTGGTAGTTTCTAGATATGTAAATGTAGCCTCTTCCTGAGAATCAAGCAATTTACGATAATCTGCTTCATCAGGAATACCTAGATCGACTAGTGTGACACCTGGTTTTGTTGCAAGGGCAACATAGGGTAAAGTTTTGGTAATTACAGAAGCACGTTCAATGCACAATTCTAAAAGTTCTTTTTTAGGCATTGAAGACAACTCTTTGTTGTCATGATACTTGCTGATTAACGCACTACGTTGAATAATGCTTTTTGGAATTACTTTTTTTTGTCCAAAGGCAATAGCCGTAAGAAAAAAAAGCGAACAGATAAGGGATACTCTTGCTTTCATTATATACAATTTATGTTATAAATTTTGTTTTGAAGCAGGTGGGGAAACTACTTCAAGGTGATAAAAGTATGCATTTTTTTGAAATTTCAATTATTCTGTAAAAAAAATATTGTTCAATTTGTCAAAAAACAACTAGTATAACAAATACTTAGTATCGTAAATAGTGATGTGGATTTTTCTAAGTCATTCTTATCTAGCGCTAAAGCTAGCTCAAAAAAAGACTTAACATCTGATTGTACTAAAAGTTTAGAAGCTAAAATTTTTGACTCTATCATTTTCTGTTATCTTTGCTTTATGCTATTTTCAGAAATTTTAGGACAAGAATACATCAAAAGTCATCTGACAAAAAGTGCTGATTTGGGGAGAATTCCTCATGCACAATTATTTGTTGGACCTGAAGGGAGTGGAACGCTTCCTATGGCCATTGCCTATGCCCAATATATTTTATGTGGGAATGCAAATGGCGAAAATGAATCTTGTAAACTAAAGTTTGATAAGTTATCCCATCCTGATTTGCATTTTGTGTATCCAACAGTGGCTACTGAAGATGTAAAAAGCAAACCCAAAAGTATTGATTTTATTAGTGATTGGAGAGCGTTTGTTAGCCATAATCCCTATGGTAGTTTATTTGATTGGTACAGTATTTTAGGTGTAAACAACAAGCAAGGGTTAATAAGAGTAGAAGACGCAAGTGATATTTTAAAAACATTAGCGCTAAAGTCTTATGAAGGCGGTTATAAAATTATGATTGTTTGGATGGCTGATAAAATGAATACTGAGGCATCCAATAAATTGCTTAAATTATTAGAAGAACCACCTGAAAAAACAATTTTTATTCTTATTGTAGAACAAGAGGAAGATGTGATTCAAACGATCCGTTCGCGTTGTCAGGTGCTTCACTTTAGTGGACTGCCAGAAAATACAATAGCAGAAGCTTTGGTTAACCAAAAGCAAATAGATAGTAAACTGGCGACTACAATTGCCCATCAAGCACAAGGAAATTACAACAAAGCCTTGCATTTATTACAAAATGACGAAGACGACTTTCCTTTTGACGAATGGTTTGTAACATGGGTACGGGCGGCATTTAAAGCCAAAGGCAACGCCGCAGCTATTCAAGAGTTAATACAGTGGAGTGAACAGGTGGCTGTATTGGGTAGAGAAACACAAAAAAAATTCTTAGAATTTTGTATCGAAATGTTTCGACAAGCTTTGCTATTAAATTACGAAAGTCCTAGTTTAGTATATTTGGAGCCAAAGGTTGAAAAATTCAAGTTGGCAAATTTTGCTCTTTTTGTAAATGGTAACAACATTCATGAAATTTTTAAAGAATTATCAGATGCTATGTACCATATAGAACGAAACGGGAATGCCAAAATTATACTAACAGACCTATCTATAAAATTAACTCGTTTAATCCATAAAAAATAAAGAGTATGAATAATGTTGCATCCATCTTGATTTTAGTTTTTTTGACCATCACCTTTTTGCAATCGGGTTATGATAAAATCTTTTATTGGAAAGATAATGTGGAATGGTTAAAAGGACATTTTGCTAAAACACAGTTAAAAAATCATGTGCCATTAGCATTGTTACATGTTCTGGTATTAGAATTAATTTCTACCATTTTATGTGCTGTAGGTGCAATCGAATTAATTCTCAATAGCGGAAGAACCTTTGGTTATTATGGAGCTGTTTTTTCTTGCATTACTTTGTTAATGCTTTTAGTAGGACAACGCTTAGCCAAAGATTACGATGGAGCACGAACAATTGTGATTTATTTTATTCCTGCAGTAATGGCAGTGTATTGGCTTAATTAAAAATGTAATGATGACACCAAAACATCCTTCAGAATCTTTAACGGTTTTAACCGACTTAGTATTGCCTAGTGAAACCAATCATTTGAATAATTTATTTGGAGGCGAATTGTTAGCCCGAATGGATAGAGCAGCGAGTATTGCAGCCCAACGTCATTCCAGAAACATTTGTGTAACTGCTTCTGTCAATCATGTGGCGTTTACTAAAGCTATTCCGTTAGGAAGTGTTGTTACGGTAGAAGCCAAAGTTTCTAGATCTTTTAGTAGTTCCATGGAAATCTATATTGATGTTTGGATTGAAGACCGTTCCTCTGGTAACAAAACAAAAACTATGGAGGCAATCTATACTTTTGTGGCTGTTGATGCCACTGGAAAGCCTGTAGAAGTTCCGCCAATTGTACCGCAAACTGAATTAGAACAACAGCGTTTTGATGCTGCACTTAGACGTAAACAATTAAGTTTAGTATTAGCTGGCAAAATGAAACCAAGTGATGCTACCGAATTAAAAGCCTTGTTTATGGCATAAAAAAATCCCCTTTTAAAATTAAAAGGGGATTTTTTTGTAGTTAAACGAACCTA
>CAYWFQ010000003.1:0-42901 GCA_964457505.1 uncultured Flavobacterium sp.
TAGAAAGCTCTTTAGTTGCTTGTTTGGACCCGGGTTCGATTCCCGGCGACTCCACAAAAAAAGTCCTGATTATCATCAGGACTTTTTTTATCTTCATTTTATAATTTCCCTAATCGTTGTAGAACAAAAAGCACTCCAATAGGAATGGTTAATAAAATAACCATTAATGTATGTTCTACTAGTAACTGCGGTTGTTCTATTAATGTAATTACGTAACCGCCAACAGCTCCACCAAAATGTGCAGAATGTCCAATGTTATCGTTTTTAGATCTCATTCCGTAAATAGAATACAACAAGTACAAAATTCCAAAAAGATAAGCCGGAATCGGAATCACAAAGAAAAGTCCGAGCATCATGTCAGGTTGTAATAAAATAGCTGAATACAATACTCCAGTAACTGCTCCTGAGGCACCTACGGCACGATAACTATAGTTGTTCTTATTAAAAACATAGGTCAATAAATTTCCGAAAATTAAACTCCCCATATAAATTAGCACAAAAGTCCAATTTCCTAAATATGAAAGAACCAATGGTGCGAAAAACCACAATGTCAGCATATTGAATAGCAAATGAGATAGGTCCACATGAAGAAATCCAGATGATAACATTCTAATTTGTTCCCCTTTATGAATGCTTCCAACATGAAATTCGTATTTTCTAAAAAAAGACAAATCATCAAATCCTTTGAAGCTCATTAAAACTGTAATAGCAATAAGGCCAATTAGTATTATATTCATATCAGTTCATTTATTATGAAGGGTAAAGATACTGAATCGGATAAATTGACGTTGTGCAACTGAATTTTTAATTCGCATTTTATTTTGATTTATATTTGCCAAAAATAACTGCATGCAATTCCTAATTTTTATTTTAAGTTTTCCCTTCCTTTGGATTATCTCTATACTTCCATTTAGAGTGTTTTATTGGTTTTCAGACTTTGTATACTTCATCGTTTATTATATTGTTGGCTACCGCAAAAAAATTGTTCGCCATAATTTATCTATCGCATTACCGTCATTGACAGTAGAAAATCGTTTACAAATTGAAAAAAAATTCTATCGCCATATGTGTGATATGTTTTTGGAAATGATTAAAACCATGTCGATTTCATCAAAAGAAATGAATAAGCGTTTTGTTATTACCAATATTGAATTACTTAAAGAATATGAAAACAAAGGCAAAAGTATCATTCTATTAGCTTCGCATTATGCCAGTTGGGAATGGCTTTTATCCATTAATGAGAGTACAAAATTTAAATGTTATGGAGTTTATAAAAAAATAAATAACAAATACTACGACTCAAAAATTAGAGCGATTCGATCCAAATTCAAATCGGAATTAGTTACCACCGACAAAACTATTGCATTAATCAACGAAAATGAAAGCAATGGAATAATGAGTCTTTATGGACTTGCAAGTGATCAATCTCCACAAGTTCATAAAACATTTCATTGGCAAAATTTTATGGGAATCGAAGTTCCAGTTCATACTGGCGCCGAGATGTTAGCTAAAAAATATGACATAGAAGTTGTTTTTGCCAAGGTTAAAAAAGTAAAAAGAGGTTTTTATGAAGCTACTTTTCTTCCGATTTGTAATTCGCCAAAATCGATTCCTGATTACGAAATAACAGATGCCTACTTAAAAATAGTAGAGCAGCAAATTCTGGAAGCACCAGAATTTTATTTTTGGACGCACAAAAGATGGAAACATCGCAGATAAAAAAATCCCCTTTCGTATCGAAAGGGGATTTTTATTTTCAACCACATTGGAATTAGATTCCCGCAATTACTTTAATTTCATCAATGATTCGTAATGCTAAGACATCCGCTTCTTGTTGTGAAGGTGCTTCCGTATAAATTCGGATAATAGGTTCGGTATTTGATTTTCTCAAATGCACCCATTCTGAAGCGAAATCAATTTTCACTCCGTCAATGGTTGTAATATCTTCATTTTTGTACTTATCGGTCATGGCAACTAAAATGGCATCCACATCAATTTGAGGAGTTAACTCAATTTTATTTTTGCTCATATAATATTCAGGATACGAAGCGCGTAAAGCAGAAACAGACATTTTTTTGTTTGCCAAATGTGTCAAAAACAAAGCCACTCCTACCAAACTATCACGACCGTAATGCAATTCTGGATAAATGATTCCTCCATTACCTTCTCCACCAATGATGGCGTTATTCTTCTTCATTAACTCTACTACATTCACCTCACCTACAGCACTAGCTTCGTAACTTCCATTATGCGCATTCGTAACATCACGCAATGCTCGAGACGAAGACATATTAGAAACGGTATTTCCAGGTGTTTTGCTCAACACATAATCAGCACAAGCAACTAAGGTATATTCTTCTCCAAACATTTCACCATCTTCGCAAATGAAAGCCAAACGGTCCACATCGGGATCTACTACAATTCCAAGATGGGCTTTTTCTTTGACCACCAATTCTGAAATATCAGTCAAATGTTCTTTTAAGGGTTCTGGATTGTGTGGAAAATGTCCGTTAGGCTCGCAGTATAGTTTTACTACTTCCACTCCCATTAATTCTAATAATTTTGGAATAATAATTCCGCCAGAAGAATTTACACCATCAACGACTACTTTAAATTGCGCTGCTTTAACAGCATCTACATCCACCAAAGGTAAATTTAACACCTCGTCAATGTGAATATCCATATAGGCATCGTTTTCTACAATAGTTCCTAACGAATCTACATCAGAGAAGTTAAAAGCTTCTGCTTCGGCAATTTCTAAAATTTTCTCCCCTTCTACTCCATTCAAAAACTCACCTTTTTCGTTTAATAACTTCAAGGCATTCCATTGTTTTGGATTATGAGAAGCGGTTAATATAATTCCACCATCCGCTTTTTCTAAAGGCACAGCTACTTCCACTGTTGGTGTAGTCGACAATCCCAAATCAATCACATCAATGCCAAGTCCAACTAAAGTATTTACTACTAAATTATGAATCATTGGTCCTGAAATTCGGGCATCGCGACCAATTACTACTGATAGTTTTTCTTTTCCAGAATAATTTTTCAACCAGGTTCCATAGGCCGAAGCAAATTTCACCGCATCAACTGGAGTCAGGTTATCTCCTACTTTACCTCCGATTGTTCCTCGAATTCCTGAGATTGATTTTATTAACGTCATCTATATCTGAATTAAATTTTTATTTAGAAATACAAATATAAAAGTTCGCAATTAGCAAAACGATATAATTAGTACCTTTTTTCTTAAAAATGAAATTCTTTTATGAACTGAACTTTGTATATTTGAAAAGCAACAACTTGAAAAGTATTATGAATTTCCTTGCGCACATTCATCTTTCTGGCGAAAACGAATTGATAAAAATTGGCAATTTTATGGCTGATGGAGTTCGTGGCAAGCAGTATGAGAATTTTTCTAGCGAAATTCAAAAAGGAATTTTACTCCACAGAGCGATTGATACCTTTACTGATGCACATCCAATATTCAGACAAAGCACTAAAAGACTACATTCACGTTACCATCACTATTCCGGAGTTATCGTAGATATGTATTACGACCATTTTTTAGCTAAAAATTGGAAAGTCTATTCTAATGCATCTTTGGAAAATTATTCCGCGCATTTTTACCAATCTTTGTTGGACAATCATTCGATTCTGACTCCTAAAACACAACAGTTACTCCCGTATATGATGGAATACAATTGGCTAGTCAATTATCAATCTGTTCAAGGACTCGAACGCATCTTAAGCCAAATGGACCATCGTACTAAAAATCAATCTTTAATGCGATTTGCCACCGAAGAACTGGTGGCTCACTATGATGAATTCGAAGCGGAATTTCTCCTTTTTTACAATGAAGTACAACTATTTTCAAAAAATAAACTCAACGAATTATGAAGTTAACTTATCGTATTATTTATTATTCCATTTTACTATTTACTTCCAATTTAACTTTAGCACAAAGCGGTTTAATTGCAGATAAAGCTATGGTAGTTTCTGCTCGAGAAGAGGCGTCTAAAATTGGCGTTGCGATTATGAATAAAGGCGGGAATGCATTTGATGCTATGGTCGCCACCGAATTGGCTTTGGCGGTAGCCTACCCTTATGCAGGAAATATTGGTGGTGGTGGATTTATGGTCTATCGCAAAGCCAATGGAGAAACTGGTTCGTTGGACTATCGTGAAAAAGCACCATTGTCTGCTACAAAAAATATGTTCCTCGATGCAAACGGGAAAATAGTACCCGATAAAAGTACCGATTCGCCTTTAGCTATTGGCGTACCTGGAACTATTGCAGGCGTATTTGCAGTACATAAAAAACTAGGTTCACTTCCGATTTCTGAGATCATGAAACCTGTCATTGAATTAGCAGAAAAAGGAGTAATTGTTACTAAAAAACAAGAAAGAAGTTTAAACAGTTATCGCGCTTCCATTATAAAAGCGAATGGAGATAAAACCAAATTCGCCACTGTTTTCAAAGAAAATGATACTATCAAATATCCTGCTTTGGCTGAAACGTTGAAACGTATTGCAAAAAATGGAAAAGAGGAATTTTACAAAGGGGAAACAGCAAGCAAATTGGTAGCCTATTTCAAAAAAATTGGCGCTATCATTACTAAAGAAGATTTGGCTCAATATGAAGCCAAATGGAGAAATACAATTGAATTTGGATACAAAGACTTAAAAATAATTTCCATGGCGCCTCCAAGCAGTGGGGGAATTTGTTTGGCTCAAATCATGAAAATGATCGAACCATTTGATTTGGCAAAAATGGAGCATAATTCTCCCGAAGCCATTCAAGTACTGGTAGAAGCAGAACGAAGAGCGTATGCCGACAGAAGTTTCTATTTAGGCGACCCTGATTTTGTTCGAATTCCGCTGAAAGAGTTAATGGATGCCAATTATCTAAAAGAAAGAATGTCAACTTTCAATGTAGAGAAAGCCACTTTATCCTCTGACATAAAAGAAGGCAAAGTCAATTATGCTGAAAGTACCGAAACTACGCATTATTCTATTGTAGATTCTTTTGGAAATGCTGTTGCCGCAACCACTACTATTAATGATGGTTTTGGATCCAAATACTATTGTGACGAATTAGGTTTCTTCTTGAATAACGAAATGGATGATTTTAGTGCCAAACCTGGCGAACCTAATATGTTTGGTTTAGTAGGAAATGAAGCCAACAGCATTGCTCCTCAAAAACGAATGCTGAGTTCTATGACGCCTACTATTGTTGAAAGAGACGGAAAACTATTTATGGTAGTGGGTTCTCCTGGAGGATCCACTATTATTACTTCGGTTCTGCAAACAATCTTAAATGTGTACGAATACAATTTAGGTATGCAGCAAGCCGTAAATGCACCTCGTTTTCATCACCAATGGTTGCCTGATATTATAACGTTTGAACCTAAAGCTTTTGATTCTAAAACTTTGGATGTCTTAAAAGCTAAATCCTATTTAATCAACGAAAAAACAACGCCTGTAATTGGCAAAGTAGATGCGATTTTAGTGCTGCCGAACGGCAAACTAGAAGGAGGTGCTGATTTTAGAGGAGATGATACTGCTGTTGGATTTTAAACCTATTTTATGACCTTTATTACCGAATTAGAAAACACATTTGCTGCGAATGCCAAAGCAGAAAATGCTTTGCCCATGGCAAAATACATGAAAGATTTATTTCCGTTTTTTGGAATCAAAACAGACGAAAGAAGAGCAATTTTCAAATCGTTATGTAAAAAACACCAAACTGAAATTAATAGCAATGTTAGAGCCATAGGTTGGGAATTATTTTTGAAAAAAGAACGCGAACTTCAGTATTGTGGAATCGAAATCCTACTGAAAAATTTAAAGAACGACTACCAAGTAGAAGATATACAGTGGATTGAAAAATTACTGATTACCAATTCGTGGTGGGATAGCGTGGATACCATTTCTAAATTTATTTTGGGCGATTATTTACAACAGTTCCCCAATGAAATACCAACAGTTGTAAAACGCTTTTCAAGCGCTGAAAATATGTGGTTGAATCGAAGTGTGATTTTGTTCCAACTGGGCTATAAATCAAAAACTGATTTCCGTTTATTGCAATCGCTTTGTATTCAACACAGCCATTCTAATGAGTTTTTTATTCGGAAAGCAATTGGTTGGGCGCTGCGAGAATATGCCAAAACTGAGCCCGAAGCGGTTCGGGAATTTGTACTACAAACCAATTTAAAGCCTTTGAGTAAAAAAGAAGCTTTAAAAAATATTTAATTGTAATTTAGCACGCTGAAAAAATCATCTGATGCTAAATAAAGCTTTACATAAAATAGAACAAACTATTGCTTGGTCCAGATCAAAATTGGGCGATAAGCAATTCATTTTTCTATCGGCTGTATTGGTGGGAATCTCAGCTGCTTTTGCAGTAATTGTACTTAAAGCATTTGCCCATTGGGTATTTATCTTTGCAACTTATGTAAGTCGGATTCTAAAATTAGGTTTTTTCAATAGTATCTTACCTATTATTGGGATTTTACTAACGGTTTTTGTTATCAAAAAATTCTTAAGCGGAACCATTCAAAAAGGGACTTCTCAAATTTTGTATGCAGTAGCCAAAAAGGCAAGTATAATTCCAAGAAAACAAATGTATGCGCAAATCATCACCAGCTCATTAACCGTAGGTATGGGTGGTTCTGCTGGATTGGAAAGTCCAATTGTAATTACAGGGGCTGCTTTTGGTTCTAACTTTGCACAGAAATACAAATTAAGTTACAAAGACAGAACCTTACTTATTGGATGTGGAGTTGCAGCTGGTATTGCTGCTGCGTTTAATGCTCCAATTGCCGGAGTGTTATTTGCAATCGAAGTTTTATTAGTTGATGTCAGTATCTCGGCTTTTACACCGATTATGATTGCTGCGGCTACAGGAGCTTTGGTTTCAGTAATTGTATTGGATGAGAACATTTTACTTTCGTTCAAACAACAAGAAGATTTTAACTATCATAACATTCCTTTTTATGCTTTATTAGGCGTTTTTACTGGTTTAATTTCGATTTATTACTCTCGAAATTTTCAACGGGTAGAACACTTTTTCAGTCGGTTAAAATTAGGGCCTTATAAAAAAGCGCTTTTTGGTTCAACTCTTTTAGCCATTTTAATTTATGTGTTTCCAACCCTTTTTGGAGAAGGATATGAAAGCATCCGAATTTTATCTGAAAATGATCCCGGACAATTATTAGAAGATACTTTATTTAGCGGATTTCGAAATAATAGTTGGGTACTTTTACTCTTTGTGGGTTGTACCATGATGCTTAAAGCTTTTGCATCCGGACTAACAATCGGTAGTGGTGGTAACGGAGGAAATTTTGCACCTTCGCTTTTTTTAGGATCGTATGTTGGCTTTTTCTTTTCGAAGTTGATTAACTTAGTTGGGTTAACCAAACTACCGATAAGTAATTTCACTTTAGTTGGAATGGCAGGCATATTGAGTGGTTTGTTTCACGCACCACTAACCGCAATTTTCTTGATTGCCGAAATCACAGGCGGTTATAACTTGATGATTCCGTTAATGATTGTTTCTTCAATCAGTTTTGCTATTTCAAAACGCTTTGAAAAACATTCGATGGATGTTAAAAATTTAGCGAAGAAAGGACATGCTTTTACTAGCAATAAAGACTCCAATGTACTTTCTACCTTAGACACTAATTCCATTATTCAAACCGATTATTTAACGGTATTACCAAATGAGAATTTAGACAAATTGGTGGACTTAATTTCTAATTCTACTCAAGTTGTATTTGCAGTGGTGAATTTGGAAAACGAATTAGTGGGCGTAGTTTATTTCAATGATATCAAAGAAATTATCTTCAACACCTACCGTGTCAAATACACCCAAATCAAAGAAATTATGACCGATCCAAAAGAAATCATTACACCAGAAGATAGTATGGAAATGGTGATGAATAAATTTGAGCAAACCGAAGTCGCCTTTTTACCGGTACTTAAAAACGATAAATACTACGGATTTATATCAAAATCGTTAGCCTTAGAAGCTTATCGTACCAAATTGAAATCCATGACTATAGAATAATTACTATCGGATAGCTTTAAAATTTTCAATATCCGATAATAATAAGTATCTTTGTGGGATTATGTGGAAAATAGATTTAACATACAGAGACGAATTACAATCCACCTTTGAAAGATTGTACGAAAAAAAACAGCAATTGCAATCCAGCAGACCGCTGCCTAACATAGCATTGAATAAAATCAGAGAAAGCCTTTCCATCGAATGGACTTACAATTCCAATAGCATCGAAGGTAATACAATGAGCTTGCGCGAAACCCAAATGGTTTTACAAGAAGGCATTACCATAAAAGGAAAATCGCTACAAGAGCATTTTGAAACCCATAATCACGACAAAGCCATTGATTATTTGTATTCTATCATTAACGAAAATTACACTTTAAGAAGTATTGATATACTTTCCTTACATGGTTTAGTTTTACGATCTATAGAAGATGATTTTGCGGGACGCATTCGCAATGGAGGAGTCCGTATATCGGGGGCTAATTTCCCCCCTCCCAATGCCAATAAAGTTCCAGATTTAGTTGATGAACTAATTGATTTTGTAAATACCAATCCATTAAATTTGAATGATATTGAATTGGCTACTGTATTTCATCATAAGCTAGTTTGGATTCATCCCTTTTTTGATGGCAATGGAAGAACGGTTCGTTTAGCTATGAATTTACTTTTGATGCGTTGTGGCTTTCCTCCTGCTATCATTTTAAAAAACGATCGCAAGAAATATTACGAAGCACTCAATCAAGCGAATAATGGTAATTATCAAAAGCTAACTTTGTTGATGTGTCAGTCTTTGGAACGCACTTTGAATATTTATATCAATTCATTACCCGATAATGATACTGAATATGTTGAAATATCAAATTTAGTACAAGAGCCAAATATGCCGTACGGTCAAGAATACATTAGTTTATTGGCAAGAACAGGGAAAATTGATGCTTACAAAGAAGGTCGTAATTGGCTCACCACACGAGAAGCCGTTGAAAATTACATTGCACAAAGAAAACGAAAACGCTAACTTTAAGACGGCGTTTTTTTTATACTCTATTTAACATAAACTTCTATAGTGTTGTATCAAAAGAATCAATCAAAATGGTAACTTTGCTTTTTTGCAAAAATTATGGTAGATACAGACAATACTATTGACGTTCAAGGCGCACGCGTTCACAACCTAAAAAATATCGATATTTCAATTCCGCGTGAGCAATTAGTGGTGATCACTGGGCTTTCGGGTTCTGGAAAATCGTCTTTGGCTTTTGACACCATTTATGCTGAGGGACAACGCCGTTATGTTGAAACTTTTTCGGCCTATGCACGACAGTTTTTAGGTGGGTTGGAACGACCTGATGTGGATAAAATTGACGGACTTTCACCGGTGATAGCCATTGAGCAAAAAACAACTAGTAAAAGTCCGCGCTCGACTGTCGGAACTATTACTGAAATCTATGACTTCTTGCGTTTGTTATACGCTCGTGGAGCCGATGCCTACAGCTACAATACGGGAGAAAAAATGGTTTCGTACTCTGACGAGCAAATCAAAGACTTGATTATTCAGGATTTTACTGGGAAACGAATCAATATTTTAGCACCTATTATCCGCGCTAGAAAAGGACATTATGCCGAACTTTTCCAACAAATAACGAAACAAGGTTTTTTAAAAGTGCGTGTGAATGGCGAAATTCAAGATTTAGTCAGTGGCATGAAATTAGACCGTTATAAAACCCACGACATCGAAATTGTAGTCGACCGAATGGTCATTGAAAATACCGAAGACAATCAAAAACGATTGGCAGAAAGCATCAATACGGCGATGCATCATGGCGAAAATGTATTGATGGTGTTAGACCAAGATTCTAACGAAGTACGTTATTTTAGTAGAAATTTAATGTGTCCAACAACTGGGATTTCGTACCAAAATCCTGAACCCAACTTATTTTCTTTCAACTCTCCAAAAGGCGCTTGCTCGCATTGTAATGGACTGGGTACTATAAATGAAATTAATCGTAAAAAGATCATTCCGAATCCTAAATTATCCATCAAAAATGGTGGGTTTGCTCCTTTGGGCGAATACAAATCGTCTTGGATTTTCAAACAATTGGAAATCATAGGTGAAAAATACGGTTTCAAATTAACCGATGCGGTCGAAACGATTTCGGAAGAAGCCATGGAAATGATTTTGAACGGTGGAAAAGAAAAATTCACCATCAATTCAAAAGATTTAGGAGTTGCACGAGAATACAAAATAGACTTTGAGGGTATTGCTCATTTTATCAAAAACCAACACGACGAAAGTGGTTCGGCTACTATTAAACGCTGGGCGAAAGAATTCATGGATGAAGTAAAATGTCCGGAATGTGAAGGTTCGCGATTGAAAAAAGAAGCCTTATTCTTTAAAGTAAACGATAAAAATATTGCCGAATTAAGCGATTTGGATATTTCAGATTTGACGGCTTGGTTCCAAGATTTAAACAAACATTTGTCTGACAAGCAAAAAACAATCGCTTCAGAAGTGATTAAAGAAATCAGAGACCGATTGGATTTCTTGATGAATGTGGGCTTGAATTATTTGGCTTTAAGCCGAAGTTCAAAATCCCTTTCAGGTGGTGAAGCACAACGCATCCGACTAGCGACACAAATTGGTTCACAGTTGGTAGGCGTATTGTATATTTTGGACGAACCCAGTATTGGTTTACACCAAAGAGACAACGAAAAATTGATTCATTCTTTGGAACAATTAAGAGATATTGGCAATTCGGTTATAGTGGTAGAACATGACAAAGACATGATTGAACGTGCCGATTATGTGATTGACATTGGCCCAAGAGCAGGTAAATTTGGAGGTGAAATTATCAGTCAAGGAACACCTGCTGAAATTTTAAAAAGTAATACGATTACTGCGCAATTTATGAATGGCGATATGAAAATCGAAGTTCCTAAAAAGCGTCGCGAAGGCAATGGTAAATCCTTAAAACTAACGGGAGCTACAGGAAATAATTTAAAAAATGTTTCCATCGAATTGCCTTTAGGCAAAATGATTTGTGTGACAGGAGTTTCAGGAAGTGGTAAATCGACTTTAATTAACGAGACCCTCTACCCTATTTTGAATGCCTATTATTTCAACGGAGTTAAAAAACCACAACCTTACAAAAAAATTGAGGGTTTAGAACACATCGATAAAGTCATTGACATTGACCAAAGTCCGATTGGGCGTACGCCAAGATCCAACCCAGCTACTTATACCGAAGTATTCTCAGAGATTCGAAATTTATTTACGATGACATCTGAAAGTATGATTCGTGGTTACAAAGCAGGACGATTTAGTTTTAACGTGAAAGGGGGACGCTGCGAAACCTGTGAAGGATCAGGAGTTCGAACTATTGAAATGAACTTTTTACCCGATGTGTATGTGGAATGCGAAACTTGTCAAGGCAAACGATTCAACAGAGAAACTTTGGAGATTCGATACAAAGGAAAATCCATTTCGGATGTATTGAACATGACGGTGGACGAAGCCGTTCCGTTCTTTGAAAACATTCCGAAAATTTATAGAAAAGTAAAAACCATTCAGGAAGTAGGATTGGGTTATATTACTTTGGGACAGCAAAGCACCACACTTTCAGGTGGTGAAGCGCAGCGTATTAAACTAGCTGGAGAATTGTCTAAAAAAGACACCGGAAATACCTTTTATATTTTAGACGAACCGACTACAGGATTGCATTTTGAAGACATTCGAGTACTCATGGATGTGATTAATAAATTAGTAGATAAAGGCAATACGATTTTGATTATCGAACACAATATGGACGTTATCAAATTAGCCGATTACATTATTGATATTGGACCTGAAGGCGGAAAAGGCGGCGGACAATTGGTTGCTAAAGGTACACCTGAAGAAATTATAAAAAATAATAAAAGTTATACCGCACAATTTTTGAAAAAAGAATTAGTTTAGTATTCTAAAACCAATACTATTCCAACGGTAATCAAATAAAGCAATTAAAAGTACGAAGTATGAAATTACACGATTCAAATGAGGATAAAGAAATTCAAGCACAACTAAATCAAAAAAATTGGAATGAAATTCGTGCCAATGACAGTTGGGGTATTTTCAAAATCATGTCTGAATTTGTAAATGGTTATGAAACAATGGGACGAATCGGTCCCTGTGTAAGTATTTTTGGTTCAGCTAGAATAAAACCTGGAGATCCGTACTATCTGTTAGCTGAAAAAATTGCTTATAAAATTAGCCAAGCAGGTTATGGCGTAATTACAGGTGGTGGTCCCGGTATAATGGAAGCAGGAAATAAAGGGGCGCATTTGGGAGAAGGAACTTCTGTAGGTTTAAACATTGAATTACCATTTGAACAACATCATAATCCCTATATTGATCGAGATAAAAATTTGAACTTTGACTATTTCTTTGTTCGAAAAGTCATGTTTGTAAAATATTCACAAGGATTTGTAGTAATGCCCGGTGGATTTGGAACATTAGACGAGCTTTTTGAAGCAATTACATTAATTCAAACCAAAAAAATAGGTCGTTTTCCAATAGTATTAGTGGGTAGTGCCTTTTGGTCTGGTTTAATTGATTGGGTTAAAACAGTTTTAATTGAACGCGAACAAACAGTTAGCGCTACTGATTTAGACCTTATAAAAATTGTAGATACAGAAGATGAAGTGGTCGCCGTTATTGATGCTTTCTACAAAAAATTTGATCTTAGCCCTAACTTTTAAGTTCTGAGTTGTCGTTTTCTGAATTGTTTTCAGTTATTAAGTTGTACCTTGTAGCTAAATCATCATAAGTTGAAATCATTTCTTAAAATAGTCCTTTTTTTTCTAATTGCATTAGTTTCAATTAAGCTGACGGCTCAACATCGTTCTAAAATGAATGTGGAGTTAAATCCTGAAACTAAAACGCTTAGCATCCAGCAGGAAATTACATTTTTCAATCAATCAAATGATACGATCAATTCTATCGTTTTAAATGATTGGAATAATGCTTACTCCAATAAAAACACCCCCTTAGCAAGGCGGTTTTCTGATGAATTTTACAGAGGTTTTCATTTAGCAAATGATGCTGAACGAGGTGGTACTTCTAATTTAACTATCCTTAATTTTGATAAATTATTTCTTCCTTGGAACAGAAGCCAAGAGAATCCTGATTTAATTACAGTCGATTTAAGAGAAAAACTAGCTCCCTACAAATCAGTAACACTTTATCTAACTTATTATTCTAAAATTCCGAGTAATCAGTTTACAAAATATGGCTATGCATCGAATGGAAATTTAAATCTTAAGAACTGGTATTTAACTCCAGCTAGATATGAAAACAAAAACTTTGTAAAGTATAGCAACAGTAACTTAGATGACATTGCAAACGGAATTTGTGATTTCATGATTCAATTTAAAATACCAAAAGAAGCTATACTCACCACCGATTTAATTATTACCAATCAAGTAGAGGAAAAAAATCAAACTAGTTATTATTTAGAAGATACCAATAGAACTGATTTTAGTTTATTTATTGAATCCCAATCCAATTTCAAAAGTTACCACAACGATTTAAATGAAGTTATTACTGATATTAACACTTCAAAATTAGATGATATTCAGAAAATCATCATTATTAATCGAATTGCTAATTTCGCGAACGAATTCATTGGAAAATACCCACATCAAAAAATTCTAGTTTCTCAAACTAATTATGACCGAAATCCGTTTTATGGTCTGAATCAATTACCTCAATTTTTAAACCCATTTGAAGATGATTTTTTGTTTGAAATCAAATTCTTAAAAACGTATTTAGAAACCTATTTAAAAACAAGTTTACATCTTGATCCAAGAAAAGACAATTGGATTTACGATGCCATTCAAATGGATGCTATGATTCAGTATATTGAACAATATCATGCCCAAGTTACTATGCTTGGTAAAGCATCAAAAATTAAAATTCTGAAAAGCTATAATTTAGCTAATCTAAAGTTCAACGAACAATATAGCTATTTCTATATGCTAATGGCTAGGAAAAATTTAGACCAAGCGTTAGGAAGTCCTAAAACTGATCTCATTAAATTTAACGAACAAATAGCTAGTAAATATAGAGCTGGTTTAAGTATTCGTTTTTTGGATAATTACCTTCAAAATGGAATTGTCAAAAAAAGTATTCGTGAATTCTACAGTTTGAATACAACCCAACAAACTACTGATAATGATTTTGAAACCATATTAAAATCAAATACAAACAAAAACATCGATTGGTTTTTTTCAACGATTGTACATTCGAGAGAATTAATTGATTATAAATTCGCTAAAGTTTCCAAAACCAAGGACAGCATTACATTTTCAATAAAAAACAAAACCGATTTACCCATTCCAATTCCTATTTATGGATTAAAAAAGAAAGAAATAGTATTCAAAGATTGGCTAGATTTAAAAGAGTGTGACAGTACTTTTACGATCCCTAGAAAACAAGCTGATAAAATCATATTGAATTACAACAATGAAGTACCTGAATACAATTTGCGAAATAATTGGAATAAATTAGAAGGCTTTTTCCCTAATAATCGTCCAATTAAATGTGTATTCATGAAAGATTTAGAAGATCCCTATTACAATCAAATTCTATACGTACCCACATTAACTTATAATTTATACGATGGACTTTCTCCAGGATTACGTTTACATAATAAAACAATTTTAGACAAACCTTTTATTTTTGATCTTGCTCCCTCCTATTCAACCAAATCTGAAAACATATCTGGAGGTGGTATCTTTATTATTAATGACAATCGAAGAACCGGAAAATTATATTCAATAAGGTATCTATTAGCTGGTTCGTATTTCCATTATGCTCCTGATGCAGGGTATTCTAAAATTACTCCTGCTATCGAATTACGATTTAGAAAACCCGATTTTAGAGACAATACCAAAGAGGCAATCATTCTAAGACAAGTCATTGTAAATAGAGAACAAAGCACATTTATACCAACAAATAAAGACTCTAATTATTCAGTATTCAATGCTCGCTACGTGAATTCTAAAACCGAAATTACCAATCATTTTAGTACGAATGCCGATATCCAATTGGCGGGCAATTTTGGTAAAATTGCAGCGGAATTTGAATATCGAAAACTTTTTGAAAGCAATAGACAATTAAATTTACGTTTGTTTGTAGGAACGTTTTTATATAATAAGGCTAAATCTGACTATTTTAGTTTTGCTTTAGACAGACCAACTGATTATCTCTTTGATTATAACTTTTATGGAAGATCTGAAAGCAGTGGTTTTTTTAGTCAGCAATACATCCAAGCTGAAGGAGGATTTAAATCGAAATTGAATACCGCCTTCGCAAATCAATGGATGGGGACACTAAATGGTAGTTTCAACATTTGGAGATGGATTGAATTATATGGTGATTTAGGAGTTGTAAAGAATACAAATAAAGATGGAAAGTTGGTTTACGATAGCGGAATACGACTGAATTTAGTAACCGATTATTTTGAATTATACCTACCCGTTTATTCAAACAATGGACTCGAGCTATCTCAAAAAAATTACAATGAAAAAATTCGTTTTGTTATTACTTTTTCTCCAAAGACATTAATTAATTTGTTCAATAGAAAATGGTTTTAATCACGCTGTTAAAATAGTAGAATAAATTACATATTTATTTAACAAATTATATTTTAACCGATAATAATTCAACAAAAAGGTACAAATAACCAAAATGATTACAAAAAGCTAAATTTAATTTTTACACATAGTATGAAAATATGTAGTTTTTAATTAGATTTGTGCAATATGTCATCCTTATCAATTATGGTACAAGAAAAAACAAATTCAACATTAACGTTTGAAGACTTCAAGACTGAAGTTTTAAACGACTACAAAACTGCTATCACTAGTAGAGAATGTAGTCTTTTAGGACGTAAAGAAGTACTTACTGGAAAGGCAAAATTTGGGATATTTGGGGACGGAAAAGAAGTTCCTCAATTAGCTATGGCTAAATCTTTCAAAGATGGCGATTTCCGTTCGGGTTATTATCGTGATCAAACGTTCATGATGGCTATAGGAAAATTAACCATTAAACAGTTTTTCGCAGGATTGTACGGCCATACTGATTTGGATTATGAACCTATGTCGGCAGGAAGACAAATGGGAGGTCATTTTGTAACCCATAGTTTAAACACTGATGGAACTTGGAAGAATTTAACCAAACAAAAAAATTCAAGTTCAGACATTTCACCTACAGCAGCACAAATGCCTCGCCTTTTAGGATTGGCTTATGCTTCAAAGATATATAGACACGTTCCTGGAATAACTAATTCGTCTAACTTCTCTAATGAAGGAAATGAAATTGCATGGGGAACTATTGGCAATGCTAGTACTTCTGAAGGCGTATTTTTTGAAACAATAAATGCCGCTGGTGTATTACAAGTACCAATGGTAATCAGTGTTTGGGATGATGAATATGGAATTTCTGTTCATGCAAAACACCAAACTACTAAAGAATCTATCTCTGAAATTTTAAAAGGATATCAAAGAGAAAAAGATACTAATGGATTTGAAATAGTAAAAGTAAAAGGCTGGGATTATGCCGACTTAATTGCTACTTATGAAAAAGCAGCAGATATAGCTCGTGAAAAACACGTACCGGTATTAATTCATGTTTCTCAATTAACACAACCGCAAGGACATTCGAGTTCTGGGTCACATGAACGATATAAAAGTGCTGATCGATTAGCTTGGGAAAAAGACTTTGATTGTATTAGTCAAATGCGTTTGTGGATGATTGCTATAAATATAGCATCACCAGAGGAATTAGATGAAATCGATTCTAATGCAAAAAAGGAAGTTCTTGAAGGGAAGAAAGAAGCTTGGAAAGAATTTATTGAACCCATCCTAAACGAACAAAAAGAACTAGTATCATTACTTGAAAAAGTAGCCGAAACAAGTCAGAATAAAATCAAAATACTTCAATACGTTTCTGTTTTAAAAAATATAAAAGATCCATTAAAAAAGGAAATTTTGAGTACCGCTCGAAAAGCGTTGCGCTTATTAATCAATGAAGGCGGAAAAGCAGAAGTTTCAAAATGGATTCAGAATTATACTGCAATAACTCAGGAAAAATTTAGTAGCCATTTGCATTCTGAATCTAATTCAAACGTATATTCTATAGAGCCCATAGCACCTAAATACAACGAGAATTCCATAGCTGATACGGATGGTCGTATGATTATTAGAGATAACTTTGATGCTTTATTTACCAAATATCCTGAAGCTTTAGTTTTTGGCGAAGATGCAGGAAATATTGGCGATGTGAACCAAGGTCTCGAAGGTATGCAAGAGAAATACGGAGAATTACGTGTTACTGACGCTGGTATCCGAGAAGCTACCATTATTGGACAAGGTATCGGATTGGCTTTGAGAGGACTTCGCCCAATTGCAGAAATTCAATACTTAGATTATTTATTGTATGCTATTCAAATTTTAAGCGACGATTTAGCCACATTACAATACCGAACAGCGGGTAGACAAAAAGCACCTTTAATCATTCGTACAAGAGGTCACCGATTAGAAGGAATTTGGCATTCTGGTTCTCCAATGGGAATGATTATTAACGCACTTAGAGGTATTCATGTTTTAGTTCCTAGAAACATGACCCAAGCGGCAGGATTTTATAATACACTATTAGAGGCTGATGAACCAGCTTTGGTAGTGGAATGTTTAAATGGGTACCGATTGAAAGAAAAAGCACCTTTGAATTATGGTGAATTTAAAACGCCTATTGGAATAGTAGAAACTTTAAGAGAAGGAAAAGACATCACGTTAGTTTCTTATGGTTCTACCTTACGATTAGTAGAACAAGCCGCAACTGAATTAGCTGAAATAGGAATTGATTGTGAGGTAATTGATATTCAATCATTGTTACCATTTGACATCAATCAAGATATTGCAAAAAGTATTGCGAAAACGAATCGTTTATTAGTCATTGACGAAGATGTTCCTGGAGGAGCTTCAGCATATATTTTACAACAAATTTTAGAAGTACAAGATGGCTATTCGTATTTAGATAGTAAACCACAAACCTTAACATCTAAAGCGCATCGCCCTGCTTATGGAACTGATGGAGATTATTTTTCAAAACCATCTACAGAAGATATTTATGAAAAAATTTATGCTATGATGAATGAAGCAAGACCAAATCAATTTCCAGATTTGTATTAATTTATAATCTTAACATATTAAAAAAGGCTACCAATTGGTAGCCTTTTTTAATAGTAATAAAATACTGATTATTGCATATCATAAAAACGACTATTATTCCCTCTTCTGTTTTTCTTAAATGGATTGAAATCAAAAGTCAGATACAATTCAAAAGTAGTATAACTAGTTCCTGCTGTCTTTTTACTACTCATATCAAAAGAATAATTCGCACCTACTTCAATTTCTTCAATAAATACACTAAACGAAGTACCTATTTGCGAAACACTAAATCCATCATATTTATTAAAATGTTCATTAATTCCAAATGAAACATTTCCTAATATCAATTCTTGATACAAATCTATACGAGTCTTAGCACCCTGCTTTGCAAATGAATTATATAAATATAAATAAGAGTTCTCAGGTAAAAATTTACTTTGCCCATAAGGATTAATATCTTTTTCAAAACCCGACTGAAAAGACATTAGCATTTCTTTCTTATTACTTGATTCACTATTGAATGATGTTTCAGGGCGATTAATATGTTTTAAATTGAAACCAAAAAACAAATTTCTATTGTTATGAATCAATGCTCCAGCACCTATATCTAAATAATTTATTTTATTATCAATAGTAACAGGATCTCTAGATATTCCCGCTATATATCCTGTCAGTACATTAATTTGATCTTCAAAAACTAATGAAGAGTAATCCAATCTGCTATTTCCATAACCAACAGAAATGGAAGGATTAAATGTCCAATCATAGGTCAAACGTGCTTTGTAAATGTAATGGATGTTAGCTTGCGTTATTGAAAATCCTAATTGACTAATCTTGGTTGAATTAACATCTAAAGCCAATGAGAAATCATTATCTGCAAAATAATGATTGACAAAACCAAATCGGGTTTCAATCTTACTTCCCTCATTATATCCTTCTGTATTGTATAAAACACCCGCTTTCGAGGAATCTCCAAACCCATAAAAACTTGGGTTAATTGTTCCAATTACTTTATTTTGATTTTTTGTTGCAAAATCTTGTGCAAAACCACTTTGAAATACTACAAGTACAAATAATATGTATCTATATTTAATTCTCATAATCATTTTATTTAATAAGCATGAATTGGCCTTCTTTCTCAATTATTTTGTCATTGATAGCTTTAGCCATAATATAATAACGGTAATTACCGTTCTTTGGTTCTGAATTTACTTTTTCAATTCCGTTCCAACCCCAATCCGTTGGAAGTGAGTCAGTATCCGATGTAATTTCATAAATAAGATTACCCCAGTTATCATAGATATACATACTTACTTCTTTTAGACCAATTATAGATGGTCTAAACAGATCATTAATGCCATCGTTATTTGGTGAGAAAGCTGTTGGTAACATAATCCCTGCGCCTTGACCTACAGTTATAATTTCAGAAATAGATCGTGAACAGCCAAATTTATTATAGACAGTTAAAGTAACTGTATACAATCCATCAATAGCATAAGTATGGAATGCCGTAGTAATACTTTCTCCCGAGCTGTTTGGATTAATATCTTTTGGATTATAAAATACTTTAAACGGACTGTTGTCACCGAAATCCCAAACTACATGATCGTATTCTGCAGGAATAGTAGTAGAAGTCAGTCCATTAGTAAATTTAACACTTTCGTTAACCGAAATATTTCCATAAGTTGTTAAATTCAAAGAGCTAAAACTTAATTGAGGATTTACAATACTAGTATTAATTGTTATTGTATCCCAACAATTTTGACTATTCATTACTTTAATAATTCCTGTAGGAGTTGTTGGATTTGAAACAGACAATTCATATGTATTATTTCCTAAGCTCAAATGAGAAACTATTGTATTATTATAATAGAATGTAAGATTACTATCTAGGCTAGATACAATTACCCTTACTTTACCTGAAGTATTAGAACATAATTTCTCGTCTAAACTTACCGAATCAATATGTAACGTACTAAAATCTTGAATTGTAAATAAATAAGGTTCAGTTGTACAATTATTACTATCTGTTACTGTCAGATAATACAATCCTGCTTTTAGATTACAAATATTAAAATAATTATTATTTAGAGGCACCACCGTATTTAATACTTGTGATGAAGGATCTAAATATTGTAACAAGAATCGAGTATAAATGCCACTTCCTCCTGAATAGTTAAAATTAGCGCATCCTAACGAACCATTACAACTTACATTAGTTGTTGATACTAACGAAATATTTATTGGTATTGCTGGTAATACTGTGTAAGTTTTTGTTGGTAATGGGCAACCTACCGCATCGGTTCCTGTAAGAGTGTAATCCCCTGCAACCAAACCTGTGATACTTGTTAGATTTTGTTGGAATCCGTTTGGACCTGACCAATGAACTGCATACGCCCCATTCGAAGAAACTCCTCCAATAATTGTAACTGAAATAGCACCATTGCTAGAGGTACTACAACTAACATTAGTTACTATTTCATTAGTTATAAACATTGGAACCGATACTTTTAACACTCCTGTCTTAACTACACTACATGGTAATGAAGTAATGGTATAATTAAATACTCCAGCTTGGGTAGGTGTACCACTAATAACAAGCTCTCCTGTACCTGATGTATATGTAGCTGTAACTCCTGTTGGTAATCCAGTAACTGTAACTCCTGAAGCCCCAAAAACAGTGTATTTTATAGGATTTATAGGGGAGTTAAAATTAGTCTGACAAAGTGTTTGCAAATCAGAACCTGTAGCAGATGTCAAATCTATTGAAACTGCTGAATTAACGTTAGTAATTGTAATTATCTCCGTTAGGTTGCATCCAGTAGTCGTAATTGGAATTGTAAATGTTCCATTTTCAACTGGATTCCCTTCAATAGTATAAATACTAGTTAAAGGATCAAAAGTAATAGAGACTCCTTTTGGTAATGTTGGAGCAACAATTCCTACTGCACCACCCCCTATAGCAAAACGAATAGGTTGAATAGGACCGTTTAAACAAACTGCTTGATTCACCGTTGTCAATTCACTTAAGAAAGTAATTGTACCGGCAGGTTTTATGTCTAAACTAATACTTGTACTTGCTGTTGCACCACAACCTCCTTGAGTAGTAATTACATAGTTCTGAGGTAAACTTGTTGGTACTGTTGGTGTTCCCGAGATAGTTACTATTCCGTTATTTACAACAGCAGTTAATCCACTTGGTAATACAGGATTAATATTTACACCAGTAACACTATCAGGAATACTAAACAATATAGTGTCAATTGCATTATTAACACAACCCGATTGGCTTGTATTTCCAGACAATAAAACTATTGATTGCAGAGGATTCACTTTAATCACACCAGATAAACTTGAACCACAATTGGTTGATGGTGAAATTGTATATGGATATGTACCACTTTGGGTTGGAGTCCCCGAAATAAGTCCTGTCGACGAATTGAAAGTAAGACCCGCTGGCAAAGTACCATTTATACTTAATACCTCTGAAGAAGGTGCTATCGCATATTTAATTGGTATAGACAAAGTCGAACCTACGCATAATGTAGGATTAGGATTTCCTGAAACTAAACTTACTGTTGCATTTTGATTAATTTCAATACTGCCTGTATAAGTAGTTTGATCACAAATTCCGTACGATTGGATAGTGTATGAAAAACTTCCCACTTCACAAGATGTTCCAGATATAGTAAGAACATTAGACGCAATTGACCAAATAAGTCCAGTAGGAGCGTGTGGAGAGAAAATAACATCGCCTCCTGTGGCTCCTCCTCCAAGACTATATGTTATCGGTTTAATTGGAGTACAAAGACATACTTTCTGATCTACAGTTGTTGGGGTCAACACCGTAATTGTATCATTAGCATTAATAGTAAGAGTACCATTATAATTGCTATCACAACCGTTTACTGAACCCGCTGTATGAATTACATAATTAAACACTCCTGAAACAGTTGGGCTACCAGAAATAGTTAGTGTTTGTGATACTGGATTGTATACCGCATTAACTCCAGTAGGCAAATTAGTAACAAAAGCACTAGTTGCCGATCCTCCAATTGTAAAAACTGCAGGATTCATTTCACTACCTTGACAGAGTGTTTGGCTAACAATCATGCCGCTTTGCGGAACAATTGTACCACCTTGTTGTACGTTGACATATGCTTCACTAGGTAAAGTTATAGATGTATTCAAACAAGTTGACGGACTCGAATCTCTAACACTTAAAAGAGTAATAGTGTAATTACCCACAGTTGTTGTTGGTATTGCCAATGAAACTGTACTACTAGAAGCTGTTGTTGACACAGTTTGAACTGCTCCCGAATTAATTCTGTATTGGAATAAATAAGGAGGAGTCGCATTAGATCCTGTGAATGTAATAATAGGCTGCGCATCATTTTGACAAACCGTATAATTAGTCAATCCTGAAATTGTTGCCGAAGGTAAAGGATTAATTTTAACAACAACTGGCTTAACATTTAAACAACCATTAGCATCTGTTCCTTTAATAAAATAAGTCCCTGAAGTAGCAATTGCAGATGGATCAGCTATTGCTATAGTTGTACCATTATCATTCCAATATCCGTAGGTTAAACCTACACTTGAACCTATAGTAGTAGTTGTTAAATTAACTGTATTAGGAACACAAACCTCAGCTGGATTTGTAACTATTAATGTAGGTAATGGATTTACAGTGATTACTGCACTTCCTGTTTGTAATTGAGAACAAGTAGTAGAACTACTATCAGTAACACTTACCAAATTATAAGTATAAATACCAACTGTTGTAGTTGGTACAGTAAGTGTGGCTATTGCATCTACAGAGGTAATAGTTTGATTTGCCCCTCCATTGATTGAATATGTAAATGTATAAGGGGCAGTCCCATTAGAACCTGTAAATGTGATAATAGGATTAGCACTTGTAGTACAAACTGATCGAGTACCGGTAATAGTTGCTTGTGGAGATGGATTTACTGTAATTACAGCAGAACCGGTCTGGTTTTGAATACAAGCTGATGCACTTGAATCTTGAACACTCAATAAATTATAATTAAAAATACCTGATGTTGCAGTAGAAGCTTGTACTGTTACAGTATTGCCATTTGAGGTGGTAATAATTTGTGGAGTACCACCATTAATAGCATATCTAAATGTATAAGGAGCTGTACCTCCACTACCAGTAAATGTAATTAATGGACTAACACTATTGCTACAAATTGTAGTCGTACCACTTATTGTTGCAGATGGTAACGGATTAACAACTACTGCAACTGATTTTATATCATAACAACCAAAACTGCTGGTAGCTTTAATATAATAGGTCCCTGTACCAGATGTGGTAGGTGTTGTATATGGAAGTGTTGCCGAAGCATCTTTCCAATAAGTATAAGTTAATCCTGAATCTGAACCAGTAGTTGTAGCTGTAATATCTACTGTGTTTGGTACACAAACTGCTGCAGGCTGGTTTACTACTAATATTGGAGTTGGATTAACTATAACTGTTGCAGCACCTGTTTGTGATTGCGAACAAGAAGTTGAACTAGAATCTTGAACACTGATTAAATTATACACTTTAGTTCCTGAAGTAGCTGTTGAATTAGTTAGTGAAGCTGTATTCCCAACGCTACTAACAATCGTTTGATTAGCTCCGCCATTAATTGTATAAGTAAAAGTGTAAGGAGCTGTACCATTAGCACCAGTTAATACAACTAACGGATTAGTATCATTTTTACAAACTGAAACTGTTCCTGAGATTGATGCAGTTGGCAAAGGATTGACTACTACAGACAAGTCAATAATTTTAGAACATCCTGAACTATTCGTAGGTAAAACAATAGAATAAACCACTGTCTTGCTTGATGAAGTTGAATTAGATAATACTTCACTAATTGTACTTGTTCCAGAACTAGCTGATTCAGTTATTCCAACCACAGATGCACGTGTCCAGTTTATCACTCCTGATGTAGTTGTAGTAGGAGTATAATTAAACGTAGTTCCTGAACAAATGGCTACTGGATTTACTGAAGAAGTCAAACTTGGGATTGGTTTAACTGCAACTGTTACCGTTGCTACATTAGAACAAGCTGTTGGATTAGGACCCGTGAGGGTATATTGATAAATTACATTGATCGTATTTGAAGTTGTATTAATCAACGTTTCATTAATATTACCATTACCAGAAGCAGTTGGATTCGTTATACCACTTTGAATAGCTCTTGTCCATGCAAAAGAAGTACCTGATGTTGCTGATGTTGGCACATAATCAAAAGAAGTATCACTACAAATTGCAATAGGGTTTAAAACACTAGACAAACTAGGTCTAGCAACCATTGTAATTGGGTAGTTCGATGAAACAGGGCCAGCACCACAAGCATTACTAACAATAACACTTAAGTTTCCTGAGGTATCATTGGATAGATAATTAATTGTAATGGTATTTGTTCCTGTTAAAACTGTACTTCCGTTTGGAAGTGTCCATGAATAATTAGTAGCTCCAGGTAATGCCAAAGCAGTATATTCTACACCTGTAGTTCCTTCACAAACTGATTGTTGTCCACTAATAGTAGTGGCTGTAGGAAGTGCATTTACTGTAACTGCAAATGTTGATATAGAACCATTACCGCAACCATTAGATCCAAAAACAGATACATTTCCTGAAACAGAACCAATTCCATATCGTACTGTAATAGTATTGGTATTTTGACCCGATACTATTGTTGCTCCTGATGGAACTGACCAATTATAACTTACAACGCTTGAATTAACTGGAACGGTATAAGTAATTGTCGAACTTGAGCTTTGACAGATGCTATTTCCAGCACTTGAAGTTACTGGGCCTAAATTAGGAATAGAACAATTAACCGTAAGAGTAACTGAGTCTGAATTAGTACTTGTACTACATGCTCCTACTCCATTTACAGTCAAAGTTAAAACCTCAGAAGTACAATTATTACTAAATGAATTATATAAAACCGGATTTCCTAATGTAAATGTACCTGAACCAGAAGTAGTCCAATTCTGTGTACCTCCATTAGCAACAGTTGTACCGGTTATTGAAAAGGCTTCGATTGATTGACCAGCTATATAACAAGTTGTACCACTTACACCTGCTTCAACAACAGGTAGAGCTTGAATATTAATAGTAATATCTTCATATACTGCAGTAGTAGATGGGCATCCTAACTTTGGACTTACATACAAACGAACCACTGCGGTTTTACTAGTTGTTTCAGTTGTAGATAATCCTGACACATATACCGGGGTAAAAGGGGAACTAGAGTTAGCAATTATGCTGCCTGGTCCACTTTGTACACTCCAATTTACAGATTGATAATTTGAAGCTGTACCCGACAATGTTATTTGTGGTGTATTAATACACATTTGAATATCACTAGCTGATACAGTTGGTTTTTTAACAATATCTAAACGTATAACACTTGTATTAGATGGACAAGTAGAGTTACTTGATCCAGTCAATTTTAGATAAACATAACCTAAATTAACATCATCCGAACTCGGAATATAAGTTGGATTCAATGCTGTTGCATCAGAAAATGATCCTGCTTGGTATGCAACACTTGAATTACCTGTACTATTTTGTGCACTAGTCCAACTTAAAGTAGCAATATTATCTGCAGTAGCTTGGGATAAAACAAATGAACTTCCTTCACAAATAGAAGCATTAATACCTGCATTAACACCTGTTCCTGGAGCAATAGTTAATTCCATAGTATCAGCCACTAAACTGCTACAAGAAGTACTCGCCACTTTCAATGTAAGATACACTTTTCCTAAAGCAATATCTGCAGCACTTGGTGTATAAGTTGGATTTACTGAATGAATATTAGAAAAAGTACCGCTAGCTAGATTTACACCATTAGCATCTCTATAAGCTACCCAAACCAAATTAGAGGAAAGGTTATCGTAATTAGCTGCTATTGCATTTACTAAACTGTAGGATGATGTTTCACAAATTGTTGCATCTGCCCCAGCATTAACTGTAGGCTGAGGAGAAATTGTAACCGTCATAGTGTCTACTACTTCCCCTAAACAAGGACTAGGATTAGTTGCGTGTAAAGTCAATGTGATAACACCTGTTTCGTTAGTACCTGGAAGGTATTCTGGAAATAATGTATTGATAGATGAAGCTTTTATTGTACCTGTACCGTTTTCTGTCCAGCGATATAAAGTTGCAGTAGTAGTAGCTCCATTATTTAAAATTATCGGATTACCTTGACAAACTACAATATCAGTTCCCGCATTAGCAGTTACTTTTGGTTTCAAATTTACTTTGATTACCTGTGAAGCCGTTGTTGAACAACCGCTAAGGGGTTGGGCGGTAACAGTAAGATTAACAAATCCGTTAGTTATTTCAGCAGTTGTTGGAGTAAAGGTTGGTGTTTCGGTAGCACCATTAGTTATTGTACCTAAAGCACTTAAACCTGTTGTATCTGACCAACTAAGTGAAGCCGAATTATTAACCGTTATTAGATCGGGTAATGTAAATGTTTCTCCACACATTGTAACTTCAGTTGACGAAGCTTGAATACTAGGATTTTGATTCACTGTGATTACCATTTGATCTGTAAGTGCTACTTGAGAACAATTGGCATTTGGCATTGCCGACATTGTTAAAGTCACTGTTGACAAATCATTAGACCCAAATGTATAGGTAGGTCGGATTCCTCCATTTGAATTAGCATAATTAAAGGTTCCATTTCCTGATGTAGTCCATGTAACTGTACTATAATTACTTACAGTTGCATCAGATAAACTCACTGTGCTTGATTGACAAACTGTTTGATCAATTCCTGCAAATACTTGAGGTTTAGAATACAAAGTTAAACGCATTGAATCAACAGCTTGAGAACATCCATTAGTCCCCGCAGCAGTTAAAAATAAGGTTATGGTATTTACTCCAGAAACATTTGCATAATCTGAAGGATTGGGGATGTATTTTGCTTGAAGTGGATTGGTAGTGGTTTGAATACTTCCAGCACCATCTGACGACCATGAATAATTAGTTCCATTAGTAGCTGTTCCGGTTAGCCCTACAAAGGCAACTCCTTCACAAGCCGTTTGATTTACCCCTGCATCTACGCTTGGCATTGGTGAAATTGTAATTGTTACCGTATCAGATACTGGTGTTGGACATTGCGCTGCGCCTTGAACTGTCAAAGTCAAAGTAACTGTACCCGATGAGCCTCCATTTGGAACCACAACTGGTGACAAAGTAGTTTCGGTTCCAGGACGAATAGTCGCCGGCCCTGCAATTACCCAATCAAAAGTACTGCCTGACGGAACACTTGCACCAGAAATAGTATGGGTAGCCGTTTGACAAATACTAGCATCTAAACCAGCATTGACTATCGGACTAGGAATAATAGTAACTGCTACCTCTGAAAAAACATTGGCACAAACCGAATTTAAAGGAGTAGCTGTTAGTCGTAAAATTACATTACCTGACTGAGTTGCAGTAGGTGTATAAATCGTTGCTGTAGTAGAACTAGGCGCGAAACTACCTATTCCATTAGATGAAGTCCATGTTAATGCACTGTAATTAGACGCTGTTACTTCTGTCGCTGTTAATGTAAGTGTTTGTCCCTGACAAACAGTTCTAGAAGCAGGACTTGTAACCACCGGTTTTGGTACAATTGAAATCGTTTTTGACGCAACAGCATTGATTCCACATTGGCTATAACCCGTTGCTGATAATGTCAAGGTTACATCTCCAGTTTGCCCCGGAGCAGGATTATAAGTAGGATTCAAAGTTTGAACTGTACTAGCATCTAGAGTACCTGGGCCTGTTGCAGTCCATCTAATTGCAGCATAATTAGTAGCTGATGCTTCACCATTTACTAAAGTATAAGTAGTTCCCTCGCATATAGAAACTGCTGATCCAGCATTAGCTGTTGGTTTCTTTAAAATAGTAACTACCATTGTATCGATTACTTCTGGACAATTGGAATCACTAATCCCATGAAAAGTTAAAGTAACTGAACCATTTAAAATATCAGCTGCGCTTGGTTGATAGGTTGTTACTGCCGAATTTGCATTAGCAAATGTACCTGTAGAACTACTTGTCCAAAACACACTTGAAGCATGGGTTGAATTACCTGTTATTGCTACTGTATTTCCTTCGCAAATTGTTTGGTCTAGACCAGCATTTACAACTTGTTTCGGATCCAAATCTAAAATTATATAATCTGTGACTGGACTAGAACAAGGTGCAACAGCAGTAGCTGAAACCGTCAACGTGATTGGAGTACCTGCCGCTACCTCTGCAGCACTTGGTGTGTAAGTAGGATTTAAAATTGAAGGATTACTAAATGTTCCTCTATTAGTACCTGAACTAGAACTAGAACTCCATGTAATTGTAGCTAAATTTTGACCCGTGACTCCAGTAATAACGAAAGGCTCTCCAGAACAATTATGTCTCGATTCTAATCCAGCTTCTAAAATTGGTAATGGTTGGATCGTTACGGTTTTAGTAGTCGATGCAGCCGCACAAACTGGGTCTCCAGAAGCAGTAAATCGCAATGTAAAACTTGCCGTATCATTAGTTCCTGGGGTATATAATGCATTGACTGTATTAGCATTTGTAAAAGTCCCATTAGAAGTTCCAACGGTAGTCCAAAGCACCGAAGTTTGATTTGTTGGTATTGCAGTAGCTGCAAATACACTTCCTTCACAAAGTACAGCTGTTGCAGCAGTTGTAACCGTTGGAGCAGGTTTAATCGTAATGGTGATCTCTTTGTAGTCAGTTAAAGCACATAATACATCTGATTGTGCTAACAACCTCAATTTAATAGGAGTACTTGAGGCTAAATCAGTAGCTGAAAAATTATATGTCGTTACTAATTCAGTATTATCTGAAAAAGTACCTGTACCGGTTGTAGTCCATAAATAAGTAGTACTTGTAGTGGTATTGGTCACAGAATTCCCATTAAGCGAGTAGGAAGTTTGAGTGTTACAAATTGTATCCACCAATTTTCCAAAAGTCACTATTGGTTTCTTCATCACATTCAATGTGAATTGAGACGTAGTAATTTCAGTACATGGAGAGTTGCTTGCTACACTAGCCTCAATAATCACAGTAGTACTAGATACATCAGGGGTGTATATAGGAGTAGCTGTGTTAATTCCAGATAGTGTTCCTGAACCAGAAACAATTCTCCAACTAATCGTTGCTGAATTATGATTAGCAAAAACTGCATTCAATTGTTTTGGGGTGTTCTCACAAAAAGTAGAATTGGCTTGAGTAGTATCAATTGTAGCTTTTTTGGTAATATTTACTCGTATAGTCTTAACAATTGGCGTTGCGCAAGGATTTATTGGAGTTACCGTCAATGTTAAAATAGCATAACCAGCAGTAATATCTGCATCTGAGGGTGTATACACAGGTGTAAAAGTCGAAACACCAGTAAGAGAGTTTTGATCAGTTGTAGTCCATTGTACAGAAGCAATTGACGTTGGATTAATTACATTAATCTGACTCAATGGTACTTGATAAGTAGCAGTTTCACAAATGGTAACTTCCGTTGGATTAACTGTAATTACTGGATTTTTAGTAATTAAATGTTCAATAGTTGATGTGACTGTTCCTACGCAAGGAGCAATGGCATCAGCAGTTAAGGTCAATAAAACCCTTCCGCTAGCAATTTCATTTGGACCTGGAGTATATTCAACTACTCTAGTTGTTCTTGAGGTAGTAAATTGGCCATCTCCACTGTTATTACTCCAATTGATATTGGTCACGTTAGTGGTTATGGCATCTGAAGTAGTTAGTATATTACCTTGACAAATCGTTTGAGAAGCACCTGCATTCACAGTTGGTTGACGTTGCACTGGAATACGCACTGTCTTTACAACATTAGTACTACAAGGAGCATTAGGTGTTGCAGTGATTGTAACATCGATATAACCATTTGAGATATCCGTTGCGCTTGGTGTCACCAAAGGTGTTAATGAAGTCGCATTAGAAATCGTAGTTCCAGTCGTTGAAGTCCAAATATAAGACGCTGCATTAGCAACTGTAGTTCCTGAAACCAATACATTAGTAGCATCTTGACAAATTGTAGCTTGAGGAGTTACTATATTTACAATTGGAGATTTAACCAAATTAACTACGGTTGTTGTAACCAAAGGAACTGCACAAGGTGCAATTGGATAAGCTGTCAGTGTTAATGTAATTGGTGAATTTTGGACATCCAAAGCTGTTGGTGTATAGGTTGGATTAATGGTATTATCTACATTAAATGTCCCTGTTCCCGATGTGGTCCATCTCAAACTACTAATTGTATTCATAGTAGCTGTTGCAGTCGTAATTGTAAATGGCAAATCACATTGTGTTAAACTAGGTCCGGCACTAGCTACTGGCTCAGTGATAAAACTTAATACAAATGATTTGGATTGTTCTGTAGCACATGGACTTGATGGCATTACATACATGGTCAATGTAACAGAACCATTTGTTTTATCAATATTTGATGGAATATAGATCGGATTTTTTAGATCAGAAGTCGTAGTAAAAGAGCCTGTTCCACTTGATGTCCAATGTATTGATCCCGCCAAAAAAGTATTCGTAATTGTTGTTCCACTTACAGCATATTGATTAGCACTTTTACAAATAGAAGCACTTGCCACAGTTGAAATTACAGGTAGTTTTTGGAAACTTATGATAACATCATTGGTAACTGGTGCTTGACAAGAATTTCCATTGGCAGTTAAAGTCAAAGTAACAGATCCATTTGCAATATCAGTAGCTGATGGTGTATAAACCATACCATTCAACGAGCTAGGATTATCAATAGTTCCACTTCCATTAGAAGACCAAACCAAAGTAGAAAAGTTAGTAGCTATGGCAGAAGTTGTTGTATATTTTACATTTTCACAAATGGTTGTATCTGGTCCAGCATTCACTTCAGGTTTCTTAATAAAATTTAAAGTAATCGTATTGGTAGTCGATGAATTACAATTCGCTGGGATTCTAGATGCAGTTAAGGTTAAAATAACTGAACCTCTTTCCAAATCAGCTGCATCTGGAATATAGGAATTCGTTGCGGTTGTATTTAATGGAGATGGAGTTGTAAATCTACCACTTCCTGATGTTGTCCAAACTAAAGAATCATAATTGGATGCAGCAATTCCAGAATAGGCACCTGTACCCGAAATTGGGACTGCAACACCTGCAACCGAACAAATTTCTTGTTCTGAATTAACTACGGTAATTCTTGGAATTTTATTTATTATTAAATTAACTTCAGCTATAGCATCAACTGTACATGGAGAAATTCTCTTGGCTGTTAAAATTAATTTTACTGAACCATTATTGATATCATTTGCCCCAGGGATATAAGTTGGTGATAATGTATTAGCACCTGTAAAACTTCCCCCTGAATTTGATGCTGTCCACTCTATAGTTTCGTAATTAGATGCACTCGCTGAATTTACTGTATAACTACTTCCCTCACAAATTTGTGGATTAACAACACTAATACTGGCTGTTGGTTTTGGAATTATCGTTACGGTTGTAGTTGCTACTGAAGGAACAGTACACGGAGATTGAGGTTGCGCAGTTAAAGTAAAAGTAATAGTTCCAGAATCTGATGCTGAAGAAACATAGTTGGGTGTCAAAGTGGTTGTATTATTTAATACACCACTTCCTGAGCTTTTTGACCAACTAACTGAGCCATTATTAGGTGCTGAACCTGAAAGATAAACCGTTTGACCTTGACAAATGGTTTGTGCTGTACCTGCATTGGCTACCGGATTTTTCAAAATCGTAATAGTCATCATGCTAATAGCTTCTGTACAACCTAATTTTTCTCCTTTTAAAGTGAAATTTACATAACCTCTTGAAATATCAGATACACTAAAAAAATAATTAGGAGATATGCCAGTTGGATTATCTAGTGTACCAGTTCCATCATGCGACCAAACTATCGAATCAGTATATGCTTTGGAACCATTTAACTGATAAGATTGTCTTGTTTCACAAACTGTAGCACTCGAACCTGCATTAACTGTTGGAGCACCATTAATTTTATAGATAACGGTGTCAGTAACATCCGGTCCACAACCATTACTTGGGGTAACGGTAACGGTAAAGGTTACAGGCTGATCTCTATCTAATGTAGATGGTATATATATAGGAGTCGCTGTAGTAATAGTTGAGTTTACAATACTACCTCCTCCGTCATGACTCCATGAAATAGTTCCTGCATTTTGAATAGTAGATGAAATATTAATTGGTCCCTCACAAACTATTCGATCTGGCCCTAAATCAACTGTTGTTTTATCTATGGTGATTTTTACATCTTCACTAACTATAGTGTTACAAGGGTTTTGTCCTGTTACATTTAAACGTACAATAACAAACCCATTAGCAATACCAATAGAACTCGGTGTAAACATCGGATTCAAACTATTTGCATTTGCCAAACTACCTCCATTAGCTGGTATTACTTCCCAATTATAGGAAGCATATAAATTTGCAATAGACGCGATAATGGTTTGATTAGTTGCTGTTTCACAAATGCTTATTTCAGGTGCTCCGGTAATGCTAATTATAGGTAAAGGCTGAACTGTTATTTGAACACTATTTACTTTAGAACAACCAGTTACTGAATTGGTCTCTTCTAAAGTATAAGTGGTATTTGCAGTAGGAGTTACTGATGGATTAGCAACTGAAGAAGTAAAACCTGATGGATTACTTGACCAAGAATATGTGTTTCCAGTTACAGCACTAGCTCCAAGATTTACTACATCTCCTTCGCAAATGGTTCTATTAGATAGTACTGTTGCAGCAGGAAGTGAAAATGTTGTTACCTCAAATTGATCTTGAATAGAACAACCTGAAGCTGTATTCGTTACTGTGTAAGTAAAAACCTGAGTTCCTACACTATTAAATAATACAGAAGATAAATTAGTAGTACTTGAGTATCCTAAATTTGATGTCAATGAATAGGTATGACCAGCGACAAAAGCATCTCCAAAAGTTCTAGTGTTTCCGATACAGATTTCTTGATTAGGAAAATCGGTAACCACAGGAGTGTCTTTTACTTGGATGCTAACTGCATTTGAAAAAGAAGAAGGACAAACCCCATTCTTAACTTCAACTCTAAACTGTGTTGTTTGAACCAATGCTGGCGCCGTAAAAGTTGTAGCCGTTGAGGCAATATCAGACCAAGTTGCACCGCTATTTGTTGATTGTTGCCATTGAAGAACTTCTCCTAATTTACCTGTTAAGTTAATGGCACCACCTACTATATTTTTACATACACTTGTATTTATTGCAGCTAAAGTTCCTCCATTAGATGAGGAAGATACCGCTATATAAGCTGGTGATGAAAATGAGGTCGAAGCTCCGCCTTGCACCACTGCTCTAAAATACATTGAAGATGTTAAATTAGTAGCTGTATAGGTTGCATTTTGTATATTGTAATCAGTTACGTTAGTTGAAAAATCAATAACAGATGAAGATTGCCATTTCACAATACTACCTGAAAAACCAGCCACAGTTAAGTTTGTAGAATTTACTCCAGAGCAAACCGTAGTAGTGCCTGAAACACTCCCTCCTACTGAGTCAGTAAAAATAGCAACTGGAACAGCGGTTCTGGTCAAACTTTCACAACCATTAACCTTTTGAGCAGCATAATAAGTTCCTGTAGTTAAGGTTGCAGAACTAGCATAAGTTGCTCCACCTGATGCTGCATTGTACCAGACCGGTACACCCGAACTAGTAATAATTAAATCCCCTACTAGTTTGTTTTGTGATGTTGAAAAAGTTTGAGCAACTGCTGAAGGTGCAGTTGGTAATGCATTCACAGTCACTAAAACTTGATCAGTATTAGAACAGCCATTTGCACCAAATCCTGTAACAGTGTAAGTTCCTGAAGTGGAAGGTACAAATGAAGTGTTATTAGTAACCCCATTACTCCATGAATAACTTGTCGCACCACTTCCAGATAAAGTAACCGAATTACCAGAGCAAACTGTTTGATCAATTCCTGCATTTACTGTAGGCAATGCGTTAATAGTTACTAAATAGGGAGAAGTTGTAACTTCTGAACAACTACCACTTTTTACAATTGCTTTAAAGTAAGTTGGATTAGTCAAAATCCCGGGATTTAAAGTCAAAGACGTTGAACTAATATCAGTCCAAATAGAATTATCTAAAGAAGATTGCCATTTCACTACCGAACCAACATTGCCATTTAAAGTTAATGTTCCTGAGGCAACCCCAGAACATACTGCAGAAGGTCCCGATATCGTCCCCGCTACACTTGAAGGTTCTACTGTAATATTGAAAATTTTTGAATCTCCAACACAACCAGCGTAACTTGGGGTAATCGTAAACTGGGAAATTATGGTACTATTTGAAACATTTGTAGTCACAAAAGAAGGTATTGGAGATGTAGTACCACTAGGAGTTGATAATCCTATCAAATTTGCATTTGTTGCACTCCAAGTATACGATGTACCTGAACCATTTAAAGGAGAACTGGCTGTTAAATCAATAGTGCTAATTGTCGTCCCCTTACAAACTTGTTGTGAGGAAATCGTATTCAAAATTGGTTTTGGATTAATAGTAATAACATATTCTTTAGTTATTCCAGCACAGCCATTTATAGTAGGTGTAACTTGAATAGTGCTTGAAATAGGTTGATTGGTAGCATTTGTAGCTGTAAATGTGGGTATATTCCCCGACCCACTTGATACAAGACCTATTGTTGAATTGGTATTAGTCCAAGTCAATTGAGCCCCTATTGCATCTCCGCTAACTGTCACTAAAGGTACTGTCGATCCCACACAATACGAAACATTAGGCAATACAGTTGAGATTAATGCTGGTTTATATCTAAACGTAGCTGCCGAGATTACCTCATCAACTTCGATCACTCCAGAGGAAATTCCACAGGGAATTACAACTCGCAATTCTGTTGATGAAACAAATTGAATAGCACTACTAGACAAGGTTGTTGAACCTATTTTAACAATCGAACTACTAGTGAAATTTGTTCCAATAATTGTAACAGTTGAACCAGCATACCCTTCAACTGGAGAAAATGATGTAATAGTGGGTGCAAGTGCACGAACAACTATTGGGTTTGAATTTAAATCTAATTCCTTAGAAAAAGAAGGAACGCTAACTAAAAGACATAAAGCGATTAGAACAGATTGAAACATGTGGGGATTTTTCATACTATTTTTGGTAATTTATTGCAATAAATAGTTTAAAACTAAAACACTAAAATGTACTTTATTAATAAATACATCATACTACAGTAGACTCTAAACATAATAATTTTACTAAATTACTTTATCCCAATGGCACATTCTTGTTTTTTACCATTGATTAAAAAAATAGTACTTATAAATTAAAGTTTTCAACATTAAATTGTTAATAACTCTGCGTAATAAAAAAGCGCCTTATTCTTACAAATAAGGCGCTAATTACTAACATTAAGTACAATTAATTTGTTTTAAAACTCCAAATTTGTCCCATTGTTTCTCCACCCTTATTATCTCTAACAACTACTTTCCAATAGTAAATTTTGGATGCTAATAAGGTCGCATCGACAGATGTTGAAGTTTTATTTTCTACTATTTTAGTGGTTGGATTAGCATCGGTCCCAAGGTAAACATCAAAAGAGAGGGCATCGGTGGCATCCACATCAGATCCCGACCATTTTAAAGTAGTCGTAGTACCTGTAATTAATGAATTATTTGTAGGAGAAACCAATTGAGGTGCAAACGGAACATGATTAGCAATTGCAGTCCCTTCAGTATAAAAACTGTATGTTGAGGAGTAAGCACTTGACGCCCCTTTAGAATCTGTTGCTTTAACTCGCCAATAATAAGCCTTACCCTTATCTAGAGTTACTGTTTGCGTTGGGTTAGAAACTTCAGAAGTATTTACAATTTGTGTAAATTGATTGTCAGTAGCAATTTGCAACTGATATACAATTGGGTGTTTTTCAGCATCCGTTGAAATACTCCATTCAAAACCAACTGTATTGTTTATACATAATTTAGCAAGAGATGGACTTATCAAATTTGGAATTGATGGTGCTGCATTTTGAGGTTCTATAACTGGTTCATCTCCTCCTCCACTACAAGAAAGCAACAAAAAATTAAATAATACGCCGTATAATATATTCTTTTTCATTGTTAATTTTTTAAAATAATTAGATTAGTTGGCACTTCAAAATACACTTTGGCTACGTATGTTCCATTGGTTTGGTTTTCTAAATTTAATTGTACCTTTTGATGTACTACTGGACATATTCCTTTAAATACTAATACCGAGTTGATTGAATACAATTCCACATAGATCTCTTTCTTTTCAGTAGATAATGCTATTTCAAATAATCCTTTTGTTGGATTAGGAAATGCTACTACTCCATTTGTCAATTCTGTAATAACTTTTGAAAAAATTCCTTCACAAACAATAGCTGATTTGACCATGAGAAGATCACCTTGTTTAACATCCACGATAAAATTAGATTGATCTGTTTTAAATTGCGAACTGCCATTAAGAAGCACCTCAAAAGGAGCTGTACCTTCCGTAATTTCAATAGCTACTTTATTGGAAGAAACCCCAGAAGTTTTGCCTGTTAATGACCCACCTTTTCCAATGGTAATTACAAAACATTGATTAAATGATTTCCCTACAATACCCAAACAAACATTATAGACACCTGGTGGTAAATCTGATAATGTTAAATTATTATTTGTAAAACTATAATTCTTAGTATTAATTATTGCTAAATAATCATACGTTTTAGTTGCTTTAATCACAATTTCACCATTGTTTTTTCCTGAACAAGATTCTGATTTTGTAACAATAGAAAAATTATCAAATGGTAAAGTAAACGCTTCAATAGTAATATTTACAGTAACTATATTACTATCTATGCTTCCATCATTAACTTTATAAGTAAAGCTGTCAGTAACGGTATCTGATCCATTGTGCTTGTATTCAAAAGAACCATTACTGTTTAATGTTAATATTCCATTAGAAGGACCTGTAACAAGAACTGCAGAAAGTGTATTTTTTTCAGCATCTGTATCATTAGCTAAAACTGATGAAGCCCCGCCAAATAACAAATTAGTAGATTCGTTGTTTTTAATAGCTATTTGATCCGATATAGCAACGGGAGCATCGTTTACAGGAGTAATCGTTATAAGTACTGTAGCTAAATTACTTTCTGTAGTTCCATCATTAATTTTATATGTAAAACTATCAGTCAGCGTTTCTGAACCGTTGTGTAGATAACTAAATGTACCATTATTATTTATTGTTAATGTACCATTGATGGGATTAGAAACAATAATTGGTGTCAAATTAGTATTTAGTTTAAAATCATTTTCTAATAAATTGGCCGTTCCATTTTTCAATACTGTCGAAACTTTTCCTTCATCAACTTCTATAAAATCATTAACTGCTGTAGTTTTATTTATAACAGATAATTTTCCATCAAGTTTATAATAATAGGTAGTTAATGGTATTCCATTATTTCCATTAGGATCAGTAATCATTATGGTAGATGATAGTATTCCATCTTTCAAACTACTAAGATTCAAATTATTCAATGTTATTTCAGTTTGTGAAATAGCCCCCTCAAATGTTAAATTAGCATTTGGATTTGATGAATTTTTAATATTTACTTGCTTGTTAGTTGTTGATTTTTGTTCAAACAACACTTTATAGGCACCGTTTAAATCGACATTTTCAGCAAGCACTTTAAACACAATTGAATCGACATTACTTGATCCCGTATCTTGTAAATTTGATTTTAAATAATACCCTTTGGGTAATACCGTATCTTTAGTATAATCTGTTGTTGTTGTTGCAATAAGTTGATTTTGATTATCTGTAACCTGAACTGTCAACTTTATAATTCCGTCTAAAACTCCGGTTAAATTAATTGACTCTAGTGCTACAAAATTTGAAGCAAATACACCTTCACCTCTTACTACATTACCCCCTAACAAGCTATAAACTTGATAAACATATTTATTTCCTTGACATGGTTTACAACTAATTTCAGCACTAATTGAACTTACATTTTTTGTATTGACAACTTTATTTGTAATTTTTGCAACTAAAACTTCTTCCAATTTTATATCCGATTTAATTACATCAAATCGAACAATTTCAACAAATGAATAATTTCTAAAATTTCCTGCTCTATCTGTTGTTTGCATCGAAGATATACCCCATTTCCCAGGCGGTGAACCTTTTGGAAGTAAAATATCTAGATTAATTAATTTCCATTCTGAATTACCATCTGGTTTTAAACTATAATAATTCAATAACATATTATCATTCCAACTACTATAACTGTGTTCAACACCCAATGGATCTCTCAAAACATATCGTATTAATTTGGCACCAGATTCATGAGTTGGAAAATCAGACAAGTCTCTAATTAATAACGAAATATCAACTCTAGTTTCTCCATCTGGAGACAGAGGATTTGTGGGTTTAGCAACAATATTAATCCTGTTTAAATCTATTTCCGGAGCAATATAATCAGGATAGGCTGTTTTGACATATAAACTATCTCTTAAATCTTTAAAGGTATCTATCTTACCTGGCCTTATATGAAAATTAGCTGTGTCCTTAACCATAAAAACATTAGTATAATTTCCGGCTACATCACTTGAGTTCAATTGTGAAACAGAGTAATATCCTGATGGAAAATAGTCAGGAAGCGCTAAGTGCATTTCAAAATGTTTTAATGAATTGTAATCATTTTTATATGATTTACTTGCATTGACAACTGGTTTTCCTTGTATTTGCTCTTCATAAACCTGTGCATTTGGATTATCTAACTTTGGGAAATAAATTCTAGTTATACTTCTATCCATTGGACTATTGTCATAATAATCATATGAATATTTAATCGCCTGCATTTGTATACCATTAACGTCATCAGGTGTGTTTTGTCCATTAGTGTCAAATTTTCCTTGAACTAATTCTGCTTTTAAATTATACTGCCATTTTGGAGGAGTTATATCCTCTAGTGGGTTTTCGATATATAATTTAAATCCAAACGAGGACGTGTTTTCAAATCGAGAATTCCCTACAGGGTCTTCTATTCTAAGAGACACCAAATTCCAATATCCACTTTTTTCATGTTTACTAAATGTTGTTGTACCGACCAAAGTTGAATCGATAGTACCGTTTTTAGGGGTTAACCATAAATCATGAATTGTACCAATACTTGAGGCTAATCTAATATAACCAACGGAAGCTCCGTCAATTTTAGGATCCTTGGAGTTCAATTTAAATTCAAATTTTACAACTTTATCTTCATTAGCTTGACCTTCAACATTTATTGTTGATCCAATTATTTTTCCAGGATAAGTATAGTCAGGAAATAAATTATAAACCATAAAAGTTAAATCTTCTCTTATTTGAGCTTTATAACGCGTTCCATGCATTATTCTATCTCGAATAAACTCATATTTCCTAACAGATCTAGACAATAATAAATCTGGATTTAATATATAAGTAGCTATCGTCTCAGCCATATCTTCATCTGGATTCTTTTCATGAGCATATTCTGTTACGAATTCAGTTGTGTTATAAGTAGACCATCCTGAACTAGAGGTTGGGTCTTCAAACCAGCCACCTAAATCAGACCAATCCTTCTTTAAAACACTGTCAAAAGCATACGCCCATAAAAAATGACTTTTCTCGTGTAAAATCAATCTTCTAACAACACTATTTATTTCTGTGTTGTTAAATGTTTTACTCATAAACTCAATTGTATTAAAACCCGTCCAGGCAATTGCCGCTGCTGTGGTATAAATTGGATGATCTTGTCCATTTACTCTTCTTACTAAATATTTAAGTCCATTTTGCTTATGAAATCCCTCTGGTAATTCCTCAAACATTGAGAGTATTTCAATTTTTTCTTCATTGAAAAATTCTTGAAAATTAGACGCGTCTTCATGCATTAAATTTTGAGTTTCTAAATTCGATTTCATAAATCTAACTCCAAATTTTTCTTGTGCTATTTTATCTACATTTTGTTCATTTGACCCAAAGTCAGTGTAATAATTCAAAATAGCATGATTCAACCTTTTAGAATAAAATTTCATTTTAATTCCATCTAAAATTCCAATTTGTGGACTTGCATAGGTAAAAGCGGATTGGCTAATTGTAACATGTTTAATCCCATTTATATTGACAATATTGAGATCTTTATATTGTTCTTGATCCGTTAAATAAAAAATTGATTTAACATTTTCTCCCTTTTCAAAGTTAAGCACACTGCCTTCTCCAAATGCTTGCATAGGTAAGGTTTTAAGCATTGAGTATAATCTATAACTATCTTCACTTGACCATTTCGACCTATCATTTGATAAAACTATACCAAATTCATTCCTAAGTTTAACCGAAGAATAATCATTTGGAATTGAAAGTGTACTATTTAAAACTACTAATGTTGAAGGCTCATTTACGTATACTTGTGTAGCATGCCCAGCGTAACTATCATCGTCTTTCCAATTATATATGTAATTTGTGTTTAATAGAGGTGTTAAAGTGACTGTAGCATTATTTGTCTCAGGAATGTTAATAACTGTAGAAGAAGGGAAAGTATATCCAGTTGCATCAATTATCAATGCCCATTTTCCGTTGTCAACGTTAAACTGAACCGTGGAAGTACCCGAAGAATTATACTTAACCCATTTCTTTAATAATTTTTCTGCACTTTTTTGAACAATAACTCGGACAGAATCATTCGCTCTGATTCCGTTAACATTGACTGATAAATTATTTTGTGCATTTAAATTAGCACTAATTACCAATATTGCAATCAATATATATTTTTTCATAAGTAATATGTTAGGGACATTTTAATTTTAATCAATTTCTGATTGTAATAGTACAAAAATATTCAATTCATAAATATAAAGCCATACCCACATTTAGTGATATTCAACTTTAAATCAGTTGTATAAACACAAAAAAGCGCCTTATTCTTACAAATAAGGCGCTTAAATTTTGAAAAATTAGACTATAAAATATAATCTGTATTGATAAAATTAGACTCTTTACTATTCAATAATTCTTGTAAAATAGCATTGTTGTAGTCGTTGTCTTTGGAAGCAACAAAAGTTCTAATTGAGAACGAACGCAACGCATCGTGAATACTCAACGTACCTACCGCAGAATCTTTGCGACCTGTAAACGGAAATACGTCTGGTCCTCTTTGGCACGAACTATTCAAGTTTACTCGACAAACTAAATTAACCAAAGTATCAATTAGCGGTGCAATCGTTTTAATATCTTTTCCAAACAAACTTACTTGTTGTCCGTAATTCGACTCCGCCATATCATTCAATGGCTCTTGAATGTCTTTAAACGAAATGATGGGAACTACGGGACCAAATTGCTCCTCATGGTAGACACGCATATTTTTGTTAACCGGATATAAAACGGCTGGAAATATAAAGTTGTCGCTGTGCTCCCCTCCTTTTGCATTCAAAATTTGAGCTCCGTTGACTTTCGCATCATCTATCAATTCCTGAATGTAGGCTGGTTTTTCTTTTTCTGGAAGTGGCGTCAATAGTACCCCTTTTTCCCAAGGATTACCAAAAGCCAACGCATCTACTTTTGCCGCAAAACGTCTATTAAATTCTTGAGCAATCGATTCATGAACGTATAACACTTTCAACGCTGTACAACGCTGACCGTTGAAAGACAACGAACCCGTAATACATTCTTGGATAGCCAAATCCAAGTCGGCGTCTGGTAAAATAATAGCTGGATTTTTGGCTTCTAATCCTAAAATCAAACGCAATCTGTTTTTGTTAGGGTGTTGGTCTTGCAAAGCAATCGCTGATGTACTGTTTCCAATCAAAGCCAAAACACCAACTTTACCTGATTTCATTATTGGCGAAGCGACTTCTCTACCTCTACCGTAAATAATATTAATAGCCCCTTTTGGAAAACTACTTCTAAATGCTTCCAAAAGCGGAGATAACAATAAGACTCCATGTTTCGCTGGTTTAAACACCACCGGATTCCCCATAATCAAAGCCGGAATCAACAAAGAGAAAGTTTCATTCAAAGGATAGTTGTACGGTCCAAGACACAACACCACTCCCAAAGGTCCTCTACGAACCATAGCATGAATACCTTGTACTTTGCTAAAATGAGCACTTCGACTGTTCAATTCTTTTAAACTATCAATCGTATCGTAGATGTACTCCACCGTTCTGTCAAATTCTTTTTCAGAATCGCCAAGGGTTTTTCCAATCTCCCACATTAATAATTTTACTACTTCGGCACGAGTTTCTTTCATTTTAGTAACAAAATCTTCCATGCACTTAATACGATCCACTACCTTCATAGTTGGCCACAAACCTTGACCGTTGTTGAAGGCTAAATCAGCCGCTTCAACTACTTCCAAAGCTTCTTTTTCTCCCATAGCCGGAATAGTTCCTAACAAAGTAGGCGCATATTCTGCCGTAGAAGAAATAGTGGAATAAACCGGTGTAGTTACTCCAGTCCATTTTTTTAATTCACCATTAACTAAATAGGTATCTTGTGTTAAAGGCGAAGTAATTTGAAATTCTTGAGGAATTGTACTCATAGTATGTTGTTGTGTTG
>CAYWFQ010000004.1:0-41457 GCA_964457505.1 uncultured Flavobacterium sp.
ATGGGGCTCGAACCCACGACCTCTTGACTGCCAGTCAAGCACTCTAGCCAACTGAGCTACATCCCCGATGCAGGCAGCAAATATAGTTTAATTTGGTTTTAAATTCCTAATTGCTAAAAAAAACAAGGCCATTCTTTTCAAAAAAAGAATAATCTAATAGAATAGTTTTAACTTTACATTAAAATTTCTGCTATGGCATTACAAAACGCTACAGGTTCTATATTGATTTCTATCGATGCTACAATCGCCACGATTGAATTTGGACATCCAGCCAGTAATTCTTTTCCTTCTCAATTATTACAAGAATTGACTAAAACTATCGAGACTTTGGGACAAAATTCTGAGGTAGCTGTGGTGGTTTTGAAAAGCCAAGGAACTACCGCTTTTTGTGCTGGAGCTTCGTTTGACGAATTGTTAGCCGTGACTAATGAAGCGGAAGGGAAAGCTTTCTTTTCAGGCTTTGCGCATTTAATTAATGCCATGCGAAAATGCCCTAAATTGATTGTTGGACGCATTCAAGGAAAAGCAGTTGGTGGCGGAGTAGGAATTGCAGCTGCTTGTGATTATGTTTTGGCTAGCCAAGAAGCAAGTATTAAATTATCAGAATTAGCGATTGGTATTGGGCCATTTGTAATTGAACCCGCTGTCTCAAGGAAAATTGGAAAAACAGCTTTAGCCGAATTAGCACTAACCGCTCAGGAATGGAAATCTGCGGCTTGGGCGCAAGAAAAAGGTTTGTATGCCAAAACGTTTGAATCCATTGAAAAATTAGACGAGGCGGTTGCAGTATTAGCAAATCAACTCGCCTCCTATATTCCAGAAGCAATAGCAGAGATGAAAAAAGTCCTTTGGGAAGGAACAAATCATTGGGATACCTTATTAACAGAAAGAGCCGCCATAACTGGAAAATTAGTATTATCGGATGGTACTAAAAAAGCTTTAGCAGCTTTTAAAAAATAATAGAATACTATGTTAGTAGCTTTACAACAAGTAAATATTGCACAAAAAATAAAACAGGCACCCGATGGGGATTACCAAATTGGAGTTTTGATAGGTTCTTTTATTCCATTTATAATTTTGGTGGTATTGGCTTATTGGATGTACAGCCGTGCCAAAAAAAGAGACCAAGACCTTTAATTATTTCGTAAGTTTGCACTCAAATATACATTAGAATGAGCAATATTAGAATCACCAAACAATTTAGTTTTGAAACGGGTCACGCTTTATATGGCTATGATGGCAAATGTAAAAACGTACACGGACACAGTTATAAATTATCTGTAACCGTTATTGGGAAACCTATTGTTGACCGTTCAAATGTTAAATTTGGAATGGTGATTGATTTTACCGATTTGAAAAAAATCGTGAAAGAAGAAATTGTAGACCAATTTGACCACGCAACAGTTTTTAACGAAACAACCCCTCATATTGAATTGGCTAAGGAGTTAAAAACCCGTGGACATCACGTGATTTTAGTAGATTACCAACCTACAAGTGAAAATATGGTGATTGATTTTGCACAACGCATCAAAAACAGATTGCCAGAAGGAATTACACTTTTTTCTTTAAAACTACAAGAAACCGATTCGTCATTTGCAGAATGGTTTGCAAGCGATAATCTGTAATTCGATAAAGATGCAATTAGCTACTAACAAAAAAATATATTTTGCTTCCGATCAGCATTTTGGTGCACCAACAGCCGAATTGAGTTTTCCTAGAGAACAGAAATTTGTGGCTTGGCTAGACGAAGTGAAACAAGATGCCGAGGCTATTTTTTTATTGGGTGATTTGTTTGATTTTTGGTTCGAATACAAAACCGTAGTCCCAAAAGGATTTGTTCGTATTTTAGGCAAATTGGCTGAAATTCGCGATAGCGGAATCCCAATCTATTTCTTTGTGGGCAACCACGATTTGTGGATGGAAGATTATTTTCAGAAAGAATTGAACATACCAGTATACCGCGACAATCAAGAATTTACTTTTGGTGATAAAACCTTTCTGATAGGGCATGGCGATGGCAAAGGACCTGGCGATAAAGGGTACAAACGCATGAAGAAAGTATTTACTAATCCAGTGGCTAAATGGTTTTTCCGATGGTTGCATCCGGATTTGGGTGTGGGACTAGCGCAATACCTTTCCGTTAAAAATAAATTGATTTCTGGAGCCGAAGATGTAGTATTCTTGGGAGAAGAAAACGAATGGCTGATTCAATATGCCAAACGTAAATTGGAAACCAAACACTACAATTACCTTATCTTTGGTCACCGTCATTTACCAATGGTGTTTCCTTTAGGTAATAATTCAGACTATGTCAATTTAGGCGATTGGATTACTTATTTTACCTATGGTGTTTTTGATGGTGATTCCTTCGAAATTAAAAAATACCAGTAATTCAGCGATTTAAATTCTAAGAATTTTTTCCATTTTTCTTCCTTTCGCCAATTCATCTACTAACTTATCCAAATACCGCACTTGCTTGGTTAAAGAGTTTTCAATTTCCTCAATTTTGTAACCACAAATAGTCCCTGTAATTAATTCGGCTTTTGGATTCAATTCAGCTCTTTCAAAGAAGGTTTTGAAAGTTACTTTTTCGTCAATGAGTTGTTGAAGACGAGTATCGTTAAATCCCGTTAGCCATTGGATTACTTGATGTAATTCTGCTTTGGTTCGACCTTTTCGTTCTGCCTTTGCAACATATAGCGGATAGACTGAAGCAATAGTCATTTTAGCAAATCGTTCGTTGTGTTCTGGGGTTGTATTCATAGCTATTTCTGTAATTTTAAATACTAAACAATTTCAAAAAATTCAACATACACGCCCAAAAGAATATGCCAAAACAGGTAATGACCGAGTCGAATAAAAAGACAGCTTAAAAAACCATATTTTTTAAAGTAAATAGCTTGTAAAAAGTTCATTAGAAAACCTGTAAATAAAGAATATATAATGAGAAGAGTGCCCTCTGATGGCAATTGCTCTAAGGGTTCTCTAATTGCAGTTAATACAGCGGCAATCCAAAAGAAATAATTAGAATAGCTATTCTTTTTTATAATTAGAGAGAGTAATAAGATAACCGATATTGGAATTAATCTATAATAAACCTCAATCTCTAATGCACCCGAAAAAAATAAAAATAAAGAATAAGGAAATGGCTGTAAATAGGGTGGGAGCGAAGTGTAAGGCTCTGGATGCATTAAAATCTTAATCACAAAAATGTCAAGCAATCCGAAAACAGCACCAATTATAATTGGAAGATACAGCTTGTGCTTTATAGTAATTTTGTTCTCCCAAAAATTAGGAATTTGCAGTCTATCAAATAAAAATAAAAAAGGAATTCCTAAAAGCAGCAACAGAATATTTGAAGTATCCCAAATACGTATAAATTCAAATTCGTTTTTAATCGAATTACCGTAGAAAATTCCAATAAGCGCAATTAATAAAAAACTCAAATAAACAAATAAATTTTTAGTTCCTTTTTCGGGAAGGTCCAAATTAAATTTCATAAATAATAATTTTTTAAGATTGTGCAATTTGTATTTCTTTACTACAAATTGTTACATTCCAGCTAAATTTAAATCAATCTACTCCTCTTTTCGATGCTCTTCTAAGTCTTTTTCTAAATCCAATTTTCTAAAAGTTGGCGAGGAAATTCCAGTAATTAACACTGTTAGTAACGTCATGCTTCCGCCAAAAACCACTGCGGTCACCGTTCCCATTAATTTAGCTGTCAATCCACTTTCAAAAGCCCCTAATTCGTTAGACGAACCTACAAAAATAGAATTCACCGCCGCTACACGTCCGCGCATATGGTCGGGTGTTTTGAGTTGTAAAATCGTTTGGCGAATTACCACCGAAATCCCATCGACCACCCCACTCATGAACAAGGCAATAACAGACAGCCAGAAATAAGTAGAAAGTCCAAAAACAATGATACAAACGCCAAAAGCAAAAATGGCGACTAGTAATTTCATTCCTGCATTTTTATTCATAGGAATATAAGCTGAAATGAACATGGTTAAGAAAGCACCAATTGCAGGTGCTGCTCGTAAAATCCCAAAACCTTCCGAACCTACTTTTAAAATATCTTGTGCGAAAATAGGCAACAACGCTACTGCACCTCCAAACAACACCGCAATCATATCTAAAGAAAGTGCGCCTAAAATCGTTTTATTTTGGAATACAAATTTCACTCCTTCTTTCAAACTTTGCATTACGGGTTCGCCAATTTTCGGATTCAAAATAGGTTTGGATTCAATTTTAGACAAGGCAACTAACGCTATTACTGCAAAAGCGACTACGGTACACATTGACCAATGAATGCCAATCCACGTAATTGAAAATCCAGCTATCGCAGGACCTAAAACGGAGGCAATTTGCCAAACTGAACTGCTCCATGTAGCTGCATTGGAATAGGCTTTTTTAGGAACAATTTGCGACATTAATGAAAATACTGTTGGACCTAAAAACGAACGAACTAATCCGCCTAAAAAAACCAGAAAATAAATACTGTATAAAACCACTTGAGTTGACCAACCGCTCGTGATTACAGGCCAAGTCAATAAAAATAAACCTACACTAATCACAGAAAATCCTAAAATGCACTTCAAAAGCATTCCTTTTTTCTCGTTTTGATCGACAATATGCCCTGCAAATAACGCCATCGATACCGCAGGGATAATTTCCATTAAACCTATAATTCCTAATGATAAAGCGCTTTTGGTCAAGCTGTAGACCTGCCATTCAATAACAATAAATTGCATCGACCAGGCAAATACCATGGCAAATCGCAAGATTAAAAACACGTTAAATTCTCGGTATCGTAAGGCCTCGTAAGGGTCGTTTTTTGGTTTCATTATTGAATATCTTTTAGTCGGAGTTGGAGACTCAATTGTCCATTCCATTCGTTTTCATCGATGCAGTACGCCAATTGAAATGGTTTTTGATTGGCAACTAAATCCTTTTTATTGGCTAGGTTAAAACCAATGGCAGCGATGCCTTCGGAATTATTTTGTTTGACAAACAGTCGGATGTGTTCGTTATTGGCACCCATAAATTTTGGATAGCCCGTATCAATTGCATTTTTAGTAACAAAAACTGGGGTCATATTTTGTGGTCCAAAAGGTTCCAGTTGTTTTAAAATCCGAACGAGTTTTGGAGTAATTTCTGAAAAATCAATTTCGGCATCCATCTCTATTTCCGGAGTGCGTAATTCGGGATCAATAGTTTCTTGTACTACTTTTTCAAAGGCGTTTTTAAAAGCCTCGTAATTCTCTGCCTTCAACGTCATTCCTGCGGCATACATATGTCCGCCAAATTGTTCCAAATGTTCCGAACAGGCTTCTAATGCATTGTACACGTCAAAACCTCTTACAGAACGGGCCGAAGCCGCATAGTAATCGCCACTTTTAGTAAAAACCAAAGTAGGTCGGTAATAGGTTTCAATCAATCTAGAAGCTACAATTCCGATTACTCCTTTGTGCCAATTTTCTTGAAAAACCACTGTGGTAAAACGCTCTTGTTCGTTATTTTCTTCAATTTGCAACAAGGCTTCTTGAGTAATTTGCTTGTCCAAACCTTTGCGCTCCGAATTGTAATCTTCGATTTCTTTGGCAAATTGTTGGGCTTGCGCCAAATTAAATTCGGTTAATAATTCAACCGCATGATTACCGTGTTTGATGCGTCCCGCTGCATTAATTCGGGGAGCAATGACAAAAACGACATCCGTTATGGTAAGTGTTTGTTTTTTAATTTGTTGAATCAAGGCTTGAATCCCAGGTCGTGGCGCTTCGTTAATCACATGTAATCCAAAATGCGCTAATACTCTGTTTTCTCCAGTAATTGGAACAATATCAGCAGCAATGGCGGTGGCAACTAAATCCAAATATGGTATTAAATCGTCAATAGTTTGATTGCGATTTTGGCTCAAGGCTTGAATCAATTTGAATCCTACACCGCAACCGCACAATTCGTCGTATGGATAATTACAATCGTCTCTTTTTGGGTCGAGAACTGCAACGGCATCAGGCAACGAATCTCCAGGTCTGTGGTGATCACATATGATAAAATCGATATTTTTTTCTTTGGCGTAGGCCACATGATCAATGGATTTGATTCCGCAGTCCAAAGCAATGATTAACGTAAAACCATTGTCTTTAGCAAAGTCAATACCTTGAAACGAAATCCCATATCCTTCGGCATAACGATCCGGAATATAGGTCGCAATATTGGGATAAAAACTTTTTAAGTAGGAAGCCACTAAGGAAACTGCAGTAGTTCCGTCTACATCGTAATCGCCAAAAACTAAAATATTTTCTTGATTGCCAATCGCTTTTTCGATTCGGTTGACGGCTACATCCATATCTTTCATCAAGTACGGATCGTGTAAATGGTCTAATGATGGTCGGAAAAAAGTTTTAGCTTGGTCAAAAGACGTAATCCCGCGCTGAATCAATAAAGTAGCTACCAAAGAATCAACATTCAATTCTTGTGCGAGTTGTTCTACTTGTTCTTTTGCAGGTTTTGGTTTGATTGTCCAGCGCATTTTGATTTGGGATTTGGGTTATTATTTTAGGCTTAAAGCGTCTCCTTCAAACTGGATTCCGTCCCAATCTGATTGCATAAAATTACGAATATTTTGGTGGTTGGTTCCTTCAAGATCGCCCAAGACTTCTTCAAAGTAATAGGCACCAAAGCAAGCTAAAGTTTCCGCTTGGGTCAATTGTTGGATTTTGGCGAAAGCAAATACTTTACAAGACCCTGAATTTTCTCCCGCTCCATTGTGTTGGTTGCCATTCTGAAAAGCAGTTGGCGTAAACTTGTAATTGCTTTCAATAGTTGCAATGGTTTCGGCAAAAGTTATCGCTTCAGGAGTTTGTTTTAGTTTTTCTATAAAGGCTTGTATTGTCATTATTTCTATATTTTATTAAAATTGGGAGGCTATATTTTTTGCTGCAACTATCGCACCTTCCATATATCCTGGATGTTGCGTGGCCGTTTCGGAACCCGAAATGTATAATTTATTATTTAAAAATGAGTTTTGATAGAGTTGATGCCCATTATTTTGGTGTGCCATGACCAAATGGTCGTAATTACAAAATGTAAGCGGCTCATCTCGCCACACTTTTTCATAGTATGCAACAAAGTTCTCAGCATCCGAACCAAATAATTTTTTCAATTGTGCAATCACTTTTGTTTTTCTTTCTTCTACTGAAAGTTGGCTAGTTGCTCCATTTAAAAAACCTTTTAAAGCATAAGCTGAATTGTCAAATGTACTATGGTCATACATCTCGGTAATGATGCTGGCTTGGCTAAATAAGGTGCCAGAATAATTGTTTTCTTTCCAAAATGGAGTGGCGTATTCTACAGCAAATTTTATAGATTCTCCCATCCAAGTATGGGTTTTTTTGGCCAAACTCACTAGTTTTTCTGGAAGTGGTGGGCTGAATGATAAGGTATTCACTATTAAGTTGGGGGGTAAAGTAGTGATCACACAATCAGCGATATAGGCTGTTCCGTTTTGATCCAACACTTCCATTTGATTACCAACTTCGTTTACAGCGATTACTTTTGTTTGTGTTTTTATATTTTCATGTCCAATTCTTTCAGCTAGTTTTTCAATTAATTTTTGTGTTCCTCCTTCGATGCGGAAAGAAGGTTCTTCAAATTCTGAAATTTCAAATTTTTGAGGGGGTACAAAAGACATCGTCTCAAACAACGAAATACCTTGAGTATGTTGTTTAAAATAGCTTAATTCTAATTCGTTTAATAATTGAAAAAGATGGGGGTGCAGTTTGCTAAACCAAGTCGCTCCCATTTCGAGCGTAGCTTTTGTCGTGCCAGTACGAGTTTCGATTCGGCCTCCAATACGTGTATTGGCCTCCAAAAGGGTAACACGAATACCTTTTTTCTGTAATAAATAACCACATGTAAGTCCACTTAATCCTGCTCCTATGACGATTACTTTTGGGATATTCATTTATTCTTCTTCTGAAAATTTATTTTTCTTGGCTTCTTTCACTACTGGTTTTCCACCTACAACCACAACGATTTCGCCTCTTGGAGCTGTTTTTTCAAAATGGGTCAAGACTTCTTTAACCGTACCTCTGACGTTTTCTTCGTGCAGTTTGGATAATTCTCTTGAAACAGAAACAGGGCGGTCTTCACCAAAGTAGGTCACAAATTCGGCCAATGTTTTTACCAATTTGTGTGGCGAAACATACAAAATCATCGTTCGGGTTTCTTCTGCCAAAGCCAAAAAACGAGTTTGTCTTCCTTTTTTGTCAGGCAAAAAACCTTCGAAAATAAATTTATCGTTGGGTAAGCCGCTATTCACTAAAGCAGGAACAAAAGCGGTAGCGCCAGGCAAACATTCGACTTCGATTCCTTTTTCGATACAAGCGCGGGTCAATAAAAAACCAGGATCCGAAATGGCAGGCGTTCCTGCATCGGATATCAAGGCGATGTTTTCTCCCGCTTGTAATCTCGCAATGACATTCTCCACCGTTTTGTGCTCGTTGTGCATATGGTGGCTGTGCATGTGGGTGCTAATCTCAAAATGTTTCAATAATTTGCCACTTGTACGCGTGTCTTCGGCAAGAATTAAATCGACTTCTTTCAAGATGCGAATGGCACGAAAAGTCATGTCTTCGAGGTTGCCAATAGGCGTTGGAACGATATATAATTTTGACATTCGGCGCTAAAAATTCAATTGATAAAAGGAAATTATAAGAACTTTTTCTCGATAATTTCCATAAAACGTTCTTCGTATTCTTCTTTTCCTTCCCAGTTGTTATAGTCTGGTTTTACCATATCTCTGATGAAATCGCGGGTTTCATAAAAGGTGTCAAAAGTGATTAATTGGTTCAAAACACGGTTGTAATCTTCAGGGTCATTTCCAAAAAGGTGTTTGGTAAAAGCAATACGATCGTTCAAATCAATACTAATTCCTTTGGCTAATTTTTCGTTTAGCGATACCGATTTAGTTTCTTCTGATTCTTCAGGAAGTGCTATTTCATCTAGTGCTATCGAAACTGTTTCAACTTCTTCTTCTGTGTCTTCTTCAATTGGGGTTTCAAAAGCGTTGCTTTCTACTTTAACGAATAAATCTTCATTAAAATCACCACCAATTAAGTCTTCGAAAGAAATTTGAACCGCTTCCTGTTTTGGAGCTTCTTCGATAAGTTCTTCTTCTTCCTCTTTTTCTAATTCAAAAGCAGGAATGAAAGGCGCTTCGGTTGCTTCCTCTTCATATTCTTCCTCTTCCTCCTCGTCTAAGGTTTCCAAATCTTCACTTTCTTCAAAAATAGGTTCTTCCATTTCGGTCATTTCTTCTTGTTCCTCTTCTTCAAGAACCAATTCAGGAGTCTCCTCAATTTCAGGAATGCTAATTTCTTCTATGGTGATAGCTACAGGAACCTCATTTTCAATAGCTTCAAAAGTCGCTTCGATTTTTTGTTCTATTTCGGCTTGCCCGATAGTAGGTTTGCTATCGCCAAAATGGTCGTCCACGAAACGAAGCAAAGCCAATTTTTCATATAATTTTTGCGTTTCCAGATACAATTGATTGATATCAGACTTGTTTTTTAATTGTAAAATTCGGTGTGCAATGCTGATTAAATCGGCTTCCAATCTCTTTTTCATTTGACTTAAATTATAGGATGTAGGTTGTATTGTATGTGTGTTGTTTTTTATTTTTAATTTCGGAAAACTAGGGGCGGTGCTTTAGAAAATTTTTTTACATTTGGAAACACGTAAAAGTATAAAAATTTATAATCAATTTATACCTTACAAAGGAATAAAAACTAAGTTAGATAAATAGAAAATGTTTCTCGAAAATACAGTAAATCATAAAGAACAATTTGGTTGGATCGAAGTGATCTGCGGGTCGATGTTTTCGGGTAAAACAGAAGAATTGATTCGCCGATTAAAACGCGCTCAGTTTGCCAAACAAAAAGTCGAAATTTTCAAGCCAGCGGTCGACACTCGTTACCATGACGAAATGGTGGTTTCGCATGACTCGAACGAAATTCGTTCTACCCCAGTTCCAGCTGCTGCTAACATTGCGATTTTGGCACAAGGCTGTGATGTGGTTGGTATTGACGAAGCACAGTTTTTTGATGACGAAATTATACGCGTTTGTAATGATTTGGCTAACCGAGGAATCCGTGTGATTGTGGCAGGATTGGATATGGATTTTAAAGGAAATCCTTTTGGGCCTATGCCAGCGCTTATGGCAACTGCCGAATATGTAACCAAAGTACATGCAGTCTGTACCCGAACAGGCAATCTAGCCAATTACAGTTTCAGAAAAACCGATAATGATAAATTAGTAATGTTAGGTGAAACCGAAGAATACGAACCGTTAAGTCGTGCGGCTTATTTTCATGCGATGAAAAAAAATGAAGAGAAGTAAATAGGCTTCTTTCAATTATAATCAAATCTTGTACAAAAAAACTTAAAATTTGTCATTCCGAATTTATTTCGGAATCTATAAATTAGTATTAAATCAATTATTTATAGAAACTGAAACAAGTTCAGTTTGACAAGAATAATCCTTTTCAGATTACATCTTCTTCCGCATTCTCGCTACTGGAATATCGAGTTGTTCACGGTATTTAGCAATCGTTCTTCGGGCAATGGGGTAGCCTTTTTCTTTTAAAATTTCTGCCAATTGATCGTCGGGAAGCGGTTTGTGTTTATCTTCTTCCTCGATTACGTTTTGTAAAATCTTCTTGATTTCTAGGGTAGAAACATCTTCGCCTTGGTCATTTTTCATCGCTTCAGAGAAAAACTCTTTGATTAATTTGGTACCATAAGGCGTTTCTACATATTTGCTATTGGCCACACGCGAAATTGTCGAAATATCCAATCCTACTAAGTCAGCGATGTCTTTCAAAATCATCGGTTTCAGCTTGGTTTCGTCGCCTTCCAAAAAGAATTCTTCTTGGTACTGCATAATCGCGTTCATGGTGACAAAAAGCGTTTCTTGACGCTGACGAATCGCATCGATAAACCATTTAGCCGAATCTAATTTTTGTTTGATAAACTGCACCGCTTCTTTTTGCTGATTCGATTTATCTTTCGAAACTTTGTACGTCTGCAACATTTCTTGGTAATCTCTAGAGACGTGTAAGGAAGGGGCATTTCGACCATTCAAACTCAGTTCTAATTTGCCTTCTACAATTCGGATGGCAAAATCAGGGACTACATTTTCAGTTATTTTATTGTTTCCTGTAAAAGAACCTCCAGGTTTTGGATTTAATTTTTCTATTTCGTGAACGGCTTTTTTGAGTTGCTCGTTCGAAACATTGTATTTCTGTAAAAGCTTGTCGTAATGTTTTTTGGTAAAAGCATCAAATTGATTTTCGATAATATCGGTTGCCAATTCAACGTATTCGGTTGGTGTTTTGTGTTTGAGTTGCAACAACAAACATTCTTGCAAATCGCGCGCACCCACACCAGACGGCTCTAATTCGTGAATTACGTGCAAGAGGCGTTCTACGGTTTTTTCATCGGTGTACACCGCTTGGGTGAAAGCCAAATCATCTACAATATCAGAGATACTTCTACGAATGTAGCCCATATCATCAATACTTCCCACTAGGAATTCTGCGATTTCTCGGTCGGCTTCCGTTAGGATAAATGTGTTGAGTTGGTTGATTAAATCTTGATGAAAACTAATCGGTGCTGCAAAAGGCGCATCGTGGTCTTCATCATCATCACTGTAGTTGTTCGTTTGTGTTTTGTAATCGGGAGTTTCGTCGTTGCTTAGATAATCATCAATATTGATTTCTTCAGCATCGATACGTTCGGATTCGGCATCATCATAATCGTCATAATCTTCCGTTTCAAACTCGTCTTTTATATATTCCTCTTCTTCTTTTCCTGCTTCGAGCGCTGGATTTTCGTTCATTTCTTCCAATAAACGTTGCTCAAAAGCTTGCGTAGGCAACTGAATTAACTTCATCAACTGAATTTGTTGAGGAGATAATTTTTGGGATAATTTGAGATTTAGGAATTGCTTTAGCATTTGATTTTGTTTGGTTATCTGGTTATTTGGTTATTTGTAAGATGGATTAACAAATAACCAAATCCACAAATTAACTTTTCTAAAACTCTGCACTACCCGGCGTTCTTGGGAAAGGAATTACGTCACGAATATTCGTCATACCTGTTACAAACAATACCAAACGCTCAAATCCAAGTCCGAAACCAGAGTGAACAGCTGAACCGAATCGGCGGGTATCTAAATACCACCATAATTCTTCTTCGTCAATGCCCAATGCTTTCATTTTTTCGACCAAAACATCATAACGTTCCTCACGTTGTGAACCTCCTACAATTTCCCCAATACCTGGAAAAAGGATGTCCATGGCGCGAACCGTTTTTCCGTCTTCGTTCAAACGCATGTAAAATGCTTTGATATTGGCAGGGTAATCAAATAAGATTACCGGACATTTAAAGTGTTTTTCTACCAAATAACGCTCGTGTTCTGATTGTAAATCAGCACCCCATTCGTCAATGATATAGCTGAATTTTTTCTTTTTATTAGGAGTAGATTCTCTCAAAATTTCAATAGCCTCAGTATAAGAAACACGTTTGAAATTATTTTCCAAAACAAAGTTTAATTTCTCTAACAGAGCCATTTCGCTTCGTTCCGCTTGTGGTTTTTGTTTTTCTTCGTCTAGCAAACGACCTTCTAAAAATTTCAAATCATCTGGACATTTGTCCATCGTGTATTTAATTACATACTGAATGAAATCTTCGGCTAAATCCATATTGTCATCCAAATCATTGAACGCAACTTCTGGTTCAATCATCCAGAATTCAGCCAAGTGGCGAGACGTGTTCGAATTTTCAGCTCTAAAAGTAGGTCCGAAAGTATAAATTTGGCCCAAAGCCATTGCAAAGGTTTCTCCTTCTAATTGTCCGGAAACGGTTAGGTTCGTTTCTTTTCCAAAAAAATCTTTTTTGTAATCTACTTTTCCTTCTTCGGTTCTTGGCGTATTGTCAAAAGGCAAAGCCGTTACTTTGAACATTTCACCAGCACCTTCCGCATCTGATCCAGTGATGATTGGCGTATTCACATACACAAATCCTTTTTCTTGAAAGTAGGTATGAACGGCATGTGCTAAAACGGAACGCACTCTCATAATAGCTCCAAAAGCATTCGTTCTAACTCTTAAATGCGCATTTTCACGCAAGAATTCCAACGAGTGTTTTTTAGGTTGCATTGGGAATTTCTCTGCATCCGAGTCGCCCAAAATTTCTATTTTGGTAACCTGAATTTCAAATTTCTGTCCAGCGCCTTTGCTTTCTACCAAAGTTCCCGTAACCGAAACCGAAGCTCCTGTTGTGATTCGTTTCAAGATCTCTTCAGCAGTGTTTTCAAAATCAACTACACATTGAATATTGTTGATGGTTGAACCGTCGTTCAACGCAATAAATTGATTGTTTCTAAAAGTTCTTACCCATCCTTTTGCATTTACTTCTTGAAGCGTCGTTGTTCTGTTTAGTAAGTCTTTAACTTTTGTATGTTTCATTTTTATAATAATTGATATTAAAAATCAGCTTTTCTGAGCTGCAAATATAATTGTTTTTGTTTTTTTATAGAAGCTATTTCCCGCTATCCGCTGTATCTTTTTATTGCGTAACCTTCAAGAACCTCAGTTTACTCAATAAAAAGGATGCCGCTTCTATCGGGGCTAGCGTTCCTCTTTTTCGAGATTGTCTATTTCTTCGTCAGAATGTTCAATGATATCGATTTTAGGTTCTATGAATTCCTGTTCGTTGGCTAAAGTTTTGTTTAATGTCAATACCAATGCTGGCAGCAACATTAAATTAGACAACATTCCAAACAATAAAGTTAAGGAAATAAGTCCGCCTAACGCAATTGTACCACCAAAACTCGACAACATGAATACTGAAAATCCAAAGAACAACACAATCGAAGTATAAAACATACTCAAACCAGATTCGTTAAATGTGGCATACACCGACTTGCGAATTTTCCAATTGTTTTTTCTTAATTCCTCACGGTATTGTGCCAAAAAGCGAAGCGTGTCATCTACAGAAAGTCCAAACGCAATTCCAAAAACCAAAATAGTTGAGGGTTTCAACGGTATGTCTAAAAAGCCCATAATTCCAGCCGTTAATAATAATGGCAATAAGTTTGGAATGATAGAAACCAACACCATTTTGAACGAACGGAACATGAAGGCCACCAAAAGCGCTGTTAAGAAAAAGGCGAAAATCAAAGATGAAAGCAAGTTGTCTAAAAGGTAACCCGTTCCTTTTTGGAAGACCAAGGCTTTTCCAGTGATTGTCACATGATAACGATCTGGCGGAAATAATTTGTCGGCCTCTTTTCGAATTTCGGCTTCAATTTCTGGAATTTTACCGCCATTCTCATCGCGCATAAAAGTGGTAATACGGGCATATTGACCCGTGGAGTCCACATAACTCTTCATCAAATTGTCTTTGTTGTTTTTCGTCGCATTTTTGGCATAACTTAAAATAAAAGTTTGCTCTTGCGAGGTAGGCAATTCATAATATTCAGGATTGCCATTGTAGTAGGCTTGTTTTGAATATTTGACCAAATTGACAATCGACATCGTTTTGGATAATTCCGGAATTTCTTCAATGGTTTGTTCCAATTCTTCCATTCGCTTGAGCGTGGATAATTTCATTACCCCTTTTTTGCGTTTGGTATCAATCATGATTTCCAAAGGCATTACACCGTCAAATTCTTTTTCAAAGAAAACAATGTCTTCAAAGAAAGGTTCTTTTTTAGGCATGTCTTCAATCAAACTTCCCGAAATACGCATTTGGAACACTCCGATAATTCCGAAAATAAGTAACAAAATAGCGGCTACATATATTGAAAAACGATTGTATTTTACATTGCGCAATATCCAATCCATAAAACGTTTTACCGAGCCACGCTCTAAATGTTTGGTGTGTCGATCGATTGGTGCGGGGATGTAGCTATGAAAAATAGGGATTACAATAATGCACAAAAAGAAGAGTCCAATAATATTAATCGAAGTCACAACTCCAAATTCCAATAAAAGCTGGTTGTTAGATGCAACAAAAGTGGCAAAACCAATAGCGGTAGTGACATTGGTCATTAATGTTGCCATCCCAATTTTGGTTGTAACCCGTTGCAACGCCTTGGCTTTATTACCGTGTACTTTGTATTCTTGATGGTATTTATTGGTCAAGAAAATACAATTCGGAATACCGATGACAATAATTAACGAAGGCACTAAGGCAGTTAAAACCGTAATTTCATAGTTGAATAACCCTAAGAAGCCAAATGACCACATTACTCCAATAATTACAATTATAATTGAGATTAGAGTAGCTCTGAAACTTCTAAAGAAGAAAAAGAAAAGTAATGAGGTAATCAATAAGGAAGCACCGATGAAAAGCCCAATTTCCTTGACAATTGTTTCGGCATTTAAAGTTCGAATATAAGGCATACCCGACACCCGTAAATCAATATTTGTTTCTTTTTCAAAGGCTTCAACTGCAGGAACTAAACGTTCAATTACAAAATCCTTGCGTGCAGGTGTATTGACAATTTTTTTATCCAAATAAATTGCAGAACGAATACTTCCTGATTTTTTATTAAAAAGAAGGCCTTCGTAAAAAGGCAAATCAGTAAATAGTTCTTTTTTTATTTGAGTAAGATAGGCTTTGTTTATCGTTTTGCTAGGATCCACAAATGGAACTAGTTCAAACTTTTCAAGCGAATCGTTTCGTTGCAATTGTTGTAAATCATTGATTGAAATGGCTAAATCAACCGCTTGGTCTTTTTTTAGTTGATTCATTAATCGGGTCCAAGCAGCAAAGGCTTTTGGTGTAAAAATGGCATCATCTTTTATTCCGATAATGATGAGGTTTCCTTCTTCGCCAAATTTGTTTAGGAATGCATTGTATTCTACATTGACCACGTTGTCATCGGGCAACATATTGGCTTCGGTATGGGTAAAATGAATATTTTTCCATTGGGTTGCCAACAATCCTGTTATTACTATCACGATGGATAGCATTAAAATTCTATTTCTAAGTACGATTCGAGCAAACAACTCCCAAAATCCTAAACTAAACCACTTGATCATTATTGATTTTTTATGCGTTGCAAAGGTAGTTAAAGCGTACTAATTTTTTTTGTTTTAGGGGATTTGATTTTGGACTTTTTAGCAGGAGAAGCAGTGAAAGATTATATTTAGGTTACTATTTGTATTCCTATAATAATTGCTATATTTGATTTTTACATCTTTGTGTAAAATAAAGCAGGTTTAAGAGGTATGAAAAATTATAAAAACGGAGCATTTTACATTGCTGTAACAGGTGGTTTTAGTGCGCTTATATATTGGATTATTAACGAAGGAAAGTTTCTTGAGCAAAATAAATCAATTGTAGAAGCCGCTAGTGAAAAAGGGTCTTGGAATGACTTTTTGGATTCTATGTTACACAATTTACAAGATCCATTAGCCATACTTTTAGCACAAATAGTTACCATTATTATTGTAGCCCGTTTTTTTGGTTGGGTATTTAAAAAAATTGGACAACCCACTGTTATTGGCGAAATTATAGCAGGAATTGTATTAGGACCATCACTTTTAGGAATGTATTTTCCGGAATTTTCAGCTACTTTATTCCCTGTTGAATCCTTAGGTAATTTGAAATTTCTAAGTCAAATTGGTTTAATTCTTTTCATGTTTGTTATCGGAATGGAATTAGACCTTAAAGTACTTAAAAATAAGGCCAATGAAGCGGTCGTAATTAGTCATGCCAGTATTGTAATCCCTTTTGCTTTAGGCATTGGTTTGTCTTATTTTGTGTACAATCGTTTTGCTCCAGAAGGGGTAAAGTTTTTGTCTTTTGCACTTTTTATGGGAATTGCCATGAGTATTACTGCTTTTCCTGTACTGGCGCGAATTGTACAAGAACGAGGATTACATAAAACTAAATTAGGTGCTATAGCCATCACTTGTGCAGCCGCAGATGATATAACCGCTTGGAGTTTGTTGGCGGTGGTAATTGCTATTGTAAAAGCGGGAACTTTTGTAAGTTCGTTATATATAATTGGTTTGGCCGTAGTCTATGTATTGGCTATGTTGTTTGTAGTTAAACCATTTTTGAAACGTATTGGTGATTTATATGCTTCAAAAGACACCTTGGTGAAACCTGTTGTGGCCATCTTTTTTCTTACTTTGATTATTTCGTCGTATGCTACAGAAGTGATTGGTATCCATGCGTTATTTGGTGCTTTCATGACAGGTGCTATTATGCCAGATGTCCCAAAATTCAGAACAATTTTCATAGAAAAAGTAGAAGACGTTGCTTTAATCTTATTATTGCCTTTGTTCTTTGTATTCACGGGTTTAAAAACAGAAATCGGTTTAATTAACGATCCCTATTTATGGAAAGTAACTGGTTTTATTATTTTAGTAGCTGTTGTCGGCAAGTTTTTAGGAAGTGCTTTGGCAGCGAAATTTGTGGGTCAATCCTGGTCAGATAGTTTAACTATAGGTGCTTTAATGAACACTAGAGGGTTGATGGAATTGATTGTGTTAAACATTGGTTTGGAACTAAAAGTACTGACTCCAGAAGTGTTTACCATGATGGTAATTATGGCTTTGGTTACTACGTTTATGACTGGTCCAGCCTTAGATTTTATCAATTTTATTTTCAAAAATAAGGAGGCAATTACTCCCGAAATTGTACTCAACGAGAATAAGTACAAAGTCTTAATTTCCTTTGGTAACAATGAAAAAGGAAAATCATTATTGCGTTTAGCCAATAGTTTGACCAAAAAACAAAAAAAATCAGCATCAATAACTGCAATGCATTTGTACTTGAGTGATGAGATGCATACGTTCAATACGGAAGAAATAGAAAAAGACAGTTTTGTACCTATTTTAGAAGAATCAAAATTATTGAATCAAGAAATCGATACGCTTTTCAAAGCCACTATGGATATTGAAACGGAAATTGCTGATGTTGCTAATCAAGGTGATTACGATTTGTTATTAGTTGGTTTAGGGAAATCAATTTTTGAAGGAACTATTTTAGGAAAAGTAATCGGATTTACTACCCGAATCATTAATCCAGACCGTTTAATTGATAAATTTACCGGTAAAGAAGGATTGTTTGAAAACTCGCCTTTTGATGAGAGAACACGTCAAATTATTTCTAAAACTAAAATGCCTTTGGGGGTATTAATTGATAAAGATTTACAAACGGTTAACCGTGTTTTTATTCCCATCTTTACTTCTGAGGATTCATTCTTATTAGACTATGCACAGAAATTAATTTTCAACAATAATTCTAAAGTCGAAATACTCGATGTTAATGGAGATATTCATACCAATTTTGTGGTTCAAAGTGCCTTGGAATCTTTGGAACAAAAATACCCCAATAACATTAATTTGATGGAAGATCGTATTGTTAAAAAAGAATTCTTAGCAGATCAAGACTTGATGATTATTAGTTTAGAAAGTTGGAAAGCATTAGTTGATTCCCAAAGCGATTGGTTAAGTGGCATTCCTTCAGTATTGATTTTAAAACCCTAAGTCGATTATATAGCTGATTTTTACAGCAATATTATCTTCAAATTTTAAAAGACCATTAGGACCATAACGATAGAAACCAACAAGTCCAATTCCTTTATAGATTTGGTTCAATTCAATGCCCGATTCAAAGTAGCCTTTATTTAATGTTTTAAAGTCTAGACCTTGATGACGATCAGCATGATGTAAATTTCCCCAAGCCATTCGCGTTACAAATACAAATGAAGGTTTTACTTTTTTGAAAAGTGTAATTTTTTTAAACCCATGTTTGAATTGAAATTGCAAATATTCGCTCGAGAAAAATTCATTGTAATACATGGTTTCAAAACTATTTTTTCCTGCAAATGTAATACGCTGCAGTATGGTTTCTTTAGTAATATTATTTGGAGAGATGCTATACAAATGAGACAAAGGAAGATCACCAAAAGCATATCCTCCTTGAATAAGTATGCTTGTTTTTTGGCCGTTAAGGTATTTTTTTTCGAATTCGGTTCTAAAGTCAATTTTGCCAAAATCAAAATCATTTGATGCCATTTTCGGAATTGATTTTGTAAATTGAAAAGTAAATTTCGGGAATCGTTTTTCGACTTCAACTCTTCCGGTTGGGGTTTGCATATAATCGCTGAACGGGCTCCATTTTAAGGAGACCATTGCGGTGGTCATGGTGTAATCAGTAAATGATTTTCCATTTAGCACATACGAATAGTCAAATTTAGGTGCGATGCTCGTTGTGGCTATTTCCCAAACACTTTCTGTTTTTGGAATAAATTTAGTTTCAATAAATGCTTTCCAACTTTTGTAATTGTAAAAGGTGCTAATATTAAAAGGCCTTGGATCGTAAATTTTAAAACCTCTTTTATCAATAGTAAATACGGTACTAGCAATCTCTCGAATATCATCGGTGTAGGAAATACCAAACCATGAATTAGTCGTTTCTCCTAAACGAGTTCCAGTACCAATACTGTATTTGAATTCCCCATCTTTGGTTCCATAGGCCGCATACCCTTCTATTTTGAAATTTTTTGAGAGGCGATCATTTGTAATTCCACCAGCACCTAAACGAAAGCCTTCGTAGTTATTGTAACTGATAAATTTTTTAAGATCTAAATCGGCAACTCCCAATGGGATGTAGCCGTTAATAAGACGGCGACCAATAATGATCTTACGTTCAAAATGGTTTTTTACTGCAATACTATCTAAAACTTTATAGGTTTTTTGGCTACGAATGTCCAAGCTGTCCTTGCGGTATTTGTTCCAAAAATCATCTGTTCTAGTGCTAGCTTCTTTATTAATTTCAAGTGCAATTGCTCCTTTCTTAATTGTGATTGGCTGGTTAAATTGGACTTCGAAATTGGTGCTTTTAGAAAGTAAATAGATAAAATCCGACGCTTCTTTTTTACGTGGTTTAAAGTCTTTTTCTGCGTCTCCTTCAAATTGTATAGTTCCGCCTAATAATTTGAGATCATCATCATTATTTCCCTTTACAATTTTGAAAGTTTTGCTCGAAGGGAACCACAATTGTTCTTTTGGAACAAAGGTAAATTCATGTGTACCACTGATGTCAAGAACACCTTTAATTCGCATTACTGCTTTGGCAATTGCAAAGGTAGTAGGATCAATATACAATACTCCTTCAAGCCCCGAGGCTTTGTTTTTCTTTTTATTTTTAAAGTGAATCAGCACCACTTTTCTATCCTCAATATAGGTTGAATCTAGTAATTGGTATTTGTATTCCGAAATGGCATCGTTAGCAATTGGGCTGTTGTATTTCGTTTCAAATAATTCATAACTGGAATCGTAAATCGAAAAGGATTGTAACTTAAACCCTAGAATTTCATAAATAGGTTGTTTAAGTCCAGCCATTTTGGACCCTAAAATAGTTTCTTTTAAATGGTTGTTTTTGTATTGGTATAGCGAGACTTTTTCCGTTTGAAATAAATGTTGTTTCAAAATCATTTCTTTGAATTTATAATTCGAAGAATCAATTTTGGGATTTTTATTAGTCAGTTCTAAGGTGTCGATTTTTGAACTTATTGAGTCGGGATTAGCTGTGATAACGAGTTTGTTATAGCATTTAAAATCAAAACTGTTTAGCTTTTTTTGTGGATTATTTTGCTCTTTACGCGCAATCGTTTTTCTAATAATTCCTACCGCAGGATTTTCACGAGGAATGATAACTTCTTTTAAATCATTAGTGTTTTGATCTAATGAGATGAGGTAAAACGTTTTTCCTTGTTCGGTAGAGGTTGTTTTTTTTTCATAACCTACATAGGAAACGGTAAATTCTGAAATAGGTGTTAGACTTGAAATGCTAAACTTTCCATCAACGTCGGTAATTGTATTGATCCCAGTATTAGTTGCTATTGAAGCAAAAGAGAGCGGTTTATTACTAGCCGATTCTTTTACTAGCCCATTTAGCTGGAATTGGGCCTGCACCGAAAGAGAAAGCAAAAAAATAAATTTAAATAAGTGCTTCATAATTTAAATCGAAAAGTTCACCACGTTTATTAGAAGTACAAAAGTACATATAAAAAAAGTCCGTTTTATCTCTAAAACGGACTTAATTGTATTCTCTATTTTGATTATACTTTCATAATTTCGGCTTCTTTGTCTACAAGAAGTTCGTCGATTTTTTTGATGTAGGAGTTAGTCAAGTTTTGAACCTCGTCTTCGGCACTTTTACAAATGTCTTCTGAAGTTCCTTCTTTTTCTAATTTTTTGATATCAGTATTCGCATCCTTACGCGCGTTTCTAATCCCGATTTTAGCATCTTCAGCTTCAGCTTTTGCTTGTTTAGCTAATTCGCGACGTCTTTCTTCTGTCAATGGCGGTACGCTAATAATAACCATATCTCCATTATTCATTGGATTGAAACCCAGATTAGCAATCATAATTGCTTTTTCAATAGCATGCAAAATGTTTTTTTCAAAAGGCTGCAAAGTAATTGTTCTGGCATCAGGCACACTGATTTTTGACACTTGAGAAAGCGGTGTAGCTGAACCGTAATAGTCAACAAAAACACTTCCTAACATTGCAGGAGAAGCTTTTCCAGCACGAATATTTAAAAAGGCTTTTCCTAGATGTTCAATAGAACCATCCATAGATTCTTTCGTGCTATCTAATATAAATTCAATTTCTTCAGTCATTTTTAGATTATTTAGATTTATAGATTATTTAGATTTATAGATTCTTTTGGTCTAACTATCTAAGAAGTCTATTCTATCTTATTAAATATTTACTACTGTTCCAATGTTTTCGCCTTCGCAAATTTTAATTAGGTTACCCTCTTTGTTCATGTCGAAAACTACAATTGGCAATTGGTTTTCTTGGCTTAAAGTAAATGCAGTGGTGTCCATTACATTCAATCCTTTGCTCAAAACATCTTCAAAAGAGATGTAATCAAATTTTACTGCACTCGCATTTTTCTCAGGATCACAATCATACACTCCATCTACTCGGGTTCCTTTTAAAATTACGTCAGCGTTTACTTCAATTCCACGTAAAACTGCTGCGGTGTCAGTTGTAAAGTATGGATTTCCAGTTCCCGCACCAAAAATTACAATTCTTCCTTTTTCCAAGTGACGAACAGCTCTTCTTTTGATATAAGGTTCTGCAATAGATTCCATTTTTAGGGCAGTTTGCAAACGCGTTTTCATTCCTTTGTCTTCCAAAGCGCCTTGCAAAGCCATTCCATTGATCACGGTTGCTAACATTCCCATGTAATCGCCTTGAACGCGGTCCATTCCTGAACTCACACCAGCTACACCTCTAAAAATGTTTCCACCGCCAATTACAATGGCAATTTCAACTCCTTTTTCATGAATTAATTTGATTTCGTCAGCATATTCTGCTAATCTTTTCGGGTCAATTCCATAATTTAAATCGCCCATTAAAGCTTCACCACTTAATTTTAGAAGAATTCTTTTGTATTTCATGAGTTGGTTGAGTTATTTGCTGCAAATATAGTTATATTCTCATTTTTTGAAATAGTGTTTTAAAAAAATAATTTATGGTTTTTATACACAATGTAATAATTGTCACGCACTATTTGAATACTATCGACTACCTTCCGTACAATAAATAGTTGAAAAATGAAAACGTATATTGGGAAAGCGCTGTTTAATAGCCATTCGTATGAAGAATATAGAAAATTAATGGCTGATTTGTTGCAACAAGGTAAGTCATCTGCTGTAGAACAAACAGATGAGCGTACGCACTATAGTGAGTTGAATGAGTCTAGAATGCGCCGATTGGATAAGACAATGAAAATTACGGATGAGAATAAGTGTAAATTAAGAGGTTTAAACAATCATTATATTTGGCTAGTACTTACTGAAAGTTGGTGTGGAGACGCAGCTCAAATTCTACCGATTCTCCATAAAATGACCTTGGAGTCCAATGAAAAAATCGAAATGAAATTGGTGTTGCGTGATGAGAATGAAGAATTAATGAATCATTTTTTAACCAATAAGGGCAAAGCAATTCCAAAACTTATTATGATTGATAAAGAAACAGGATCAGTAGTAGGAGATTGGGGACCAAGACCACAAGGCGCTATCGATTTAATTGAAAATTATAAAGAAAAATTGGGTGTTATTGACGAAACGGCTAAAGCCGACTTACAATTATGGTATTTACACGACAAAGGCGTGAGTACACAGAATGAGATTATTCAGTTGCTTCAGGATTCAGAGTAGCTTTCTCAAACTCTTCTGGAGTTAAGGCGTTAATTACATTATAATCGCCAATTTTAGTGCGACGCAAAGCTGTTAAATGAGATCCAGATTGCATCGCTTTTCCAAAGTCGAAAGCTAACGAACGAATGTAAGTTCCTTTGCTACAAACTACTCTGAAATCAATTTCGGGTAATGCGATTCGAGTAATTTCAAATTCGTAAATCGTAGTTTTTCTGGAAGCTATTTCCACTTCAACACCTGCTCTTGCATGTTCGTACAAGCGAACACCTTCTTTTTTTATTGCTGAAAAGACAGGTGGCTTTTGGTCAATTTCGCCCAAAAATTTCTCCACCGTTTTATGGATAAGGGCTTCGTCAATATGAGTGATCGGGTAAGTTTGGTCAATTTCGGTTTCTAAATCATAGGAAGGAGTCGTGGCTCCAATGAAAAAAGTTCCCGTATATTCTTTTGGTTGCGCCTGAATTTCGGTGATTCTCTTAGTAAATTTTCCGGTGCAAATAATGAGCAAGCCTGAAGCCAAAGGATCTAAAGTTCCAGCATGTCCAATTTTGAATTTCTTTGGTAAATCGAAATTGCGTTTTAAAATGTATTTCAGTTTGTTTACAGCCTGAAAAGAAGACCAAGTTAAAGGTTTGTCAATTAGAATGACTTGACCATTCAAAAAATCTTCGGCTGTTTTCAAGGAGGTTATTTTAAAAATGAAAAATACAGGAGTAAGAAACTACCAACAATTATACGGTACCATCCCCAAGGTTTGAAACCATATTGTTTGATGATTTCGATAAAGAATTTGATAGCCAAAAAGGCAACAATAAATGCGACAACATTTCCTAAAAGAAAGAATTGAATATGATCAGTTGATTTTAAAATTAATTCGTAGCCTTTCATTTGAGAGGCTTCGTAGGTTTTTAAAAAAACCGAATAACAAGTTACCGCAAGCATAGTTGGAACAGCAAGAAAGAAGGAGAATTCAGCCGCTGCGTGCCGACTTAAACCTTGTTGCATTCCGCCAATAATAGAAGCGGCAGATCGGCTTGTGCCTGGCATCATAGCTAAACATTGCCAAAAACCAATGGTTACAGCTTTCTTAATTGTGATATCTTCCTCTTGTAAAACCGTTGGGTTTTGAAATTTGGAATCGATAAAAAGTAACACAATCCCTCCAAGAATTAATACAATCGCAATGGGTATTGGATCTCCTAAAACAGCTTCGATTTTATCATCAAATAATTTTCCTAATACTAATGCAGGGATTACTGCATATGCAAGTTTTATAAAAAAATTGAACTTAGAAAAGTCGAAGAATTTTTTCCAATACAAAGCCACAACAGCCAATATTGCACCAAATTGAATGGAAACCTGAAAGAGTTTTACAAAATCATCTTCTTGGATTCCAAAATACGAACTCATAAACACCATGTGTGCTGTAGAAGAAACAGGAAGATATTCTGTTAATCCTTCTATTATGGCAATTAAAATAGCTTGTAATGTATTCATTTAGGCCTTTTTTGGATTTTTCAAAATAGCATAAATGGTGATTCCAAAACCAATTAAAACGGTAGTCGGTGCCAAACGAATGCGTCTGAAACTAAACACTTCTTCATTAAATACATTTGGATCTTCGCTTCCTCCTCCAGACATTAGAATAAATCCCAACGCAATTACGGCAATACCAATTAGTAATATTTTATAATTTACTTTTTCAAAAAGAAATTCTTGTTTGTGTTCGCTATTGTTTTTCATAAGTCATTGCGAGGGACGAAGCAATCTCCTCAATATTAGTTAATACAAATCGTCTGTTCGTAAATTCAAGAAACGTTGTGTTGCAAAATACGTACTCAACCACGTAATTAATACTCCAAGAGCAAATACTGAAATTAGGACTAAAGCAATCAGTAATTGGTCATCAAGAAGTCCTAGGTCAGGGAAGTTGCTTTCTAAATAAATTAAAACACCAATTAAAGCTAAAACGGCTAAACCGGCTCCAATCATTCCTAAACGAACACTTCGCATCACAAATGGTTTTCTAATAAACGCTTTGGTTGCTCCCACCATTTGCATGGTTTTAATGATAAAGCGATTCGAATGAATTGACAATCGCAATGAGCTGTTGATTAATAATACAGCAATAATGGTAAAAAAGCCGCTGATGATTAGAATCCACATGCTGACTTTTTTGATATTGTCATTTACTAAATTGACTAATTGTTTATCATAAACAATATCTGAAATCATTGGGTTTTTTCTTAGTTGACTTTCCACTTTTGCAATGCTATCTTTATAAACATAGTCGGCTTTTAAGTGAATGTCAAACGAGTTTTGCAAAGGATTCTCACCAAGAAAAGTCACAAAATCTTCACCAATAATATCGGTATGTTGTTTAGCTGCAGCATCTTTAGAAACGTATTCGAAAGTTTTTGCAAATGGCGCTCTTTTTAATTCAGCATCAAAAGATTTGATGATGGTGTCATTGGCTTCTTTTTTGAAAAATACCGTCATGGCAATGTTTTCTCTGAAGTCGTCTGCTAGTTTTTTAGAATTGATGATAAAAAGACCTAACATTCCTAGTAAAAATAGGACTAAGAATACACTTAATACTACTGAAAAATAAGAAGAAATTAAACGGCGTTTTTGAAATTTATCGTAAGAAGAACTCATAGTATATCGAAATTATGGGGTAAAAATAATAAAGAATTTCTTTATTTAAAGTTAATATCGTTCAAAGTTTTAACTTTCGTACAATAAACGTAAATTTGGCGTCTGAAATTGTAAAAGATCGTGAGTTTTTTTATTTTTTTAGATAGTCATACAAATTATTTTCAGCCTACGAAAAGGCTACAACAAATAGAGCATACAATGAAATACAATCCGAACGAAATTGAAGCGAAATGGCAAAAGTATTGGGCAGAAAATCAAACTTTTGCGGCGCAAAACAATTCTGACAAACCCAAACATTATGTGTTAGACATGTTTCCTTATCCATCGGGAGCGGGACTTCATGTGGGTCATCCGTTAGGGTATATTGCTTCGGATGTGTATTCAAGATACAAAAGACACCAAGGATTTAATGTGTTGCACCCAATGGGTTATGACAGTTTTGGACTACCTGCAGAACAATATGCAATTCAAACGGGGCAACGTCCTGAAGATACTACTTCTGTAAACATTGACGGTGGAGTTGATAAAGAGGGAAACCAAATTGCGGGGTATAGAAAACAATTGGATAAAATTGGATTCTCGTTTGATTGGAGTCGTGAAGTGCGTACTTCTAATTCCGATTATTACAGGCATACACAATGGATTTTCATCCAATTATTTAATTCGTGGTACAATAAAAACACAGATAAGGCAGAAGATATTTCGACTTTAATTGCCTTATTCGAAAAAGAGGGAAATGCTAATGTAAATGCCGTTTGTGATGATAACATCGTCTCTTTTTCGGCTTCAGAATGGAATGCATTTTCATCTTCAGACCAACAAAAAATACTATTACAATACCGATTAACCTATTTGGCAGAAACCGAAGTGAACTGGTGTCCAGGATTGGGAACGGTTTTGGCGAACGACGAAATTGTAAACGGTGTTTCTGAACGCGGTGGATATCCGGTGATTCGTAAAAAAATGACCCAATGGAGTATGCGAATTTCGGCCTATGCTGAACGTTTATTGCAAGGTTTAGATACGATTGACTGGACCGAAAGTATCAAAGAAAGTCAGCGTAATTGGATTGGAAAATCGGTTGGAGCAACAGTTTCATTTAACGTCATTGCGAGCGAAGAGAAGCAATCTATAGACGTTTTCACTACTCGTCCTGATACTATTTTTGGAGTAACTTTTATGACTTTGGCGCCAGAACATGAATTGGTGGCACAAATTACGACTCCAGAACAAAAACAAGCAGTTGAAGAATATATTGAAAAAACAGCCAAGCGTTCTGAACGTGAAAGAATGGCTGATGTAAAAACCATTTCAGGTGTTTTTACGGGCGCTTATGCCGAACATCCTTTTACAAAAGAGCCGATTCCGGTTTGGATTGGCGATTATGTCTTAGCTGGATACGGAACAGGAGCTGTTATGGCAGTGCCTTGTGGCGACGAAAGAGATTATGCATTTGCGAATTTCTTTAAAGGAACACCAGGAATGCCTGTTATTAAAAACATTTTTAATAAAGACATTTCAGAAGCAGTTTATGGAGATAAAGGCGGTTTCGAATTAATAGATTCTGACTTTTTAAACGGTTTAGGATACAAAGAAGGAACGAAAAAAGTAATTGAGGCTTTAGAAAAAATAGGACAAGGAAAAGGAAAAACCAATTACCGTTTGCGTGATGCTGTTTTCTCTCGTCAGCGTTATTGGGGAGAACCATTTCCAGTGTATTATGTAAATGGATTGCCACAAATGATTGACGCACAACATTTGCCTATTATTTTGCCAGAAGTGGAGAAATATTTACCTACCGAAGAAGGTTTACCACCTTTGGGTAATGCTGCAGTTTGGGCTTGGGACAGTAAAAATAACAAAGTTGTTGAAACGAATTTAGTGAACAACACGACTATTTTTCCTTTAGAATTGAACACTATGCCAGGTTGGGCGGGGAGTTCTTGGTATTGGATGCGTTATATGGATGCGCATAACGAAAACGAATTTGCTAGTCAAGACGCATTGAAATATTGGGAAAGTGTGGATTTGTACATTGGCGGAAGCGAACATGCAACAGGCCATTTATTGTACTCTCGTTTTTGGAACAAATTTTTAAAAGATAAAGGTTTTGCACCAACGGAAGAACCCTTCAAAAAACTGATTAATCAGGGAATGATTTTGGGAATGAGTGCGTTTGTATATCGTTTGGACGGAACCTCTACGTATGTTTCTAAAAATCAAATTAAAGACCAAAAGGTACAACCAATTCACGTAGATGTTAATTTGATTAATAGCTCTGATGAGTTGGATATTGAAGCGTTTAAAAACTGGAGAGAAGATTATGCAAATGCACAATTTATAACCGAAGAGAATGGTAAATACATTGTAGGTCGTGAAATCGAAAAAATGTCTAAATCGAAATACAATGTCGTTACGCCCGATTTAATTTGTGCTGAATATGGTGCTGACACCTTGCGTTTGTACGAAATGTTTTTAGGGCCATTAGAACAAGCCAAGCCTTGGAATACAGCCGGAATTTCGGGAGTGTTTGGTTTCTTGAAAAAACTATGTCGTTTGTATTTTGATGATAACGGATTTGTAGTTACTAATAACGAACCGACCAAAGACAACTTGAAATCACTACACAAAACGATTAAAAAAGTAGCAGAAGATATTGAGAGTTTTTCATTTAATACTTCAGTTTCTCAGTTTATGATTTGTGTGAATGAATTGTCAACACAAAATTGCCATGAAAGAGCAATTTTAGAGCCATTGGCGATTTTAATTTCGCCTTATGCGCCACATATTGCAGAAGAATTATGGTCGTTATTAGGTCATTCCAATTCGATTGCAACCGTTGCTTTTCCAAAATTTGAAGCGGCTCATTTGGTAGAAAGCAGCAAAGAATATCCAGTTTCTTTCAACGGAAAAATGCGTTTCACAATTGAATTGCCTTTGGATTTAACCAAAGAACAAATTGAGGAAATTATAATGAAAGACGAACGTACCTTGCGTCAGTTGGATGGAAGAATGCCTAATAAAGTAATTATTGTACCGGGAAAAATTATCAATTTAGTTGGGTAATGACTATATAAGATTTAAATCAATCTCTGTTCCGATATTTGGGACAGAGATTTTTTATTTGTAAAAACACCAATAACCCAATCAACTCATAAATTCATAACCTACAATTGAATTTGTCTGTCAATTTGTTGGTCTAAAGAAATAAAGGTTTCTGTTCTAGAAACGCCTTCAATAGCTTGAATTTTAGTATTTAATAAATGCATTAAATGTTCGTTATCCAAACAGATGATTTTAATTAAAATCGACCAGTTTCCAGTAGTATAGTGACATTCCAATACTTCGGGAATTTTCTTTAGGTCACGAACTGCTTCCGAATTTCGAGCGGCTTTGTCCAAATAGATTCCCACAAATGCCATCGTATTATATCCTAACACTTTGTGATTTACAGTGAATTTGGAACCTGAAATTACTCCAGATTGTTCTAATTTTCGTAAACGTTGATGAATAGCTGCGCCAGAGATTCCAATTTTATTAGCAATTTGGAGAATGGGTTTTCTAGCATCTTCCATTAAATCGCGCAAAATTTCTTTGTCGATTCCGTCTATTTCTACTTGTAGTGAATTGATTTTCATGTATGTAAAAGTTATCGATTAGCTGTCATATATGTTATCGCCTTTTTATTTAGCGGTGTTTGCTAGTGCAAACTTGTTTTTAAAAGCGATTTCATAAATTGATAATTGTAACCAAATGTCTTTTTTTTGGTTTGAATTGAAAATCAAAAGTAGAAAAAATAAAACGAATTTAATTATTTCGTTCATTTTGGCTTATAAAAAAACCATCCAGAAGGGATGGTTTTTGAAATGTATAAGCGACTTTTTATTTTCCTTTATTAGCTTCAGCAACATATTTTTCTAATGCCATTGTCATGGATGGTGTTCCAGGTGTAGGTGCCATAATATCGATGCGTAAACCGTGATCTAACGCTTCTTTTTGGGTAGTACTTCCAAATACTGCAATACGAGTATCGTTTTGTTTGAAATCAGGGAAGTTTTTGAATAATGATTTAATTCCTGTTGGGCTAAAGAAAGCCAACACGTCATAATATACATCGGCTAAATCAGATAAATCACTCATTACTGTTTTGTAAAAAGTAGCTGGTGTCCAATCTACTTTTAAACCGTCTAATGTAACAGGAATATCAGCATTCAATTGATCTGAAGCAGGTAATAGGAATTTTTCGTCTTTGTATTTTTTGATCAGCGGAGATAAATCAGCAAAATCTTTTGGTCCTACATATATTTTACGTTTTCTATACACCACATATTTTTGAAGGTAAAAAGCAATCGCTTCTGACTGACAAAAATATTTTAATCCTTCAGGCACTTTATAACGCATTTCTTCGGCCACTCTAAAAAAGTGATCTACTGCATTTTTACTTGTTAAAATAATGGCACTGTAATTATTCAGGTCAATTTTTTGCAGTCTAATTTCTTTTGCATTAACTCCTTCTACATGAATAAAAGGTCTGAAATCAATTTTTACTTTATGCTTTTGTTGCAGCTCAAAGTAAGGAGAGTTCTCCACTTTAGGCTCTGGTTGCGACACCAAAATTGTTTTCACTTTCATACTATAACTTTTTCTATGCGACTCCTTTCGTAAACCAATAATACATGAAATAGTAAGGGGCTATTTCAAGAGCGCAAAGATACAAAATAAAATAAAACAACTTGCTGAATATTAAATTTTGATAATTTTTAATTGAAACCACGTAAGTTACTAGGTTTGCAGCTATTACGATTGCGATAATTAATGTTGGAAACAGTGTGTTTACGTTATCGTAATAGAAAAATAACATATTAATTGGCAGTAAAATTATGCCTATGTATGTTCGATAGGTGACTTTTTGATGATTGAATTGTTCGACAAATTCTTCAATATGAAAAGAAGTCGCAATAATTTTCTCAATGAGTACTTTTGATAAAATAAAAAAAAGTAAAAAATTGGCGATTTGAATGTACTGCATCCAATCTTCTTTAGATCCATATCCATAAATATGCATCGCAAGTTGGATGAAAAAGGTAAAAGAAATTACCTGCACAAAAAACAAAGCTATTGTAAATCCATTTTTTAAATTACTACTCTCACGATATACTTTTATGTATTTATCTGAAAATAATAAGTTGGCAAAATCACCAAAACGATTTTCAAAAACAGATTTCGTAACTGCAATAGTTGCAAAACAAATTAAAAACAAGAGTGTAACCCAATCAGAGTTGTCAGATATGCGGGGATGAAGTACAAATTCATTCATAGTGTCGCAAAATTACTAATTTTTTATTTCATTAGTTTTTATTATAATTTTATTATGATTCAAATGGCATAAAAAGCTTACTTTTGCACTGAAATTACTCAAAATTATGAATGATTGCATAGTTATAATCCCTACCTATAACGAAATTGAGAATGTCGAAAGCATTATTAGAACTGTGCTTTCGCAGCACAAACCATTTCACGTTTTAATTATTGATGATAATTCGCCAGACCATACTGCGGATAAAGTAATTGCACTACAAGCGGAGTTTCCTGAACGATTATTTTTGGAAAAAAGAGATAAAAAAGCAGGTTTAGGAACTGCTTACGTTCATGGGTTTAAATGGGCTTTGCAAAAGCAATACGATTTCATTTTTGAAATGGATGCCGATTTTTCTCATAATCCGCAAGATTTAGAGAAATTATATCATGCGTGTCATCTTGGGGATGCTGATTTAGCCATTGGATCTCGCTATGTTACGGGTGTAAATGTGGTCAATTGGCCATTAAGTCGGGTATTACTTTCTTATTTTGCTTCTGTTTATGTACGATTTATAACTGGAATGAAAATTCACGATGCTACTGCGGGATTTGTTTGTTATAAAAGACAAGTGTTAGAAAGTATTCATTTAGATCAAATCAAGTTTGTTGGATATGCGTTTCAAATTGAAATGAAGTACCGAACTTTTTGTACAAATTTTAAAATTACCGAAGTGCCTATCATTTTTACCGATAGGACTAAAGGGCAATCAAAAATGAGCAATTCCATTATTGTGGAAGCCGTTTTTGGAGTCATTGCGCTACGATTAAAAAGATTAGTCAACACATTATAAGAAAAAGATAGAATGAATAGGGTTTTAATTAAGAATGCCAAAATAGTAAACGAGGGAAGGATTTTTGAAGGCGATGTTTTAATAGAGGACGACTTAATTGTTGAAATCGCTGAAACAATTAGCGCTAAATCGGCTGATTGTAAAATTGTAGATGCCGAAGGAAACTATTTAATACCAGGTGCAATTGATGATCAAGTGCATTTTAGAGAGCCTGGATTAACTCATAAAGGCGATATAGAATCTGAATCTAGAGCGGCTGTTGCAGGAGGAATCACCTCTTTTATTGAACAACCCAACACGGTTCCCAACGCTGTTACACAAGAAATTTTAGAAGATAAATACGAAATTGCTTCTCAAAATTCATTTGCGAATTATTCGTTTATGATGGGAGCAACAAACGATAATTTAGAGGAAGTTTTAAAAACTAATCCAAAGAATGTTGCCGGAATCAAGATTTTCTTAGGCTCATCTACTGGGAATATGCTAGTTGATAATGAAGCCGTTTTAGAAAAAATATTTTCAAGCACTCCCATGTTGATTGCGGTTCATTGTGAAGATGAAACGACAATTAAAAACAATTTAGCACAATACAAAGAAGAGTTTGGAGACGATGTCCCTGTTACTTCACATCATTTAATTAGAAGTGCTGAAGCGTGTTATCTTTCGTCATCAAAAGCAATTGCTTTGGCAAAAAAAACGGGTGCTCGCTTGCATATTTTCCATTTGTCAACTGCCAAAGAAATGGAATTGTTTACCAATAAAATTCCATTGGAAGACAAAAAGATTACTGCCGAGGTTTGTGTACATCATTTGTGGTTTACCAATGAGGATTATGCAACTAAAGGTAATTTTATCAAATGGAATCCAGCGGTAAAAACAGCTGAGGATAGAGATGCGCTTTGGAAAGCATTGTTAGACGATAGAATTGATGTGATTGCTACTGATCACGCACCACATACTTTAGAAGAAAAACAACAATCGTATTTGAATGCCCCTTCTGGAGGGCCTTTGGTTCAGCATGCTGTTGTAGCTTTGTTTGAAGCCTTCCATCAAGGTAAAATTAGTGTAGAAAAGATTGTAGAGAAAATGTGTCACAATCCTGCTAAAATCTTTAAGATTGAAAAACGTGGTTTTATTAAAGAGGGTTATTATGCCGATTTAGTAATTGTGAATGCTGGTTTGCCGTGGAGTGTAAAAAAAGAAAACATTTTAGCTAAATGTGGATGGTCTCCATTTGAAGGTTATACTTTTAAATCAAGAATTACGCATACTTTTGTAAATGGTCAGTTGGTTTATAATGCATTTAAAGTAAAAGACATTCGTGCAGGAAAGCGTTTGTTATTTAATAGATAGTATAAGATGAAAAAAAGTATTTCATTATTAGCGATTTTAGCTCTTTTGAGTTGCAAAGAAGACTTGGTAAAAAAACCAGACCTTCTTATTGAGAAATCAAAGATGATGGATATAATGTATGATTTGGCCTTATTAGAAGCTGTTAAATACCAAAGTCCTGCAGTTTTAGATTCTAATCAAATTCGCCCGAAACAATTTATTTATAAAAAATACAAAATTGATAGCTTGCAACTGGCACAAAATAATGTGTATTATGCGGCTGATTATAAAAATTATAAAGTAATGTTTGAATCTGTAGTTAAGAGAATTTCAGATGAAAAAAAACGAGTTAATGCAGTCATTAAATTGGAAGAGAAAAAGAATAAAATCCGAATGGCAAAACTTAAAAAGAAAATGCAACTTGCTAAAAAAGTAAAAGATTCTATTGCAACACTTAAACTAAAAAAATAAAAAAATGCAGTACTATGAGTACTGCATTTTTTGTTTCAATTCATTCTATTTATTATTCTTTTTCTCTACCAAAGCGTTCAAAAATACTAATGTAATTGTTGAACTTCTTTTTTGATTTTTCGTAAAAAACACTGTCGCCACTTTCTTTCATGATTTCTAACAAACCTCTGTAGCGTTCAATATCAGTTACAATTTCTATTGCAATATCCACTTGTTCAGACGAAGAAAGATGACTGTAATAGTCTAAATTTTCATTGTATTTTCCGATCAATTTGGTTAAGAGTTGTTGCGCTTTAGCTTTTTCGCCCACATCATAATATCCTTTTGCAAATGGATCAACTAGCGAATAGTATTCAAACTGATCTACAGGCATTTTAGTCATTGCCAAATCAATTACTTTTTTTGCTTTGTCCATTTTACCTTCGGCTATAAGTCTAGTCATTAATCGAGATAAATTCATTCGATAGGTAATGCTGTTTCTACGCGTCTCAGGATCATGGTATATGGATAGACTCTCGCTATTTCCCCAATCCCATTGCATTACTTTGTTAAACATAATGTCAGTGTCGATTTGCCCCATATCAATTTGGCTAGCTCCTTTTGGGAGTTGCGTTCTAACAGGTACTAATTTATATACCATTCCTTCTAATTGAAGGAATTCTTTCATCCAAAGATAATCTTCATTGTCAAATGCGCCTCCACTAAAATAGATGGGACGTTTCCAATTATTATTGGTTACAATGTCTAACATCATTAATCTATTTTTATAAATAGCACTTCCTTTGATGTCAATTTCGATTGCCGAAACGATAGAGTCATTGTATTGTGGACTTACGACTTTATTTTTAATGATCGTATTTTTGTCAATAGGAATTCTAATTTTATTAGTTGGGTAAAAATGGATAGTTTGTCCATTTTGCATTTCCACTGTTGACTTAGGGTTTTTAATAAAAGCGATAAAATCTTTTACATCCCAACGTGTTTCAATTTTTGGAATATGAGCAACATAATCTAATTTATCACCCACGTATTCATTATGTTGAAAAGATATCGGTAACCCCTCTGATTCGTAACTTTTCATTTTCATTTGGTCAATGTACCAATCAGTCATAAAAAGACTCGTATTGACAATCTTAACATCCGTTCTGAAATTTTCAATTTCTTGGGCGTACCAAAGGGGAAAGGTATCATTATCTCCAATGGTAAATAAGATGGCATTTTTATCACACGAACTTAAATAGGCTTTAGCCATTGCAACTGCAGTATATTTATCAGAACGATCGTGATCATCCCAATTTTGGAATCCCATTAGCACAGGTACTGCTAACAAACTTCCTGCAATTAATATCGGTCCTGCAATTTTTGGAGCCAAATGTTTTTTGGCACTTTCGTATAGTGAATATACTCCAAAGCCAATCCAAATAGCAAAAACATAGAATGATCCTACTAAGGCATAATCGCGTTCGCGAGGTTCAAATGGTCTTTCGTTTAAGTATATTTTTAAGGCTATTCCTGTAAATAGGAATAAAGAAAGCAGTACATAAAAACTTTTGCGATCTTTACTGGCATGGTACATTAATCCAATTAATCCAAGGATAAATGGCAAGAAGAAATAGGTGTTTCGCCCTTTGTTTTTCAAAACATCAGTTGGCAAATTGTCTTGAGAACCTAAATGTAGGCTATCCATAAAAGGAATGCCGCTAATCCAGTTCCCATTCAAATTATCATAACGCCCTTGAATGTCGTTTTGGCGCCCCACAAAATTCCACATCAAATACCTCCAGTACATGTATCCAAATTGGTATTCAAACATAAAACGAAAATTATCAACAGTAGTTGGTTTTTCAACAATTAAATAATCGCCATAGTTTTTTAAGAAGGCTACATAACCTTCGTTGTCAATTTCTTTTTGAGCATAGGCTTTTCTAAATTCAACAACTACTTTTTCAATTTCACCTTTTAATTGCGCAATAGCTTTGTTGTAGTCTTCTTCGCTTAATTGATTTGCTTCAATACCATATTTAGCCAAATCTTCTTCAAATGGATAATCGTAATTAATTTTAAACTCTGGTGGATTAGTAAAGTTGATATAATTTTCTACATGATCAGCACTCCACAATCTCGGCAATAGTGTCTTATGATTGTCATCGCTGTTTTGCTCTGCATTCTTGAAATTATTAGTAATATCGTATTTACCAGTAGTGTAATTTCGTTCATAGTTTGGAGCTTTGTCTAAATACGGTTTATCTTTATCTAATCCTGCAAAAGCTTCTGTAAATTGAGGCCCGTAAAAAAGTGGATTGACACCATATTGTTCTCTGTTATAATAGGCAAGAACTTCCGCCGCATCAGATGGTTTGTTTTCGTTAATGACAGTATTGGCATTGGCACGAATTGGCAACATCATCCAAGTAGAGAATCCAATTAAAATGAACAATGTGCAAAGTATTATGGTATTGTAAAAAACCAATCCTTTTTGTTTGGTATAACGCAATCCAAAACAGAAAAACGCAATCAATAATAGAGTAACAAAAATAGTTCCTGAATTGAAAGGAAGTCCCATTTCGTTGACCATGAAAATTTCGGTTTTACCAAAGAATGCCATAGTTAAAGGCAACAACATTTTGAAGATGAATAATAAAATCGAAATCACTACCACATTAGCAATAAGGAAGTTTTTAATGGTTACTGTTTTGTAATTCTTGAAAAAATATAAAAATCCAATAGCCGGAATAGTCAATAAAGCCATAAAGTGAACTCCAAAGGAAAGTCCAATCACAAGGGAAATAATCAACAACCATCTATCACCTCTTGGGGTATTCATTTCTTGTTCCCAACGCAATCCCAACCAAAGTAATAAAGCAATTAATAATGAAGCCATAGCATATACTTCTGCTTCTACGGCATTGAACCAAAAACTATCTGAAAAAGTATAAGCCAATGCTCCTACTAACGAACTTCCTAAGATAACAATAGAATTGTCTTTGTTGATTTCGTTATACGAACCAATGATTTTCTTCAAAATCATACTAGACGACCAAAATAAAAACAAAATAGTAAAGGCGCTTGATACCACAGAAGTCATGTTGACCATCAAGGCAATATGCTCGTTGTCTATAGCAAACATAGCGAAAAAAGCACCAATCATCTGGAACAATGGTGCTCCAGGCGGATGGCCTACTTCTAATTTTGCTGCCGTAGCAATGTATTCACCACAGTCCCAAAAACTCATTGTGGGCTCAACGGTTAAGGTGTAAGTTACTAATGCTACTGCAAAAGCAAACCAACCTAAAATAGTGTTCCATTTATTAAAATTGAAATCGGCCTTATTCATGTCTAAAATTGGGTTTTTATTTTAAATGCAAAGAAAATGTTTTTTTATGTAATGAGGCGAGCATTAACAAAAAATTCTAATATCCTAATTCAGGTAGTAATGAATTGGTTTTTAGTTGGTTTCTGATCGCTTAAGTGTAAACCCAAAAGTTTTTTGATAAAAACAATCCAAAAGTTTGCGCAAAATAAAATTTGTATTAAATTTGCACTCGCTTAACAGCACTGCTGGTCTATGGTGTAATGGTAACACAACTGTTTTTGGTGCAGTCTTTCAAGGTTCGAGTCCTTGTAGACCAACATAAAGCCTTTCAAGAAATTGGGAGGCTTTTTTTATGGAACAAAATCAATTAATATGAAATTGATTTAATATATTCTTTAACCGATTTAAAATCAGTTTTTAAAGCCGCTTTTATTTTAGAGTTATTATATTTTGATTTTGAATTAGCTGCTCTAGCACTGTCTCGAGATAAGGTTCTTTTTTTAAAAAAGAAAACTGCCAAAAACCAATCGACTCTCCAAAGCAAATTCATAAAAAATGGTGTAGCATGCCATCTAGGGTGTTTCGCATTGAAACTGTCAGCAATACAATTCAGAATTTCTTGAAAGGAATAATTATTTTCGATTAGGGTAAAACGCTCGTTTTTGATGCTACTAGCCATTAATTTCACACTCATTTCCACCACATCGCTAACCGCAACATATCCAGTAGTGCCTAATGTGTAAAAAGGCATTCCTTTGGCAACAGCCGAAAACAAAGCCCCACTTCCTTGCTCTGGAAATCCTGGGCCTAAAATAATTCCAGGATTGACAATGAGTACGTTTAAGCCTTCTTGTTGTCCACGCCAAACTTCCATTTCGGCACCATATTTTGAAATGGCATAATCGCTATGCGGTTTTTCGGGATTCCATTCGGTCGTTTCAGAAATTACGATTTTGGCTGTATTTGGATCTCCTAAAGCGGCAATCGAACTCACAAATAGCATTTTTTTAATTTCGAATGCCAAGCAAAAATTGACGATGTTGGCTGTGCCTTCAATATTGGTTTTCCGAATGGCATCTTCGTCTTTTGGATCAAAAGAAATTAAAGCAGCGCAATGGTAAACGAATTCAATATTTTGAAAGGCGATTTCTAAAGAGGTAATATCCAGAATATCGGCTTCTAGCCATTCGATTTTTTCAAACAAGTCAGATTTACGATAGAGCGAAAATAAATTTTTGGTTTTTTCAATGGAAGTTGTAGTTCGATAAATTGCCCGAACATTTTTGCCTTGCTCCACTAAATGAAGTAAGAGATGTGCGCCTACTAAACCGGTTCCTCCTGTAACTAAAATCATGGGGTAAAGATACTTTTTTTTGGTATTGCCACGAAGACACAAAGCTGCAAAGTTTTTTGTCATTGCGAGGAGAACCGACGAAGCAATCTCTTTAGCCACTGATTCACAGATTTTCATTTTCATTTTTGCTATTGAAATTGATTTTTGAAATTGTCCTTGAATTTTGATGTTGCAATTGCCATTGCCATTGAAATTTCTATCTTTGCGCAAATTGATTATCAAAATGAAAAATTTAGTAGAAGAATTACAATGGCGTGGCTTGGTTCATGACATCATGCCAGGAACCGAAGACCAACTTTTGAAAGAAATGACAACGACTTATATTGGATTTGACCCCACTTCTGATTCGTTGCATATTGGTAGTTTGGTTCCGATTCTATTGTTAGTTCATTTGAAAAATTTTGGACATAAACCGATTGCTTTGGTAGGGGGTGCAACAGGAATGATTGGAGATCCTTCTGGGAAATCCGATGAGAGAAATTTGTTGGACGAAGCTACTTTGACACACAATGTAGAAGGCATCAAAGCGGTATTGTCTCGTTTCTTAGATTTTAATTCGAAAGATGTCAATGCAGCTGTTTTAGTGAACAACTACGATTGGATGAAGGATTTGTCTTTCATCAATTTTGCGCGTGATGTGGGTAAACGTATTACCGTAAACTACATGATGGCGAAAGATTCGGTAAAGAAAAGATTGTCTGGAGAAGGCGAAGGAATGTCGTTTACCGAGTTTACTTACCAATTAATTCAAGGTTACGATTTTTACCATTTGCATAAAGAATACAACTGTTTGTTACAAATGGGAGGTTCTGATCAATGGGGAAATATCACAACAGGAACCGAATTGGTGCGTAGAATGAATGCCGAAGGCGCTAAAGCTTACGCCATGACTTGTCCTTTGATTACTAAGGCAGATGGGTCTAAATTCGGAAAATCCGAAGGTGGAAATGTGTGGTTAACGGCTGATAAAACTTCGGTATATAAATTTTACCAATTCTGGTTGAATACTACCGATGTGGATGCAGAGAAATACATTAAGATTTTTACTTTTTTAGATAAAACAACGATTGACGCTTTAATTGTTGAGCATCAAGTAGCGCCTCATTTAAGAGTGTTGCAAAGAAAATTAGCGGAAGAAGTAACTACTTTGGTTCACTCAAAAGAAGAATTGGAGAAAGCGATTAAGGCTTCGAACATTCTTTTCGGAAATGCTTCGGCGGATGATTTGAAGCAATTAGACGAAGCGACTTTCTTAGAAGTTTTTGACGGAGTACCTCAAGCGGAAATTGCTAAAAATGAAATTGAATCTGGTTTGGATATTGTGTCGGTTTTGAATGAAAAAACAGGTTTCTTTAAATCCAATGGTGAGGCGAGAAGAGCTTTAACAGCGAATTCAATTTCGGTAAACAAAGAAAAAATCACTGAAGAATACCAACTTTCTACCAACGATTTAATCAACAATCAGTTTGTGCTTTTGCAAAGTGGAAAGAAAAATTATTTTATTGTAAGAGTGAAGTAAATCAGAAATCCAGTTTTTTAACCACAAAGCACACTAAGAAGGCACGAAGTTCGCTAAGTAAATTTTTTAAGAAATTGGGACACAGTTTTGAAAGAAGTTTTTAAATTTTTTGACTTCGAGCCCCTGCCTGCGGCAGGCAGGTTAGCGGCAAATACTATTTCTTTGTACCATTAATCGTTTCAAATAATTCCAATGCATTTCCATCAGTAAGCATCGAAACATAGTGACAAATGTGTAGCAATCTGTCGTATAGATTTTCTTTTTCTACATTGTGTTTCTCAGGCAACATCTTCAGAATTAATTGGTCATAATTAGAGGCCGTTCCATTGAATTTATTGTTCATCGCCGAAATGAATTTATCCAATAAAGTTTGGATAATTTGGTAGCCCACAATTTCTTTTTCGATGACTTCGCGACTTTGGTAAATATTTTTCACGCTCAATTTAATGATGTCGTCCATTTGCGCTTTGTACTTGCTTTTGTCGGTTAATGCATACGGGAATTTTCCAGCCAAAATAGCTTCTTCATTTTCAATAAATACACGAACCGCATCGTTAATTAAACTACCAATCGCTAATGCTCTTAGGTAACTGATTCGGTCTTCTTTTGTGTTTAAAGTACTGTATTTTGAACTATCAATAGAATCTTTGACTAGTTTAATTAAATATTCTAAGGCATATTCTTCTTGGACTAAGCCCAAATTGATTCCGTCTTCAAAATCAATAATAGTGTAACAAATATCATCGGCTGCTTCGACCAAATAAGCAAGCGGATGTCTTTCAAATCCAATATCTTTTCCTGATTTATTTGGAATTAATCCCATGTCTGCAGCGACTTCTTCGAAGAAGCTTTTATCAGTTTGGAAGAAACCATATTTTTTATCGGCAATATCTTTGGTTGGTTTTTTAGGCAAACTTTCTTTTGGGTATTTCATAAAAGCACCTAGCGTAGCAAATGAAATTCTCAAACCTCCTTCAATACCTGGACGATCTGCTGTTAAAACAGAAAATCCGTTGGCATTACCTTCAAAATCAATTAAATCTTGCCATTGTTTAGGAGTGAGTTGGTCTTTGTATTGCTGTCCTTTTCCAATAGAAAAATATTCTCCTATGGCTTTTTCTCCCGAATGCCCAAAAGGCGGATTTCCAATGTCATGAGCCAAGGAGGCAGCGGCAACAATGGCGCCAAAATCATTCATGTGGTAACCGTGAACTTCTTTTAAATGGGGGTATTTCTCTAGTATTTTTTTACCTACCAATCGCCCTAAAGAACGACCTACAACTGATACTTCTAAGCTGTGTGTCAATCGGGTGTGAACAAAATCAGTTTTAGAAAGTGGGATGACTTGGGTTTTATCTTGTAAACTTCTAAATGCAGCCGAAAAGA
>CAYWFQ010000005.1:0-8242 GCA_964457505.1 uncultured Flavobacterium sp.
TCAATTTAGATTACTTACTTATAGAGAAACCTCAATCGAAAGATTGGGGTTTTTTGTTGTGTCATAATTTAAAACATCGCAGATTTATAAAAAATCTTTAAAATTCTTTTAGTCTGTGGCAAATAAACTATTTTTGAAGTAACCCAAATACTACCAAATGAAAAAACTATTCACCCTCCTTTTCCTGATCCTGTATTCCTTTGGCTTTAGCCAAGTCAAAATGCTTTCCTGGAATATTGAAAACTTTGGTAAATCAAAATCCGATGTTTCTATAAGCTTTATAGCTAATGTTGTCAAAGAATATAACATTGTGGCAATCCAAGAAGTGGTAGCGGGCAATGGAGGTGCTCAGGCGGTTGCTAGACTCGCAGATGAACTTAACAGAAAAGGAAGTAAATGGGAGTTTACCATAAGCGACCCAACTACAAGCACTCCTAGCAAAACAGAACGGTATGCTTTTATATGGAAAACAGCACAATTGAAGAAAATAGGCAAAGCTTGGCTCGAAAAAAAATATGCATCAGCAATAGAACGAGAACCTTATTTATGCACTTTTGAATACCGAAATAAGCAATTTACAGCAGTTTCGTTTCACGCCATAACTAAAAGTCAACAACCCGAAAGAGAAATAAAATACTTTAAATTTTTCCCATCAGCATATCCAACACTGAATTTAATTCTTGCAGGAGATTTTAATTGTCCGCAATCCCACTCCGTTTTTATGCCTTTGCGAAAAATGGGATTTGATTCTGCTTTAGTCAATCAAAAAACGTCTTTAAAACGTAGTTGTAAAAATGGGGTATGCCTCGCCTCTGAATTTGATAATATGTATTTCTCAAAGTCAAAAATCAAAAAATTAAATTCAGGAGTAATTCCGTTTTACCAAAATTTCAATACCCTAAAAGAGGCTAGAACTATATCTGACCACTGCCCTATTTGGATGGAGTTCATTTTGAATTGATTATGTCTTCTGTTTTTTCTTCTTGGCAGCTGGAAATAAAACATTATTAAGGATCAATCGATAGCCAGGCGAATTCGGATGTAAATCCAAAACTGTTGGTGGATCGCCAACTTGGTGCTGAAAATCTTCAGGATCGTGACCGGAATAAAACGTGAACATTCCTTTTCCTTTTTGACCATGAAGGTAACGTACTTCGCTATTTAGCTCACAACTTCCTAAAACCAGGACGTTAGATTTGATTAGATTCGAATCAAAAGCGGTAGTTTGCCCCATAAATCCTTTAACTAACTGGGTGTGATTTTGACATAACATACTCGGAATCGGATCCCATTTAGCCGAAAACTCCATCAAAGTAAAGTAATCCTTGTCTGGTGGAATTTGTCTCTTTAAAGTCATGTCAATATCCGAAAACTCATATTGCTCAGGCTTGCGTTCCAAAGTAAAATCTTTAAACGCAAACGAGTTGGTGTAATTTAATTTGGATTGGTAACTGGCTTCGCTTGCATCATCATCAAACATAGCTTCGCAAATGTCCAAACCATCTGCAGATAATGCAATATCAAAACTATCCGTAGCCGAACACATAGCAAACATAAATCCGCCTCCAATAACAAAATCGCGTATTTTTTTGGCTACCGCTCCTTTTTCTTGTGCTACTTTAGAAAACCCTAATTGTTGCGCTAAGGCTTCTGCAGCCGCTTTTTGTTCAATGTACCAAGGCACATTGCGATAGGCTCCGTAAAATTTTCCGTATTGCCCCGTAAAATCTTCGTGGTGCAAATGCAACCAATCGTACAAAAGTAATTGGTCTGACAACACTTCTTGATCGTAAATGGGTGTAAAAGGAATTTCGGCATAGGTCAATACTAAAGTTACTGCATCGTCCCAAGGTTGTTTACCCTTTGGAGTATACACCGCAATTTTAGGCGCTTTTTCTAACAATACCGATTCCATATTTTGTGATGGACTCGAAATTTCATTCAGAATAGCTTCTTGTTCTCCATCTGTCAAAATTTCAAAACTAACTCCGCGAATTTGACATTCTTTGCGGATTTCGTCAGCATCGGGTAATAAAAAAGAACCGCCACGATAATTCAACAACCAATGCGATTTATAACTTTTATCCAAACACCAATAGGTAATTCCGTAGGCTTTCAAATGATTTTGCTGACTGGATTCATCCATTGGCAACAAAATATAAGAGGCCTTTCCTGAAAAAGAAATCAGGAACAATAATAGCACAATTATTTTTTTGAAGGACATGGTGTTTTTATTTCAAAGATAATTGGTTTCATAAAAAAATCCGCTTCATAGCGGATTTAAATTTTATTTCTAAAATGGAACATCACTGTCCTCATCGTCATCGTTTAGATTACTTCCAAAAGCTTCGTTAGCTGATGGTAGGTTCTTAGTAATAAACGGATTATCATCACTATTCATACTTGAAGGCAAATCATCGTAACTACCTGAATAATCATCTAAATTGTCAAATTTACCTAAGTGACCAATAAATTTCAAACGCACATTTTCGATACTACCGTTTCGGTGTTTTGCAATCATAATCTCGGCTTGACCTGCCGTTGGAGAAGCTTCATCATCATCCCATTCGTCAATTTTATAGTATTCAGGACGGTATAAGAACGAAACGATATCGGCATCTTGCTCAATCGCTCCTGATTCACGTAAGTCAGACAACAAAGGTCGTTTACTTGATCCACGTGTTTCCACCGCACGTGACAATTGCGAAAGAGCGATAACCGGAACATTCAATTCTTTGGCTAATGCCTTTAAATTTCGGGAAATAGTTGAGATTTCTTGTTCTCTATTTCCGCCGCCTTTTCCATTTCCTCCGGCAGTCATCAACTGTAAATAATCGACAATGATAATTCTAATTCCGTGTTGAGACACTAAACGTCTGGCTTTCGCTCTTAAATCAAAAATAGAAAGTGAGGGCGTATCGTCAATATATAAAGGTGCTTTTTCAAGATTTTTTACTTTGGTACTCAATTGTTCCCACTCGTGTTTTTCTAATTTTCCGGTACGTAGTTTTTCTGATGACAAACCTGTTTCCGAAGAAATCAAACGCGTAATCAATTGTACAGATGCCATCTCCAGAGAGAATAACGCAACTGGCATTCCAAAATCAATAGCCATATTTCGAGCCATAGACAATACAAAAGCCGTTTTTCCCATTGCAGGTCTTGCCGCAATAATAATCAAATCGCTTGGTTGCCAACCTGAAGTAATCTTATCTAATTTTTCAAAACCAGTAGCCACTCCACTTAATCCTTCTTGACCAGCAATTTCTTCAATTCGTTTTTTAGCTTGCAACACTAAACTTTGTGCAGTTTCGGAACTACGTTTGATATTTCCTTGAGTTACTTCATACAATTTAGATTCAGCTTTGTCTAACAAATCGAATACATCCGTAGTTTCATCATACGAATCTTCGATAATTTCAGAGGATATGCGAATCAAACTGCGCTGAATAAATTTTTGTAAAATAATTCTGGAGTGAAACTCAATGTGAGCCGAAGAAGAAATTTTTTGCGTAAGCTGAATCAAATAGAAATCACCTCCTGCTATGTCTAATTTTCCGTTTTTCTTTAATTGCGCTGACACAGTCAACAAGTCAATCGGTTGTGTTTCAGTAAAAAGCTGAACAATCGCTTCAAAAATATATTTATGTGCGTCTTTATAAAAGGCATCGGCTTGTAAGATATCAATAACTTCGTCTACTCCTTTTTTATCAATCATCATGGCTCCTAACACAGCCTCTTCCAAATCTAAAACCTGTGGAGGTAATTTTCCTTTTTCGAGATTAATGATAGTCGCTTTGTCAACTTTAACTGGCGCTATATTTCTAAAATTTTCCATGAAGCGAAAATAAGAAAAATTAAAAAAAAGTACGCAACGACTTATTACAAAAAAATGTTAATAACTAACTATTTTTTGTTTATAAGTCAAAAAAAATCCGAAACCACAAGGTTTCGGATTGGATATTAATTTGTAAGATAATTAGTCTTTAAAATGCCCCATTGCAAGGTATTTCTCGTATCTTTGGGCTAATAATTCTTCTGTTGATAAGTCTTTCAACTCGTTGTATCCTTTCATAATGTATTGTTCCACTGTTTTGAACGTACTTTCTCTATCAAAATGCGCTCCTCCTAAAGGTTCTGGAATAATATCATCAATTAATTTTTGCTTTTTCATGTCGGAAGAAGTCAATTTCAACGCATCAGCTGCTTGTTCTTTGTACTCCCAACTTTTCCATAGGATAGACGAACAAGATTCTGGTGAAATAACTGAATACCAAGTATTTTCTAGCATATACACTCTGTCCCCAACACCAATTCCTAATGCTCCACCCGAAGCTCCTTCACCCACAATAATTGTAATAACAGGCACTTTCAAACGAACCATTTCAAAGATGTTTCTAGCAATCGCTTCTCCTTGTCCACGTTCTTCAGCTTCTAAACCTGGATATGCACCCGGAGTATCGACTAAAGTCACCACAGGAATACCGAATTTCTCTGCCATTTTCATCAAACGCAATGCTTTTCTGTATCCTTCTGGATTTGCCATACCAAAGTTACGGTATTGACGGGTCTTAGTATTGTATCCTTTTTGTTGACCAATAATCATAAACGATTGACCTGCAATTTTTCCTAATCCACCCACCATAGCTTTGTCATCTTTAAAACCACGGTCACCGTGTAATTCTAAAAAAGTATCGCCGCAAAGCGCATTAATATGGTCTAAAGTATAAGGTCTATTAGGATGTCTTGACAATTGTACACGTTGCCAAGCAGTAAGGTTTTTGTATATATTACGTTTTGTTTCTTCTAACTTTTTATTGATTTGTTTGCACGTATTGGTCACATCAACATCTGATTCTTTACCAATAACAACACATTTTTCTAACTGATCTTCTAACTCTTTGATAGGAAGTTCAAAATCTAAATATTCCATGGATTTGTAGTGTTATTTATTTTTCCGATTAGAACTGCAAATATAAAATTTAAAATCGTTTGACAGCCCTAATTTTCAATTTAAGTGTAAAAATACACCTTGGTTTTAGTTATTCTTTTCCTTTATAATAGTGTTTTATAACACCATTCAAAATTACAGTTATTACAATAATTAAGGCTCCGATATAAAATTCCGTACTCATTTTTTCTTTTCCACCAATGATAAAATATGCCAAAATAATTCCGTAAACAGGCTCTAAATTAGTCGTTAACATAACTGTATAAGGAGTCAATTTACGCATTACTTTTACCGAAGCTGTAAATGCATAAGCTGTACATATTGAGGCTAAAACCAAAAGTAAAGCCCAATTATTAAACGTCAACACAAAGAATTCTGTTTTGAATTTTGATTGAAAAATAAAATAGATGGAAATAAACAAGAACCCCGACAGGAATTCATAAAACGTAATAACCGATGGATCATGTTTTGTAATTAATTTTCCGTTCAATAAAGTAAATATAACTCCCAAAATAATGGACGCTAACGCAAAAAACACTCCGTTAATATAACCGCTTTCTACTTGAAGAATCAGCGATAAACCAGCTATGATAATCAATCCAAAAAACACTTCGTACCACAATACTTTTCGTCCATAAAAAATGGGTTCCAATAAGGAAGCAAAAAAAGCACCTAATGAAAATACAGAAAGTGTAATGGAAACATTAGAAATGTGAATGGCTTGAAAAAAGAAAATCCAATGCAAGGCAATCAATAATCCAACAAATACCAATTGCAATAACTCGCGAATTGGAATACGAAACGATTTTTTTTGAGCTACTAAAAAAAGTCCTAAAAAAACACTAGCAAAAAGCATTCGGTACCAAACTAAATCATCAGCAGGAATTGTAATTAAAGCTCCTAAAATAGCGGTAAATCCCCAAATAAATACAATTAAATGAAGATTGAGATAGCTTTTTAAATTATCGTTTTGCATTTCGTAATAAATAATACGCTAAGATCCCAAAAAGTATATTAGGAGTCCAAACTGCAATTAATGGAGAGAAACTTGTTTTTTCGGCAAAGACACCAAAAATTTTATCTAAAAAAACAAATGAAAATGCCACAGCAATACCGATGGCTAAGTTCATTCCCATTCCCCCTCTTCGTTTCATTGCTGAAACTGAAACAGCGATAATCGTCAAAATAAAAGCTGAAATTGGAATGCTGAATTTTTTATAAAATACAACAAGATATATGTTAATATTTGAAGAACCTCTTTTCTTTTCTTTGTTTATAAAATCATTCAACTTACCCAACGGAAGTGTTTCAGCAATATAAACAACAGGTGCCAAATCTTCCAAATCAAATTTGAATTTCATTTTTTTCTCAGGCGCTTTTTCAATCTTATCACCTAATGGGCCAACAGTTCTTTTTGTATATTCAAAAAGTGTATAATTTTTTTCTTTTGGATTCCACTGAATTCGGGAAGCAGTAATCTTATAGGTCAACTTTTCTTTATCGCAATTTTCTAAAGAAAAATTATATGCTGTTTTAGTATCCGTATTAAAACTGTTTACATAAATAAATTCAGTGTCGCTTATTTGTCTGTACACATCCGTATTGTCCCCTTGCATCAATTGTTGACCACCTGTCCTTAAATAAGTGTATCTAAAGTTATTGAATCCCTCACTAGCAATAGGAACTAAATAAAAACCCATTAATAAAACCACTACCGAAATAATAGAGGCTCCAATTAAAAAAGGACGCATGAAACGAGTAAATGAGATCCCAGAACTTAAAATAGCTATGATTTCAGTATTATTAGCGAGTTTAGAGGTAAACCAAATCACTGACAAAAAAAGAAATATCGGGAACAACATATTGGTAAAATAAATGGTAAAGTGAAAATAATATACCAATATTTTATTCAAAGGCACCTGATTTTTAATCATCATATTGACCTTTTCAGAAACATCAACCACAATTCCGATAGGAACAAACAACAATAACATCACAGAAAAAGTGATTAAGTATCGCTTTAAGATATATTTATCTATTATTGTTAATTTATTCATGAATCTATTTATAATCGTTGGCTCATATTTTTCACCATCATTTCTTTCCAAGGTCGGAAATCTCCAGCTAAGATATGTTTTCTTGCTTCACGAACCAACCACATATAAAATCCTAAATTATGAATTGTGGCAATTTGTTTTCCAAGAAATTCATTAGCTGCAAAAAGGTGACGTAAATAAGCTTTAGTGTATTCCGTATCTACGAATGTAATTCCCATTTCATCGATAGGCGAAAAATCAGCTTCCCACTTTTTATTTTTGATATTGATAGTTCCGTTTGCGGTGAATAACATTCCGTTTCTAGCGTTACGGGTAGGCATCACACAATCAAACATATCAATTCCTAACGCTATATTTTCTAAAATATTAATAGGTGTACCCACACCCATCAAATAACGGGGTTTATCTTCAGGAAGTATTTCACATACAACTTCGGTCATTGCGTACATTTCCTCTGCAGGTTCGCCTACTGAAAGTCCTCCAATCGCATTTCCTTGTTGACCTGAATTCGCAATATATTCTGCGGATTGTCTTCTTAAATCTTTGTACGTACTCCCTTGAACAATTGGAAAAAAAGTTTGTTCGTAACCGTATTTAAATGGTAAGTTATCCAAATGATTGATGCAACGATCCAACCAACGGTGCGTCATGTGCATCGAACGTTTGGCATAATTATAATCACATGGATAAGGCGTACATTCGTCAAAAGCCATAATAATATCGGCCCCAATGGTACGTTGGATTTCCATTACATTTTCTGGTGTAAAGAAATGATACGAACCATCAATATGCGATTTGAACTTTACCCCTTCTTCTTTTATTTTTCGATTTGCTGAAAGAGAATATACTTGGTAACCACCCGAATCAGTCAGAATATTTCGATCCCAATTCATGAATTTGTGCAAACCTCCCGCTTTTTCTAAAATTTCAGTTTGTGGACGCAAATACAAATGATACGTATTCCCTAAAATAATATCTGGATTGATATCATTTTTCAATTCGCGTTGGTGTACTCCTTTTACCGAAGCAACTGTCCCAACAGGCATGAAAATAGGGGTTTCAATCACACCGTGATCAGTTGTTATACTTCCAGCTCTTGCTTTCGATTGTGGATCTTTTTGTAATAAATCAAACTTCATATTGGCTTTTTTCAGTCGGCAAAGATAGGCTAATTTGAATCCTTTTTAAAAAATTTTCCCAATTTGAATTTATAAAACCATTCAAACACTTATTT
>CAYWFQ010000005.1:8252-39384 GCA_964457505.1 uncultured Flavobacterium sp.
CCCCAAGAGATATAGCGGACAGCCCGACCCCCGATTACGACCAAGGTGTGGGTTTCCGAAAAACGGGTTTCGGGGGGCACGCCCAAATGGTACTTCTCAACAAATACGGTGGTTTTCAAAAAAAATTATGAAATTGAATTTGTAAAACGTTTCAAAGCCTTATTTTTGCCGTATGGCAAAGAAAAATACAGACAAAGTTGTCTTTCATCAAATAAAAGTCCTTGATGCTGGTGCAAAAGGCGTATCGGTAGCAAAAGCGCCCGACGGTAAAGTAGTTTTTATCCCAAATGTAGTTCCTGGTGACGTAGTGGATGTGCAAACATTCAAGAAGCGAAAAGCGTATTACGAAGGAAAAGCGGTGAAGTTTCACGAACTTTCGGAACACCGAATCGAACCAATTTGCGAACATTTTGGAGTTTGTGGCGGTTGTAAATGGCAAAATATGAAGTACAGCCAACAATTGTATTACAAACAAAATGAGGTCAAAAACCATTTACAACGCATTGGAAAAATTGAACTTCCTGAATTTGAACCTATTTTAGGTTCAGAGAAACAATTCTTTTACAGAAACAAAATGGAATTTTCATTTTCGAATAGCCGTTGGTTAACCGAAAAAGAAATTGAAAGTACTGAAGATTTAGGCAATCGAAATGCCTTAGGATTTCACATTCCAAAAATGTGGGACAAAATCTTAGACATCAATAAATGCCATTTGCAAGAAGATCCATCGAATGCGATTCGAAATGAAATTAGGGCTTTCGCCAATGAAAACGGATTGACTTTTTTCAACCCAAGAGCGCACGAAGGTTTGTTGCGTACGTTAATGTTACGTACTGCTTCAACAGGAGAAATCATGGTGTTGCTTCAGTTTTTTGAAGATGACAAAGCCAATAGAGAATTGATTTTAGATCATATCTATGAAAAATTCCCTCAAATTACATCACTTCAATTTGTGGTGAATAATAAAGCAAACGACACTTTATACGATACCAATATCCAATTATATAAAGGACGCGATTACATTTTAGAAGAAATGGAAGGTTTAAAATTTAGCATTAATGCCAAATCTTTTTACCAAACCAATTCGGATCAAGCTTACGAATTGTATAAAATCACACGCGATTTTGCTGGACTAAACGGTAATGAAACTGTATATGATTTATATACCGGAACAGGAACTATTGCTCAATTTGTATCTAAATATGCCAAAAAAGTAATTGGGGTTGAAAGTGTTCCAGAAGCCATTAGCGATGCTAAAGCCAATGCTAAACGCAATGAAATTACCAATTGCGAATTCTTTGTGGGCGATATGAAAGTCGTTTTTAACGAAAGTTTCATCGCACAACACGGTAAACCAGATGTGATTATCACTGATCCACCTAGAGATGGAATGCACAAAGATGTAATTGAACAAATTCTAAAAATTGAACCTCAAAAAGTAGTCTATGTGAGCTGTAACTCGGCAACACAAGCTCGTGACTTGGCTTTAATGGATGAAAAATACAAAGTAACTCGTGTGCGACCAGTGGATATGTTTCCGCAAACGCATCACGTTGAAAATGTAGTACTTTTGGAGAAACGATAATCAGATGAAAAAAGTAGTCCTTATAGTTGTAATCCTATTATCTGTCTTTTTCTCTAGTTGTGAGAAAGACGATATTTGTGATGCAAATACAATTACCACTCCCCGATTGGTGCTAACTTTCTATGATATTAATAACCCTAGTGTTTTAAAGAATGTAAGTCAATTAAAAGTCGTAGGAGAAGGAATGACTGAAGGAATTGTTTTTAGTCCCACTGCTGTAGGAGAGGCTAAATATTTAACTAGCGGAAGTACGATTGCAATTCCGTTAAAAGTAGATCAAGACATAACTACTTACAATTTGATTTTTAATTCTGGAAATACGAATCCTGCTTTGGTTTTTACTGATAAAATTCAAGTCAATTATACTAGAACCAACGTATTCGTATCAAGAGCTTGTGGTTATAAAACCAACTTTAGCTTGAAACCAATAAATCATATAATCCATAATGCAGTTCCATCAAACAATGGCAAATGGATACAATATATTTCAGTAGAAAAATCAAACATAGAAAATGAAAATGAAACACATCTTAAACTATTTTTCTAGTTGTTGCTTTTTGCTGATGCTAAATTGGGCTCAAGCACAAGAAAAAACTGTTGTAAAACCAAATTTGGAAACAGTGACTCAAGGGCCATCTGAAGATAGTATTCCGGTAAAAAAAGACCGTTACGGACTTCGTGTTGGTATAGATTTGTTCAAATTAACACGTGGTTTTTACGATAAAAATTACAAAGGAATTGAACTTACAGGGGATTTTAGATGGAATAAAAAATATTATTTAGCTGCTGAACTTGGAAACGAAAATAAAACTACCGAAGACGACCGATTAACTTCAAATAGTAAAGGTTCCTACTTAAAAGTGGGTTTTGATTACAACATGTACGAAAACTGGTTGGACATGGAGAATATAATCTCTGTAGGTTTACGTTATGGTTTGAGTAGTTTTAGCCAAGAATTGAATAGCTATAAAATTTATAATGCGCATCCGTATTGGGGGGAACAACCTGCCCTTCCTGCAAATGAAAGATTCAATGGTTTAAGTGCGAGTTGGATTGAAGTAGTTACTGGAATGAAAGCCAAAATGTTCAACAATGTTTTTATGGGATTTAGCATCCAATTGAAAACGTTAATTTCCAATAAAAAACCAGAAGGTTTTGATAATCTGTACATCCCGGGATTCAACAGAACCTATAATGGTAATTTCGGAATTGGTTTCAATTATAGTGTAAGTTATTTTATTCCGCTTTATAAAAAGAAAGTGATTATTAAATAATCCATTTAGCGCATTTAGCTTGTATGTAATTTGATTGTAGCTATACAAAGCTCTTTTAAAACATCTAAGTCAATATCTATTAATCGATTAATATAAATACAGGCTTTACCCATTTTAAATTTTCCTAATTTATTTAGTAAGTCTTCATTCTCCTGATTGGGAGTGTACACATAGAGTGAAAATTCTTTTTTTCTTGGAGAAAAACCTATTAGTAAACAATCTCCCTCACGTCCAGTAGCATATTTATAATGATAGCTCCCAAAACCAATAATTGTTGGTCCCCACATTTTGGGTTCAAACCCTGACCATTTTTGCATTAATTCAATTAGTTGTAAACTATCTTGTTTCTTTTCTTCGCTGTAAACAAATGAATTAATGAAATCAACTACCTCGATTTCTGTTACTTTAGTTTTATTTTCTTTCCCCATAAAGCACTGATTAAAATATTGACTTTTGCGAAAGCGAATACACTACAACTCTTTTATTCCTTTTATAAATAGCCAAGACATAAAAAGTTTCTCGCCATCTTTAGTTTTCACTGCTTGGAATTTTGGTGAAAGTATCGTTCCTACCACAAAAGCAGTAATCGGAATAAATAAGCCTGTCAAATTAGTATATTCAAAAATCAAATAACGAAAAGAGATAAACAAGATCGCAAAGCTACCCAACTGGTATAAAAAGGCTCTTAATTGTAATTTAGTCATCTGAATTAATTTTTATTATCTACTTGAAATTTAGTTCGTTTACTTCCTTCGTACATTTCGTATTTCACTAAACGCGCTTCTAAACTGGCATTAAATAATTTGATTTTGCGAGACGGTTTTAGCCCTACAAACTTCAAGGCTTCCAAATTAGCAGTAATAAACCAAGCGTTCGTTCCTGGATAACTCTTTTTCAAAGTGTCGCCAATATTTTTGTAAAATTCTTCCATGTGGATATCCAATCGTTCGTCATACGGCGGATTGAAAACCATGTGCAATTTCCCTTCTGAAGTTTTCTCCGTATCAAAAAAGTTATCTTCGGCAATGCTGATGTAATCTTCTAAGTTCGCATTTCGAATATTATCTTTAGCTTTACTCACTGCACTTGGCGCCTTATCGTATCCTTTTATGGAATAATGAAACTCTTTCACTTTTTTCATCAAACTATTCACGATTTGATCAAACAAATCATTGTCCCAATCGTTCCATTTTTCGAAAGCAAATTCTTTACGATTGATATTGGCTGGAATATTACACGCAATCATAGCGGCTTCCGCCAAAAAAGTTCCTGAACCACACATTGGGTCTAAGAAATCGCTTTGTCCTTCCCAACCTGAAAGGATTAAAATTCCTGCAGCCAATACTTCGTTAATGGGTGCAATATTAGTAGCAGTTCTATAACCACGTTGGTGCAACGAATTTCCAGAAGTGTCTAAAGCAACCGAAACTTGGTCTTTGCCAATGTGAATGTTAATTCTTAAATCCGGAAAAGCTTTGTCAATGCTAGGACGTTGGCCAGTTCTTTCTCTGAATTGATCGACAATCGCATCCTTACATTTTTGTGAAACAAATTCAGAGTGGTTAAAATGATCCGAATGCACTGTAGCATCAATCACAAAAGTTTGATTGGCATTCAAATATTTCGACCAGTTAATTCCTGAAATTCCTTTGTATAATGCGTTTTCATTATTCGCTCTAAAACTGTAAATCGGTTTTAATACTTTCAATGCCGTACGCAACGACAAATTGGCTTTGTACATAAAACCTTTATCGCCTTTAAAGCTAACCATTCTAATTCCTTGCTCTACATCTTGCGCCCCTAAATCTCTAAGTTCCTTGGCTAGTATTTCTTCAAAACCAAAAAAGGTTTTGGCTACCATTTTAAAATTTTCTTCCATTTTTTTGTATCAATTCAACTGCTTTCAATATATTTTTGATTCAGCAGATAGTAAAAAATTAACTACGGGATTTTCAATCCAAATAATATAGTTTTTTTGTGCAAAAATACACTAAATTTGCGGACTTGAATTAATAGAAAAAGAATAAATGTCTGAAGATTCTAAACCAGCTGTATTAGATACTCAAAAGCCCACTCAAAACTGGTTTGCTTCCTGGTTTGATACACCCTATTATCATATTTTATACAAAGAACGCAATTACCGTGAAGCACAAATATTCATGGATAATTTGACGCACTACCTCAATCTTCCTGAGAAAGCCAAAGTATTGGATTTAGCTTGCGGAAAAGGTCGTCATGCTATTTACTTGAACCAATTGGGTTTTGATGTTATTGGTGCTGACCTATCAGAAAACAGCATTACTGAGGCGAGCAAAAACAGCAACAGCAATTTGCATTTTCAGGTGCATGATATGCGTGAGAAATTCGACAATCAATTTGATGCTATTTTCAATTTATTTACCAGTTTTGGTTATTTTGAAAATGATGCTGATAATTTAAAAACGCTTGTTGCCATAAAAGATAGTTTGACCGAACACGGTTTTGCAGTAATTGATTTTATGAACGTGAATCAAGTCATAGCCAACTTAGTGCCCGAAGAAACCAAAACTGTAGAAGGAATTGATTTCCATATCCAGCGTTATGTGAAAGACGGACATATTTTCAAGGAAATTGCCTTTGAAGATCAAGGTGAATCGTTTCATTTTACCGAAAAAGTACAAGCCTTGACTTTGCAAGATTTTCAAGCAATGATGGAAGCAGCAGGTATTTATTTATTAGATATCTTTGGGGATTATAAATTGAAGAAATTTCATAAAACCGAAAGCGAACGATTAATCATGATTTTTAAATAATGAATTATCTTTTACCCTTACTTTCTGTACTAATCGGTTACGTTTTTGCTTTAGTCATTCAACCAAAAGACAAAGCGAAACTCAAATTGCTTTTGGCGTTCAGCGGTTCTTTTTTGTTGTCGCTAACCGTGATTCATTTGTTACCCGAAATTTACGAAAGCCATAACAGCCGAATTGGGTTATTCATAATGGTTGGGATTTTGTTCCAAATTATTTTAGAATATTTCTCTCAAGGTGCAGAACACGGGCATGTACACGGGCATTCTAAAATGGAACATATTCCTTGGTTACTATTTATTAGTCTTTGTATTCACGCATTAGCCGAAGGATTTCCTGTTGGGCATCATCACGATTTAGCAGTAGGAATTGCCATTCACCATTTACCGATTGCGATTATTTTAACGACATTTTTCATCAATGCCAATTTAAACAAAAAAGCTATTTTTCTGTTTATGCTTACATTTGCTATGATGACGCCTTTAGGTACTGTACTTTCGGATTACTTACCTGTTTTAAATACGTATTATACCGAAATAACAGCAATAGTAATTGGAATATTATTTCACATTTCATCTACTATCATATTTGAAAGTAGTGAAGGACATAAATTTAATGTAGCAAAAATATCAATGATTGTATTGGGATTTGCATTGGCATATTTTATTTAATTAAAAAGAAAAAAAAATGGGAATATTTTCTGCTTTACTCGGGAATGCTGGAGCTGTAGATCAAGAAAGTTTATTAAAAGATTACGGAAAATTACTAATTGAAGGCGAATCAATAGAATTAGGTTTCAAATTAATTCGAGATACTTTTATTTTTACTTCAAAACGATTGATTTTAATTGAAAAACAAGGAATTACGGGAAGTAAAATTGAATATAAATCAATTATTTACAAAAGTATATCTCGATTTAGCGTTGAAACGGCTGGAACGTTTGATTTAGAAGCTGAGCTAAAAATTTGGGTTTCTAGTGAGTTGAATCCGAGTATAGTAAAACAATTTAACAAATCAGTTAACGTTTATGATGTTCAAAATGTCTTAGCGTTTCATGTTTTATAATAAATTCAATAATTTATTTATGACCTTCACTAAAACTACAGAACAATCTTCAAAATACGAGCATTTAGAAAAAATGTCAGTACAAGAACTGCTGTTTAACATCAACCAAGAAGACCAAACCGTTCCATTGGCTGTAGCCAAAGCATTGCCTTCTATTGAAACTTTAGTTATTCAAATTACTGCCAAAATGAAATTAGGAGGCCGATTGTTCTATATTGGAGCAGGTACTTCTGGCAGATTAGGAATTGTAGATGCTTCGGAATGTCCTCCTACTTTTGGAGTTGCTGCTGATTTAGTAAACGGAATAATTGCTGGTGGTGATAAAGCCATTCGAAATGCGGTTGAAAATGCTGAGGACAATGCTACACAGGCTTGGATCGATTTACAAGAATACAATATCAATTCTAACGACGTTGTTGTTGGTATTGCCGCATCTGGTACAACTCCATATGTCATTGGTGGTCTCGAAATGTGTAACAAAAACAACATTATCACGGGAAGTATTTCGTGTAATGCAGGAAGTCCGCTTTCTCAAACAGCGCAATTTCCTATTGAAGTAATTGTTGGACCCGAATTTGTTACTGGAAGTTCTCGCATGAAAGCAGGAACAGCACAAAAATTAGTATTGAATATGATTTCAACCACTACCATGATTCAATTAGGCAAAGTCAAAGGAAATAAAATGGTAGACATGCAATTGAGCAATTCAAAATTAGTGGATCGCGGCGTGAAAATGATTATGAGTGAAATTCCTGTTTCGTATGAAGAAGGAAACCAATTGTTGAGCCAAATGGGTAGTGTTAGAAAAGCAGTAGACTTTTACAATACACAAAAAAACTAAACGCATGGCAACCAACAAAGATCTTTTGGCGAAAGCCCTCAAATACTTATCGGGTGCTTTGCCATTATTATTTATAGGTCCAGCTATTATTCACAATGCGTTTATGAATCAAAAAAATAATTGGCATTATTTGGTTTTAGCTATTGGGATTGGTTTATGCGTTTTTGGAGTATATTGCCTATTTATTGGATTAAAAACCATTATGAAAAGTTTATTCAACGACTAATGGACAACCTCATTAACATCCAAAAAACATTTGAAAAAGTTGTTGTACTTAATGGCCGAATCAATCATCGAGAGTTTGAAGACTGTGTATTTAAAAACTGTGATTTTTCTAATTCTGATTTAAGTAACAATACCTTTATGGATTGCGAATTCATTGACTGCAATTTATCTATGGTCAGTTTTATTGGGACGAGTCTAAAAACTGTTCACTTTAAAAATTGTAAATTATTAGGTGTTCATTTCAATACTTGTGCTGATTTTCTATTTCAGTTAAGTTTTCAAGAATGTGTTTTAGATTATGCCACGTTTGCCAATAAAAAAATGCCAAAAACAAATTTTATCAATTGTTCGATGAAAGAAACAGGATTTGTTGCAACACAATTAAACAATGCAGTTTTTGATAATTGCAATCTAGATAACGCCATATTTAATGATACCCAATTGGCAGGTGCTGATTTTAGATCGGCTTACAATTACAAAATAGACCCTGAATACAATCCTATGAAAAAAGCAAAATTTTCAGCGCAAGGTATTGTGGGACTTTTAGATAAATACGATATTAAAATAGAATAATCATGAGGAATATAATTGCATTACTTTGTATACTTGTCCTAGCATCTTGTTACAACACAGAAAACAACTGCAAAGATTTCAAAACTGGCAAGTTCAAATTTGAACATGAAGTAGACGGCGTAAAAAAAATCACGTTTTTCGAACGCAACGACAGTATAGAAATCGAAACTTTTGAAGGGAAAACAGATACTGCAATTGTACGTTGGATTAGTGATTGCGAATATGTATTACGAAAAAAACATCCTAAAACCAATCAAGAAAAAAGTGCAATTAGCATGAAGATTTTGACCACCTCAAAAAATTCCTATACATTTGAATTCGGAATGGTTGGTGTAGACACAAAACAGCGAGGAACTGTAACCAAAATAGGAGAAATCAACACTAAATAATCTCAAATCAAATTAACATGGAAGTTTTTTTAAATCCAGATGCTTGGATAGCACTTTTAACCTTGACGTTCTTAGAAATTGTTTTAGGTATAGATAATATTATTTTTATTTCTATTGCAACTGGAAAATTACCCGCTGAAAAACGCAAAAAAGCAACGAAACTGGGAATGTTTTTAGCTATGTTTATGCGTATTGCTCTTTTATTTGGAATCAATTTATTAATCCAAATGAAAGAACCTTGGTTTCATATTGACTTAAGTTGGTTTTCAGCTGGAATAACAGGTCAAAGTATCATTTTACTTTTAGGTGGTTTGTTTTTAATTTACAAAAGCACGAATGAAATCCGTGAAAAAGTAGATGAAAAAGGTCATGAAGAAAAAGAAATGAAAGAAGCTGCAACTAAATCGTTTCAAAATGTGATTTTACAAATCATTATGATTGATTTGGTTTTCTCTTTTGATAGTATTCTAACTGCAGTAGGAATGACTAATGGTGTAGAAGGCGCCATATATATTATGATTACAGCTGTAATTATTTCTGTTTTTATTATGATGCAATTTGCGGTACCGGTTGGAAATTTTGTTAATAATCATCCTTCTATTCAAATTTTAGGATTGGCATTCTTAATCTTAATTGGAATGATGTTGTTAACTGAAAGTGCGCATCTATCTAATGCGTTAATTTTTGGAAGTCATGTAACCCCACTTCCAAAAGGGTATTTGTATTTTGCCATTACTTTCTCTTTGGTGGTAGAGATGATCAACATGAAAATCAAGAAAAAATAATAACCAAAATAGAGTAATAAATAAACCAAATTATTACTAGTGGTTTATTCAAATTTAAGTTATAAAAAAAGGGAGCAATTAGCTCCCTTTTTTTATAACCTGACATGAATTTATCTTAAAGAAAAACTTGTTTTGGATACCAATTCTGCTTTATCATATACATTAACTGTATAAATACCTTTAGCAAATTTACTTCCAGCTATATCTTCAGAAACATCAACTGTTTTATTTTCATATTTAACATTGGTTGTAAAACTATATGTTAGCGATTTTGTCCCAAAATTCTCCACTTTCTTTTCACCAACCACATTATTTTCACTATCAATAACTTGAACATAATACAATTTAGTTCCAGATTTTGCGATTTTATTTTCAGCAATGGTAAAACTAACTTTTAAAACATCCGCTCTATTCGCTTTTTCAGTTTCAATTTGTTTTCCTGAACTTCTCACTTTATAAGCAGCTCCTTTAGTATTCAATACTGTTAAAACAGATCCTTTTTCTACAGTTTTAGCTAAATCCGAATTTTGAGAAGTTAATACTTCATTTGCTTTTTTAGATTCTACTAATACAACTCTAGTACTATCTCGTTGAGTAGTCAAAGTAACATTTTGTTTTTTCAAGTTGTCATTTTCAGCAATCAATACTTTCATATTATCTTGTAAAGCAGTCAATTGAGATTTGAATTTAGATACATCTCCACTAGATTTTTTCAAATCAGACATTAATGCAACAACTTTATCTCTTTCTTTAATCAATTCTTCAGACATAGCTGTATTTTCAGCAATAGCAGCATCATAAGTTGCTTTTAAAGCTTGTAAATCATTCATCACTGATTCTTTCTCAGTTAATGTAGTTTTCAATTCTGTACGAACAATTTCTGCATCGGTTGACATCTTAAAAATATAACCTAAACTTCCCAAAAGTAATAGCAGTAATACAATTACAATTGCTTTCAAATTTGAATTGCTTTTTTGATTTTCCATTTTTATAATTTATAGTTTAATAGTTTCCACAAAAATAATAATATATCTATACGACACAACGTATTTTAAGACAATTATAGTATTTTTGGTCAAACTTTTTTTTACAATGGATAAACTAATTCCTTTTACTACAACAGATCTAGGCAAAATTACCAACCATCGAAATGGTGAGATTAAATTTGGCGAAAAAATGATTACTGTTCCAAAAGGAGTAGATCCATTGGAATTTCTTGCAAGTTGCGAGGCTAAATATGTTGTTTTCGGAATTCCAGAAGACATTGGTATTAGAGCCAATTATGGCAGACCTGGGGCAGCTTCGGCATGGAAAAGTGCTATTAAAAGTATCGCAAACATTCAACATAATCGCTTCTGTAAAGGAAATCAAATTGTCATTTTAGGCACAATAAATGTGGACCATGAAATGTCAGAAGTGGCTAACTTGGATTTTAACGATATTGATGATCGATCAAAATTAAGCCAACTTGTTGATAAGATAGATAAAGAGGTTTCTCATCTTATTTTTCATATAATTAAATTAGGTAAAACACCAATAATTATTGGGGGTGGGCAAAATAATGCCTATGGTAATATAAAAGGAACAGCTTTAGCTAAAGGTAAACCCATCAATGCTATTAATTTTGATGCCCATTCCGATTTTAGAATTTTAGAAGGTCGCCATAATGGAAATGCGTTCTCCTATGCTTTTGAAGAAGGTTTTCTTAATAAATATTATGTTTTTGGTTTACACGAAAATCATGTTACCAAAAGTGTTTTGGATTCATTTAAAAAACTAGAAGACCGACTGCATTATGTAACTTATGATAGTATACGTATTCGAAAGGAAAAAGAATTTGAAGAAGAGATGCATTTGGCATCTGAATTTATCAATCAAGAACCATTCGGTTTAGAAATTGATTTAGGTGCCATACCAAACATTGCGAGCAGCACTATGACACTTACTGGTTTTTCGGTAGAAGAATTGAGACAATTTGTTTCCTATTTTGGTAAATTTAAGAATGTAACATACCTGCATCTTTGTGAAGGAGCACCTGAATTAGGCGAAGAAAAAAACGACCATTTAATCGGAAAAATCATAGGACATTTAATTACTGATTTTATTAAATCCAATAATGAAAAAGTAAATCCACAACCCGAAGAATTGCAAAATTAATGCATCAAAAATAATAACACTATCTTTGCGAAGTATTGCTGTACATTTTACAGCATATTTAATACCAAAAATATGTTATTCGAAGATTTATCACTTTCAAAAAGTATCCAAAAAGCCGTCTATGAAGAAGGCTATACTCACCCCACTCCTATCCAAGAACAAGCCATACCATTAGTTTTATCTGGTAGAGATGTTATTGGATGTGCACAAACGGGAACAGGAAAAACAGCGGCATTTGCCATTCCAATCATTCATCAATTACACCGAATTGTAGGTTCGTCAAAACGTGCAAAAGAAATTAGAGCATTAATAGTTACTCCTACTCGTGAATTAGCAGTGCAAATTGGCCAGAATTTTGACACTTATGCAAAATATACAAATTTAACTCAAATTACCCTTTTTGGAGGTGTTTCTCAGATTCCACAAGTTGACACCTTAAAAAAAGGTGTAGATGTAGTAATTGCAACTCCTGGTAGATTATTAGATTTACACAAACAAGGATTTATCAATTTTGATAATTTACATACTCTTGTATTGGACGAAGCAGATCAAATGTTAGATATGGGATTTATTAATGATGTGAAGAAAATTGTGAAGCTTACGCCAAACAACAGACAAACATTATTATTCTCAGCAACTATGCCCATTGCTATTCGCGAATTGGCTGAAATGTTTTTAAAAGATCCTGCAAAGGTAGAAGTCTCTCCTGTTTCTTCGACAGCTGAGAAAGTAGAGCAACGCATCTATTTTGTAGAAAAAACGGAAAAGAGAAATTTACTATACCATCTGATTAAAAATGAAAATTTATCGGATGTTTTGGTTTTTTCAAGAACGAAACATGGCGCTGATAATGTGGTAAAAGCTTTGCGCAAAAACAATATCGCTGCCGAAGCTATTCACGGTGATAAATCACAAAATGCAAGACAACGTGTTTTAGAAGCATTCAAGAATAAAGAAGTTGGTGTTCTTGTAGCTACAGATATTGCAGCTCGTGGTATTGATATTGATCAATTACCCTTTGTAATCAATTTTGATCTACCTAATATTCCTGAAACCTATGTTCACCGAATTGGTAGAACGGGTCGCGCTGGAAATGGAGGGATTGCAATTTCATTTTGTAGTAAAGATGAACATCCCTACTGGAAAGACATTCAAAAATTAATAAAGGTAGATGTGACAACTGTTTCGGATCATCCTTATCCTTGGCATGCAGGTAGTCCTGAAGCTATAGCTGAAAAACCTAAAAACTCTAATCGAAGTGGTGGAGCTCATAAGTCGAGAAAATCAAATGCTTCAAAACAAAACAAAAAACGTTGGTATTAATACCAACGTTTTTTTTTTATACTAAATAAATTAGTTCTAATTCATTTCATTATTTTCTTCCCATTGCCCCACTACGGAAGTAGCCAATGCATTTCCTAAAACGTTTGTTGCAGTTCTAAACATATCACAAAAGTGATCAATTGGCAAAATCAATGCAATTCCTTCCACAGGAATATCAAACATACCGCAGGTAGCAGCTACCACCACTAAACTTGCTCTTGGCACACCTGCAATTCCTTTACTGGTTAACATTAAAACCAACAACATGGTCATTTGAGTTCCTAAATCTAAATCTACTCCATAAGCCTGTGCAATAAATATGCTGGCAAAAGTCATGTACATCATGCTTCCATCTAAATTAAATGAATACCCTAACGGAAGCATAAATGATACAATTTTATCTTTTACACCAAAACGCTCTAATTCTTCAGTTAATTTTGGAAAAACCGCCTCGCTACTTGTTGTTCCAAATGCAACAATCAACGGGCTCATAATTCGTTTTAATAATATAGTCATCCTTGATTTTAAGAATAGGTATCCTACTAAAATCAAAACAATCCATAATGATGAAATACCTATTAAAAACGATCCGAAATATTTAAAATAAGTTATGGCTAATTCTTGAAAATCTCTCACAGCAAATACGCCTGCAATAGCTCCAAAAACACCAATTGGTGCAAATTTCATTACATAATTAACCATTTTTAAAACAATGTGAGAGGTTTTATCCAAAGCACTAATTACTGGTTTTACTGTTTCTCCAATAGCAGCTGCAGCTAAGCCAAAGAAAATAGAAAATATTACAATTTGTAAAATTTCATTAGTAGCCATTGCCTCAAAGATACTTTTGGGTACAATATGCTCAATAAAATTTTCAAAAGATAGGTTTTGAGTTTTAGCTGTTACTTCTGATGCTGATGACAAATCAATATTTGAAAGATTTAAACCAACACCTGGTTCTAAAATATTAACAAAAAACATACCTAATAATAACGAAATAAAAGAGGCAGTAAAAAACCATCCTAAAGCCTTTCCTCCAATTCTACCTACAGCTTTTATATCTCCTAATTTGGCAATACCTACCACAAGAGTAGTAAATACAAGTGGAGAAATAATCATTTGTACCAAACGAATAAAAACGGTTGCCAACATTTTAATTTTAGAACTAAATGATTGAGCAATTTCGTCTGTACAATTAGTATGAATAACAATTCCTAAAACGGCACCTAAAATCATTGCTGTAAGAATTTGTCCTGTTAATCCTGAAAAGAACGAAGTTTTATTGGTGTTTTCTTTCATTTTGTGTTTGGTTTATGGTTAGCCCTGATGGCAGCGGTATCCTTTTTAGTTGTGGAGGCTGAGGTACTCGAAGCACCACAACTAAAAAGATAAAGCGTACAGCAGGAAATAGCTCCTAATTATTTAGAATACGTTTTATTTATTAAATGAAAATCAGCTAATACAATAGCTGCCATGGCTTCAACAATAGGTACTGCGCGTGGCACTACACAAGGGTCATGACGTCCTTTTCCAGTCATTTCAACAATATTTCCTTTATTGTCCAATGACTCTTGTTTTTGCATAATGGTAGCAACTGGTTTGAACGCTACTCTGAAGTAAATATCCATCCCATTACTAATTCCGCCTTGGATTCCGCCTGAAAGATTGGTTTTAGTCGTTCCGTCTTCAAGGTATAAATCATTATGATCGCTTCCTTTCATCTCGGCTCCACAAAATCCACTTCCAAATTCGAATCCTTTTACCGCATTAATAGACAACATTGCTTTTCCTAATTCGGCATGCAATTTATCAAAAACAGGTTCGCCCAATCCAACAGGTACATTTTGAATTACGCATGAAACTACTCCTCCAACGGTATCGCCTTGCTTACGAATTTCACGAATGTATTCTTCCATTAAGGCTGCAGATTTTTCATCTGGACAACGAACGGGATTACTTTCAATTTTAGAAAAATCTAAATCTTGATATTTTTTATCTAAGTGAATATGTCCAACCGAAGAAACGAAGGCATTAATTTTAATTTCTGGCAACATTTGCTTTGCAATAGCTCCCGCTACTACTCTACTTGCAGTTTCACGAGCGGAACTTCTTCCTCCACCGCGATAATCTCTAAAACCGTATTTTTGGTCGTAAACATAGTCGGCATGACTTGGTCTATAGTTGTCTTTAATGTGCGAGTAGTCATCTGATTTTTGGTTGGTATTGGGAATAATAAAACCAATTGGTGTACCAGTTGTTTTTCCTTCAAATATTCCCGAGAGAAACTGAACATCATCTGGTTCTTTTCGTTGTGTTACAATAGCCGATTGCCCAGGTTTTCTTCTCGACATTTCAAGTTGAACTGCTTCTAGATCTATTGTAACACCTGGAGGGCATCCATCAATTATTCCGCCTAAAGCTTCTCCATGTGATTCTCCAAAAGTAGTTATTTTAAATAGTGTGCCGTAGCTATTTCCTGCCATTGTAATTAGTTTTAAACAAAAGTACCATTTTAGTTTAAAGTTTAAAAATTTAAGGTTTAAAGTTTTTTAGCAGTAACTAATTAATTTTCTTTTTATTAACTAATTGAACACCACTTACAACAAAAAATAACACAATTTATTCCTTTTTGGTGCGTTTTTTGATTAAATTAGATAAAAAACAAATTACTATGAAAAAATTAATTGTAACAGCATTAGTACTAATAGGATTAGGATTTACTGCACAGGCGCAAGAAATTTCAAAAAACGTCTTGGGATTGCGATTAGGCGATAATAATGGTTTTGGAACCGAAATCTCGTATCAAAGAGGTTTATCAGATAACAACCGAATTGAAGCTAATTTAGGGTGGCGGAATAATCACAATGTTAGTGCATTTAAATTAACCGGAATTTACCAATGGGTTTGGGAAATTGACAATAATTTCAATTGGTATGCAGGTGCAGGTGCTGGATTAGGCAGTTGGAGTAATTCTGATGGTAATGGGAGTTTTGTCTATATCTTAGGTAATGTTGGTATTGAATACAATTTCGAAGAAGTCCCTATTCAACTTTCGCTCGATTACCGACCTGAATTTGGAGGTCATGGTTATTTTAATAACAACTATGGTTCTGACATAGCTTTAGGAATTCGATATAAATTCTAATTGAAATCAATTAAAAATGCCACTTTTCAAGTGGCATTTTTAATTTAGTATTATGAATATTTTGAAATAGCTCTCTGATATAAGTCTTCGTAAACTGGAAGGACATTTTTGATATCAAATTTTTGGGCTGTTACCAAAGCATTCTTCTTAAACTCAGCTAACACATCGTCATTTTTAAGAATTGCAATAGCATTTTCAGCCATACCCTGAATATCACCTACCTCGCTTAAATATCCTGAAAAACCATCTTTATTTACTTCAGGCAAACCACCTGCATTGCTTGAAATTACCGGAACGCCACAGGCCATGGCTTCCAATGCAACCAACCCGAAACTTTCAGTTTTAGAAGGTAATAAAAACAAATCCGTTTGGCATAAAATTTTATCAATTTCGTTACTATTACCAAAGAAAATTACTTTATCTAAAATGCCTAATTCTTGACATAAATACTCTGCTTTTTCTTTTTCTGGACCATCACCTACCATCATTAATTTAGCAGGAATCTCTTTCTGAATAGCATGAAATATTTTAATAATATCCGGAATTCGTTTTACTTTCCTAAAATTACTTATGTGAGTAATAATTCGTTCATTGGCATTTGCCATAACTGACCGTTGACAAGGTAGTTTATCTTCCTTTTGGATTTTATCCAATTCAATAAAATTAGGAATCACCTGAATCTCATTTTTAATATTGAATAATTTAAGAGTATCGTCTTTTAAACTTTGTGAAACTGAAGTTACAAAATCCGATTTATTGATACTGAAAGTAACTGCGGGTTTATAAAATGGATGATTTCCTACCAAAGTAATATCCGTTCCGTGAAGTGTTGTAACCATAGGAATATCAATTCCTTCATCTTTCAACATTTGCTTTGCCATATAACCCGCATAAGCATGAGGAATAGCATAATGCACGTGTAAAACTTCAATTTTATATAACTTCACCATATCAACTAATTTGCTTGACAAAGCCAATTCGTATGGTTGGTAATGAAATAATGGATATTCTGGGACGTTTACTTCGTGGTAATGTACATTAGGATTTAGAAGTGCTAAACGAACGGGTTGGCTGTAGGTGATAAAATGAATTTCATGACCACGACGAGCCAATTCAAGACCTAATTCAGTAGCCACAACTCCACTTCCTCCAAATGTGGGATAACAAACAATTGCTATTCTCATTGATTTAATTTAAGAATACGAATTTACAGAAATTAAGTTAGTCATTTGTCGATTTTCCAAAAGAAATTCTATTCCAAGCGACTATGTCTCTTTCTTGATTTTTTCTCAAGCCATTGATTTGCTTTATGCGTCAAAAAAGCGGATCCGCTACCTACCAAAGCACCAATAAAAACATCCGATGGATAATGTACTCCTAAATGCATTCTTGAATATCCTACACTGCTTGCCCAGGCAAACGAAGGAACGATAACATACCATTTTGGGTAGGCCATACTCAATGATGTTGCGGTTGCGAAGGCGGTCGAAGTATGTCCAGATGGCATTGAGTATGAGCTTTCAAAAACTAAAGGTTCAAGTTCTGAATAACGCAAATAAGGTCTTTCTCTATTAATTATTTGCTTAGAAGCCAATGTTATAAATGCCGAAACCAAAAAAGTTTCCCCTATAAATACAGCTTTATGTTTAATCAAAGTATCCTTTTGAATCAAACCAACTGAATACATAATTACTGGAGTTGCAATGCTAACAGGAACAGCGGAATTAGTTATCGATTTAAATGCTGGATCTAACGCAGTATTTCTATTGACATTAATTTGTTTTAAAATATCAATATCTACATTTTGAGCCTTAACCGAAAAAAAACTAAGTGCTAAAATTAGTGAGCAAAAAATCTTAACCATTTAGTTTATAATTATGGCATCGGTGATTACTTTTTGAATATCTTCCCTAATGTGTTCTTTTGACAATATATTCACAGGATTGGTTGGAAAAGTTCTGTTTGACATGAAAACATAAACAATTTCGGTTACTGGATCTACCCAAGTCATAATCCCAGTAAATCCTGTATGACCAAAACTTGACATAGAAACACAGCCACAAGTAGGCCCATCTCCAGTCAGTTGCGGTTTATCAAATCCCAAACCTCTTCGGTTACCTTCTGAACAAAAATAACAGGTGTTAAAATCATCAAAAGTTTTTGTTGAAAAGAATTGATGATTACCATAATTCCCTTTTTGCAAATACATTTGCATCATTTTGGCAATATCCATCGCATTCGAAAAAAGTCCTGCATGTCCTGCTACTCCACCTTCTAAAGCTGCGGCCATATCATGGACATAGCCTTGGATTTTTTGGTATCGAAAATAAGAATCGATTTCAGTTGGTGCAATTCGATTTTTATCTATTCTTCGTAATGGATTATACATTGTATTATTAGCTCCTATAAGGTTAAAAAATTGTTCTTTAGCTAATACATCTAATGTTTTTCCGGTTGCTCGTTCTAAGTAATTCCCTAAAATGATAAATGTAAAATCACTGTATTTGTATTCTTTTTTTATACTTAATTTACTATCAACAATCAACTTCATAATAGTATCATGATAGTCGTTGCGAATGAATAAACTATCTGCCACTTGTCTTGAAAATTCAGCATTTGGAACTTTTCGATAGTATTTCGCTAGTGGTTTTTCATTGACGTCTAAAGTCGCTTTATAAAAAGGAATCCATGCAATAAGACCGGCATAATGAGTTAACAATTCTTTAAATCGAATGTCTTTTTTATCCGAATTTGAAAAAATTGGGAGCATTTCACCTAAAGATGTTTCAAAATTGATTTTCTTTTGATCGTATTGTTGAATGACATTTGGAAGAGTTCCAACAATTTTACTTACCGAAGCAACATCAAAAATTGTTTCATTAGTTACCTTTTCATCCGAGTCATAAGTATACGTTCCAAAGGCTTTTTGATAAATTACTTTTCCTTTGCGGGCAACTAGTACTTGAACTCCTGGTGCCATTTTACCTGCAATTGCTTTTTGAGCTAAAACATCAATTTGTTTAAGTTTTTCGGAACTCATTCCTACATTCTCTGGAGCTGTGAATCCTAAACGGTTTAGTTTTTCTGTCGAAAGTCCATCGTTTACTTTAAATTCGTCATGTATAGAAACGGGTAATTTTCCCTTGGCTTCAATGGCGCCAAAAATCAACTCAGCTCCTACTTTTTGTGCAATATCATTATTTTGGTAAGACACAATTACACCTTCTATATTGCTATAATCCGTTAAAGGCAATAAAGAATATGGTTTAGCAAATACATCTAAAATAACGTTATTATTTTTTGCTATTTCTTGAAGCCAAAGTAATTCCGTAGCAGTAAAATCATTATTTTTCCATGCCTTATCAGCTTTATGATAACCCACAATTACTGTTGTAAACTCTTTTAATTTTACATTCAAACTATCAATTGTAGGAGCTGTAACTTCAGTAACCTCCGAGTATTTTTTTAGTGTAGATAGAAACGATGAATTAACATCATCCCCTAATTTCACATATGCAATTTTATTATTTACTAAATCTTTAATAGGTAATACCTGTCCTTTGTTTTTTAAAACTGTTGTTGCATTTTCATACAATTGATATTGCAATGCTTCTGTTTCTTGGGGATTAATATCGTTGATTAAGTTTGGAATAGTAACTGGTCGGTAATGATTTAACCCTGCTTTAAATTTGTATTTCAAAATTTTCTTAACCGATATTGCTAAACGATCCTCAGATAATACTTTATTTTGATATGCTTTTGAGATATTTTCTACTGCTAAGGGAACATTTTCTGGAAATAATAAAATATCATTTCCAGCTAATAACGCATCTAATTCTAATTCGCCTGGAGTTCTATATTTACTAATCCCTTTCATATTTAAGGCATCGGTAAAAATTAAACCATCAAATTCCATTTCTTTCTGTAACAAGTTGGTTACCACATTGTATGAAATAGAAGAAGGATAATTTTGACGAAATTCTAAACTAGGTACATCTAAATGAGCAACCATTACAGAAACTAATCCTTGGTCAAACATTCGTTTATAGGGATACAATTCAACTAAATCAAGATGTTCTCGAGAAGAAGATATTATTGGTAATCCTAAATGCGAATCGATTGCAGTATCACCATGACCAGGAAAATGTTTACCCGTTGAAAAAACACCTTGATTTTGAACACCAGTCATTAATGCGATCGCTTTTTCAGTAACATTCACTTTATTTTCTCCAAAAGAACGGTTTCCAATAATAGGATTTTTAGGATTGGTATTGATGTCTAAAACTGGTGCAAAATTAAAATGAACACCAAGTCTCTTACTTTCTTTACCCAACATTTCTCCCACTCTTTCAATTAAATTTACATCTTTAATTGCTCCTAAAGTCATGTTCCAAGGATAGCGATAAGTAGAATCTAAACGCATACTCAATCCCCATTCCGCATCAATTCCTACAAACAAAGGTATTTTGGATTTGGCTTGGTAGCGATTGGTTAAATTCGCTTGACGCAAAGGTCCACCTTGAAAGAAGATTACGCCTCCTATTTTTTGGTTGCGAATTAACTTTTCAATAGCATTAGTATGTATAGTATCTTTATTAGAATAAGCAGCAACCATGAATAATTGACCTACTTTTTCTTCAAGAGTCATTTGATTATAAATACTATCTACCCAATGGGTTTCGACAGCAGAATCTTTGAAGAAATTTTTTCTATCGGATTTTTGCTGAGGAATATAAACTTCCTCATAGTCTGATATTTCTGGTTTTTGAAGAGTAACAACAGGTTTATTAACCATTTTGTTTTTGATCAAACCACAATTGGTTACCAAAAACAAAATGCTTAAACTAATTCCTGTTTTATATAAAAAAGACTTCATTAAGATTATTAAGATTTAAAAAAAACGACTGTGCCAACTATCAGCTGCAGGTACTTCCCAAGAGTCAGTGTATTCTTCAATAGTATTAATCAAATTATTAAATACAATTGTATTCTCTGTAACCGCTTTGTCTTTGACCATTTTTTTAAAATCAATCAACGGTTTGTGAGCAATATGTTCACCTAATTTAAAAGTGACATTCATTTTATCTAATAAATCTACGCTGTATTTCTTCTCTAAACTTTGAATAAATTCAACCGAAGCATCAATTGAACAACCTGTAGCATTTTGAACTTCTTGATTGACAGCCAAAATAATAAAACGATTGTATTTTAATTCATACGAAGATTCCAAACTAGTTCCGTGTGCTGCCCAGTTTTCTAGAAAGGCTTGTAATGCCGTTTCTATTTCTGTCATTTCTTCATCTGAAAATTTTCTATTGGATTGATAAATCCAGATTCTTGATTCTTCAGGTAAACTTTCAAAAGGAACGTACATGTGTTTTATTGTATAAGGTTAATTGTAAAATAGATTACAAATCTTGAGCATTTGCTATAAGTTCAGCGATATCTAGTACTTTTACTTCGCTTTCTTTTTCTTTATTTTTTATTCCATCAGTCAACATCGTATTGCAAAACGGACAACCCGCTGCAATAATATCAGGTTGTGTTTCTAGAGCATCTTCAGTTCTTTCGATATTAATTTCTTTAGAACCTGCTTCTGCATCTTTGAACATTTGCGCACCACCTGCTCCACAACATAATCCGTTGGCTTTAGAACGTTTCATTTCAACCAATTCCACATCTAATTTTTGAATTAGATCTCTTGGCGCTTCGTAAATTTTATTGGCACGCCCTAAATAACAGGGATCGTGAAATGTAATTTTCTTTCCTTTAAATTGTCCGCCTTCAATAGTTAATCTGCCATCATCTAACAAGGATTTCAAAAATTCAGTGTGATGAACTACTTCATATTGACCACCCAATTCAGGGTATTCATTTTTCAAAGTGTTGAAACAATGCGGACAAGCAGTAATAATTTTCTTTGCTTCATACGCATTAAGCACTTCAATATTCATCATGGCTTGCATTTGGAACAAAAACTCATTCCCCGCTCTTTTAGCTGGATCACCAGTACAACTTTCTTCTGCACCTAAAACTGCAAAAGAAACATTGGCACGATTTAAAATTCGTACAAATGCTTTTGTGATTTTTTTTGCTCTATCGTCAAAACTTCCTGCGCAACCAACCCAAAATAATACTTCAGGTTGTTTTCCTTGGGCTAGCATTTCGGCCATGGTTGGCACTACTAAATTATCTGACATGGTTTCGGTTTTATAGTGATTCAATATTCTTCTTGACAGAATATCAATTTATTCGTTTTTCCAATTCAATCGATCTTGCTGGCTATATTGCCATGGCGCGCCATTGTTTTCAATATTAGTCATCATAGTATTTAAAGGCATTGGCGCAGCACTTTGTTCCATTACAAGATAACGTCGCATGTCCATAATAATAGACAACGGACTAATGTTTACTGGACATTCTTCTACGCAAGCGTTACAAGAAGTACAAGCCCAAAGTTCTTCTGGAGTAATGTAATCGTTTAATAATGACTTATTATCAGGAACAAAAATTCCTTTGTTAGCATCAATATTTTTACCCACTTCTTCCAATCGATCTCTGGTATCCATCATGATTTTTCGAGGAGATAATTTCTTTCCTGTTTGATTGGCTGGACAAGAAGAAGTACAACGTCCACATTCAGTACAAGTGTAGGCATTTAGTAACTGAACCCAATTCAAGTCTTGCACATCGCTTGCGCCAAATTTTGCTGTAGCTGATGCTTCTGGAGCAGCAGCAAACGGATCAGCATTGGGATCCATCATTAGTTTTACTTCATTGGTAACTGAAGCCAAATTATCAAACTGACCTTCAGGATTTAAATTAGCAAAATACGTATTTGGAAACGCCAACAGAATGTGTAAATGTTTAGAAAAATACAAATAATTCATAAACACCAAAATACCAACTATATGTAACCACCAAAAAAGTTCTGAAAGTAACATCACCAATTCATTCGACATTCCATTAAATAATGGCTCAATAAATTGACTAATTGGAAATGAACCTGCTTTTATGAAATGGGAATAACCTCCTGGAATATTTTGCAAATGCAAATCGGAAGCATTCATCAATAAAAACAGCGTCATTAAAACCACTTCAAAATATAAAATATAATTGGCATCTTTTTTAGGAGATCCATTCAAATCCGAACTTACAAAACGTTTTAGTTGAATTATATTCCTTCTTGTCCAAAAAACAAAAACAGCTACTAAAACAAGAATGGCTAAAATTTCAAACGAAGCAATTAAAGCATCATACACCACACCTAATGAAGCGAATATACGATGCGTTCCAAATAAACCATCTATGATAATTTCAAGCAACTCAATATTGATAATTATAAAGCCAACATAGACGATAATATGCAAAACTCCGGCAATTGGTCGTTTTATCATTTTAGATTGACCTAAAGCAATCATAGCCATATTTGACCAACGGGCTTTTGGATTGTCTTTGCGATTTACATCGGTGCCTAAATTGATATTTCTGATTATTTTTTTTACATTCAAATAAAAATAACCGAAACCAATGAGAAGTACAATTGCAAATAATATGTTGTCTAAATAACTCATAAATGCTAATTTTTTATTTTAGAATTTAAAATTTTTGAAGGTCCTACATAAACTGAATCTTGAACAGGACTTACATACGGTTTGTTTTTCTTTCCAAAAACAGAAACATTAATATAACGAGTCGGATTTAAACGTACATCATTTAACAACAATTCCATTTCTTTAGTTGTAGATTTCAAATTAGAATACAAAGCATCATCTTTCAACAATTTACCAGCAGAACCTTTTCCTGATTCCAAGTCCAATAATATTCCATCCACTTTAGCAAGCGTATTTTTGAAATTGTTTACTGTTTTTCCTATATCAGCTTTGTTCAAAGAATCTGAAATTTTTGCAAAATCAGCCGAAACTTTCTTAAAATTACCAATAACACCTTTTAGATCAGATTTATTTTCGCTTATAATTGAATTAGCACCTGCAGAAGCAGCATGTATTTCTACCATAGTTTTACTTAACTCCGATAAAGTAATCTTAAGATTTTCTTGAGATTTTTTGTCTAATACAGAATTAACACCTTTTAACAATTTTTCAACTTCAACCAATACGGTTTCAAATTTTACTTGTAAGGGTACTAATTTTTCCTGAATAGATGCTGTAAGACTCAATTTTAATTCACCTGGCAATTCTTGGCCATTTTCTGCTAAGGTTTTGTTATTGAAATCAGGTACAATTGCGATTTGTTTTCCACCAATAAAACCTGGTTCATATAAAACTGCAGCGCTTGTACTAGAAATAGGGAAGTCAGATGTAATTTGTAATTCAACAACAATGGTACCATCAGTATCATTTATTCTAATATCATTGATTTTACCTATGGCCAAACCGTTTAATGTTACAGGAGCAGACTTAACTAATCCTTCTACATTACTATAGGTTACATAAAAAGTCTTGTAATTGGCAAAAAGTGCTTTTCCTTTTAAAAAACTGTATCCCCAAATAAACAATAGTATAGATGCAATGACTAAAATTGCGGTTTTGATTTCTCTTGATAGTTTCAAAATTATTTTTTTTTACAAAATTAACACTTAATAATTGACCTGTCTATAATTTCAATGCGTCTTGAATACTAATTTTTAATCCATTGTTAAAAGCGACTAAGAAAGCAGAAGAATATCCTTTAGACTTAGCTTCTTTCAACAATAATTTTGCAGCTTCATAATCAGCGGTTTCTCCGTACATATAAATATAAGATTTTTTTAAATCCAGTTTACTAATTGGTTCCAATCCTTTGAAATTTTTAGCTTCTAACGCTACTTTTTTGGGGCTTACACCAATCTGAACTTTATAAATTAATGAGGATTGACTTTCTTTAATTGGATCAACTTTTTTAATCTCCTTAGCTTCAACACTAACTTTAATTTTTTCTTGATTCAAAGTATCTTTAATTGGCTTTGCTATACTTCTTTTGGATGGCTTTAATTCTTTTATTGGAATAATACCATCTCCAAAAAATTCATTTCTATAACTAATAATTGCGTTTGCAATGGCTTCTGCCAATTCATCTTGACCTTCTTCTGAATTCAACAAATCCCCTTCGACAGGATTAGACACAAATCCCATTTCAATTAATACTCTTGGCATGTACGCTTTGTGCAATACCATAAATGGTGCTTGTTTTACCCCCCCATGACGTAATTTTTTACCCAATTTCCCAAATTGTTCCTCTACTTTACTGGCTAAAAATATACTATTCTCTAAAAATTCCTCTTGCATAAGGGTTAGGCCTAAAAGAGATTCAGGCGAATTCGGATCAAAACCATCATATTTTTGTTTATAATCTTTCTCTTTTGTAATTACCGAGTTTTCCTTTTTAGCTACTTCTAAATTGGACGCTAATTTATTCAAACCCATAACATAGGTTTCTGTACCATCAGCAGCTGTATTTTTATTAGCGTTACAATGTATTGAAACAAAAATATCAGACTTGGCTCGATTTGCAATATTTGCACGTTCAATCAAATCGATAAAAACATCTGTTTCTCTGGTGTATGTGATATCAATTTTTTTTGTTCTCTCTAAAATTTTACCTACTTTCAAAACTACTGCCAATGCAATATTTTTTTCAATACGACCACTATAAACAGCTCCGTAGTCATGGGCACCATGTCCAGCATCTAAAGTAACTTTAAATTTAGAATTCTGCGACAGAATTGGCAATGAAAGAGCAAACAATAAAAAAGAAAAAATAAGTGTTTTATTAGTATTAAAAGACATATATCTGAATGTTAATTTTAATTAAATCAAGATGGTTTTAAAATATTTATTTGACTATTTTTGCCGAAAATAATATGTAAGTTTGGCACATCAAAAAACAAACCATATTTTTTACAAAAATAGCATTTAAACCTTTGCGTACAAACTTATTTCATATCGTTTTTCTATGCTTTTTCCTAACATTTGGATTAGGCAATATATATTCTCAAGATATCAATAAAAAATCGACCCTAATAAGCCCACTAAATCCCTCAAAAAACACCCAAAATAATCTTGAAAATAAAACTATCCTATTGAAGGATACTACGCAAAATTCCATCAAAAAAGACAGTAGTAAATCTAAAAAAGTGTTTTTAGACGGAAAAGTAAAATACAAAGCAAAAGATTACACCAAGATTGATCAAAATAAAAAGCACATCGTTTTATATGATAATGCAGAATTATATTATCAAGATGTAGAATTAAAATCCGGAATAATTCTATTAGATTACGAAAAAGATGAAGTCTATGCTGGAAGAATTAAAGATTCTACCGGGAAATACACTCAATTTCCTAATTTTAAACAAGGTGCTAACGTAGTAGAGCCAGATTCTATTCGTTTTAATTTCAAAACCAAAAAAGCAATTATTTGGAATTCTCGCTCAGACCAAGGTGAATTTAAAATAAAAGCAGCTATTACCAAAAAAGAAAATGATTCTGTTTATTTTTTGAAAGGTGCACGATTTACAACTTCTACAGATGTCGATAATCCTGAATATTATTTTCAAACAAATAAGGTAAAGTTTGTCCCAGGTAAAAAAGTGGTGACAGGAGTTACTAACATGGTTATTGCAAATGTGCCAACACCAATTGCACTTCCATTCGCATTTTTCCCAATGTCTAAAGAAACAAGTATTTCTGGAATATTATTACCTAGTTATAACGATTCTAATACTAGAGGATTTTCATTGCAAAATGGAGGGTATTATTTTGCATTAAGTGATCTATACGATTTAACCGTTTTAGGTGACTATTATACGAATGGAAGCTACGGAATGCGTTTTGAGTCCAACTATGCCAAACGTTATAATTATCGAGGTAATATAAATGTCCGCTTTGAAAATTTAATTACAAGTGAACGAGGATATCCAGATTACTCCAAACAAAAAATTTACAACATCCAATGGTCTCACTCTAGAGATAGCAAGGCTAATCCAAATTCTAGTTTTTCTGCTTCAGTCAATTTAGGTAGTAGTAAATACTTTAAACAATCTATCAATCAAGTCAATATTGGTTCAAATTTAAACAATACGATGAACTCTTCTGTATCGTATTCCAGAAACTTTGTAGGTTCAGGGCCTCAATCTAGATTATCGATAACGGCCACGCATTCGCAAAATACCCAGACGGAACAAATCGATATGACATTACCAACTCTACAATACAGTATTGATCGTATATACCCTTTTGTAAAGAAAGATGGTGCAAAAAAAGGATTTTTTAAAAACATCAACTTACAATATGATTTAAGTGCTAGAAATAGTATTACCACTACCGATTCATTGTTTTTCAAACCGCAAATGTTTGAAAATGCAAAAGTTGGAGTACAACATAGCATTCCATTAAGTACAAATTTCAAGCTGTTTAAGTATTTCAGCGCTTCTTCTTCTTTTAATTACAAAGAAGTTTGGTATACAAAGACCATCAATAAAAGTTATAACGCTACTCAAGGCAAAGTAGTTGATACTGAAGTAAAAGGTTTTGATGCTTTTAGAACTTATTCCTTTTCTTCTAGTTTAGGAACTACAATTTATGGTACTTTCAATTTGGGAGCCACTAAAAAAATTCAAGCCATTAGACATGTGATGCGCCCTTCCATTTCATATGGTTATACTCCAAGTTTTGAAAAGTATTACGACACTTATGCAAGCGATGGAAGCGGAACAATGTTAAAAGAATACTCCCGATTTGAAGGTGGTATTTTTGGGGCTCCTGGTAATTCAAATTCTAATATTTTAGGATTTGATTTAAGCAATACGATTGAAGCCAAAGTAACTGATAGAGATAGCACAAAAACTGAAGCTAAAAAAGTAATGCTACTCAATAACTTGAATTTATCTACTAGTTATGATATGAATGCCGATGGAAAGAAAACGCTTGCTTGGTCTCCAGTTCGTGTTAGTGGTGGAACGCAGTTTTTTGACAATAAAATGAATGTTAATTTTGGTGCTACTTTAGATCCTTATGCAATTGATAATTCAGGACAAAGGATCAATGTTTATAACATCGATAATGGTGGTAGTTTGTTTCGTATGACTAGTGCAAACATGACATTAAATTATTCTATTTCTAGTGATAAGGGAGAAAAGAAAGAAGAAGCTCAAACCCAACGAAACGGAGGTCGAGAAGATGATTTATTTGGAAAACCTAACTTGGGTAATGATCAAAAAAGCTTGTTTGAAGACAAACCCAAATCAGGTGAAGACGTTGTTACCGAATTTTTCCATTCTAAATTGCCTTGGGATATGACTTTTGCCTATTCATTAACCTATGGAAATAATAATAGAGAAAAGAAAATTATTGGTAATTCATTAATGATTTCAATAAATGCCGACCTAACACCAAAATGGAAAACTGGAATATCAACAGGTTATGATTTCGTTCAAAAAGGAGTTACCTACACTCAAATCCGTTTTGAAAGGGATTTATTAAGTTGGAGAATGGATTTTAATTGGTCACCTTTTGGAACTTATTCTAATTGGGGATTTTTCATCGGGATAAAATCAGGTGTTTTGAGTGATATTAAGTGGGATAAACGTAGTACTATAATTAGATAATTATGAAAAAAATAATTTTTACAGAAAAAGCACCTGCTCCAATTGGACCATACAACCAAGCAGTTATGACAGGCAATACGTTGTATACATCGGGACAAATTGCTATTAATCCAGCAACTGGAGAATTAGTTCTTGATACTATTGAGGTCGAAACTAAGCAAGTGATGGAAAATATGAAAGCGGTATTGGAAGCTGCTGGAATGACTTTCGAAAATGTTGTTAAAGCAACTATATTCATTTCAAACATGAATGATTTCGCTGCTATAAATGCAACATACGGTGCCTATTTTAATGAAAAAACCGCTCCAGCTCGTGAAACGGTTCAAGTGGCATGTTTGCCAAAAAATGTAAATGTAGAAATCTCTATGATTGCAGTAGCAAACTAAAGATTACTTTAATCTATATTATTTATTAGCAACGTGGTAGGCGATTAATCCATCGATTGGTCGTCTCAATACGTTTCCTAATTTTATTTGGTATTTCTCAAATGTAACTTCTAATTCATCTTTTAGGTAAAATGCAATAGAACCAACAAAATGAACGGGAACCTCTTGATAATTATCAAATTGCTTGATATAATTCTTTACAAAAGACTTCATCCCTTTGTAAATGATTTTTTTACAGAAAGGATCTTCTTTATGTTGAATTAAGAACTTTGCAAACGTCGCTAAGTATGCATTTGGGTTAGCTTCTTTGTACAATTTACTCTTGATATAATCAGGAGTCATATCGTATTCTTTTTCAAATTCAACAGCTAAATGTTGCGGCATTTTATTAAAATAGTACTTTCTGATCAATTCTTTACCAAAAACATTACCACTACAATCATCCATTATAATATATCCTAACGATTGTACTTTTTGATGCAAGTCTTTACCGTCAAAATAACTGCAATTAGAACCAGTTCCTAAAATACTTACAATTGCTTTTTCTCCTTTAGGTGTAGTAGCAAATACAGCAGCATAGGTATCTTCTTCAACAACTACAATAGCATTTGGAAAATAAGCTTGAAAAACTTGTGACAGAAATAGCTTCATGCGTTCAGTTCCACACCCAGCTCCATAAAAGAACAAATGCGTAGCTTCATTTTTATTTTGCAAAATATCAAAACGATCATTCAAACGCTCAATAACTTCTTCTTCATCAAGAATTTCTGGATTTAAGCCTAAAGTTTGAGTTGTAAATAAAATTTTACCACTATCATCTATGGCTATCCAATCGGCTTTAGTAGAACCACTATCAACAATTAATTTCATCTTTTGGTTTTTTTGGTTTATTTGGGTTTTGGAAATCTATGTCCAAAGGTTATAAAAAATAATCTAAATATAACATTTTGGAAATATGAAAATAGTAAAAAAATAAAATCCCGTTACAATAACAATAACGGGATTTTATTGAAAAGGTATTGATTATTTTAAACCTGAAATATGTACAGATAAATCAATTAATTTACTTGAATAACCATATTCATTATCGTACCAAGAAATAATTTTGAAGAAAGTAGAATTTAAACCAATTCCAGCTTTAGCATCAATAATAGAAGTTCTTGAATCAGAAACGAAGTCATTAGATACTACATCATCTTCAGTGAATCCTAAGATTCCTTTCATTGTTGTTTCAGATGCTTTTTTCAACACAGCCATAATTTCAGCATAAGAAGTTTCTTTAGCTAATTTTACAGTTAAATCTACTGCAGAAACATCAACAGTAGGAACACGCATTGACATACCTGTTAATTTTCCGTTTAATGACGGAATTACAACTCCTACTGCTTTAGCAGCTCCCGTAGAAGATGGAATCATATTTACTAATGCAGAACGACCACCTCTAAAATCTTTTCTAGAAGGCCCGTCATTTGTCATTTGAGTTGAAGTTGTAGCGTGAACAGTTGTCATCAAACCTTCAACAATTTCGAAATTATCATGAATTACTTTAGCCATTGGAGCTAAACAGTTTGTAGTACAAGAAGCATTAGAAACTACTAAATCCGAAGCTTTTGCAGTTTCATGGTTAACACCCATTACAAACATTGGCGCATCAGCAGAAGGAGCAGAAATAATTACTTTCTTAGCACCACCTTTGATGTGCTCACTTGCAGTTTCAACAGTGGTAAAGAAACCAGTACATTCAGCAACTACATCAACGTCAACTTCATTCCATTTCAAATCAGCAGGATTTCTTTCAGCAGTGATACGAATGTGTCTTCCGTTTACATATAATTTACCTTCTTTCACTTCAACAGTTCCATTGAAACGTCCGTGAACTGAATCATATTTTAATAAGTAAGCCAAGTGATCAACATCCAATAAATCATTGATAGCAACTACCTCAACATTATCTCTGTTGAAAGACTCTCTAAAAACGATTCTTCCAATTC
>CAYWFQ010000006.1:0-37258 GCA_964457505.1 uncultured Flavobacterium sp.
CGTGGTACCTTGGTGCTGGATCTACTTGTTTGAACGTTTGCTCGTGTTCTTCGTCCACAATAATCAAACTTAGATCTGAAAATGGAAGAAATAAAGCAGATCTTGCTCCGATAACTATTTGAGCTTTAGGTGATTTTTCTATGACTTGTCTCCACAATTCGACTCGTTCGTTATTACTGTACTTGGAGTGATACACTCCGACTTTGTCTCCAAAATAGGTACGTAAACGCCCTACTAACTGAGTCGTCAAAGCAATTTCTGGTAAAAGATACAATACTTGCTTTCCTGTTGCCAATTGTTCTTCAATTAGCTTAATATAGATTTCAGTTTTTCCGCTTGAAGTCACTCCGTGCAACAAACACACTTCTTTATCTTCAAATCTATTATTAATCTCGTTGAAAGCGCGTTCTTGAGGTTCGCTTAATTGCAAAGCGGTCTCTTGTGCATTCCCTTCAAAATTGATTCTATCTTCTTGAATAAAATACTCTTCTAGTATTTCTTTTTCGATCAATGCTTTTACGATTGAAGAAGTTGAATTGGCAGTTTCTACCAATTTCTTAACCGAAATAGGTTGTTTTTCTTTGGCAAACAGTTGGAAATAAGTCAACACAATTTCTCTTTGTTTAGCTGCACTTTTCAGGGTTTCTAACAATTCACTTAATCCTGAATTAGAATCGTATTTGGAATGCAATCGAACATAACGAACTAATTTGGGTTTATACAATTCCTGAACTTCTTCCTGGAGTACTAAAATATTTTTGTCAATCAATTTTTGAATAACAGGAAAAATAGTCTTCTTATTCAAAATCGCTGTTATATCTTGAATTCGTAACGAACTCTGTTGCTGCAACGCTTGATAAATCAAAAATTCTTCGTCAGAAAGTACACTTTCATCGACCGCAATTGAAGGTTTTTGAGAAATAATCGTTTCGCTTTCTAACAGTAAAGCACTTGGCATGGCGCCACGATATACATCCCCAATAGCGCACATATAATAACTCGCAATCCATTGCCAATGCGCAATTTGAATTTCGGTTACAATAGGATTTTCGTCAAGTATTTGGTCGATTTCCTTCGCTTCGTATAATGATGGTTCATTTTGATGTTTGTCAATAATAAGTGCCGTGTACATTTTGGTTTTGCCAAACGGTACTACCACCCTCATCCCTTTTTTTACAAAATGAAATTCAGCTTCCGAAACCCTATACGTAAAGGTTTTAGCTAGAGAAAGCGGTAAAATTACTTCGACAAAATACATCAATTGGATTCTTATTAATTAACTCTATGCCAATATTGCGTTCTTCCTAACAAGGAAAAACCAATATAACCACGAACTTTAAGTTTATCTTTTGATTCTAAAGAAAGTGCACATTTATAAGACTTTCCGTTATTAGGATCTAAAATTTCGCCCGAATTGTATTCGGAACCATCTTTAGATAATCCTTTAATAATAGTCAAACCTAAAATAGGTTTGTTTTTGTCTTCGCCAGAACATTTTTTACAAACGCTATTTTTATTGACAGGGTCCAAAATCTCTACCACCTTAGCATAAATTTTTCCAGATTTAGAAAACACTTCTACTATGGATTTAGCTTCTCCTGTTGTGTCGTCAATAGTCTTCCATTTCCCAACTATAGATTGAGAATTCATACTTATTGAAAAAAATACTAAAAATAAAATACAATAGTGTTTCATATATAATTGATTTAAGGATAATTAAGCTGCGTTTTGTTTTTTCAATTTAGCGATAGTGGCGTTCAATTCGAAACCTAGCAAAAGGATCATACAGTTAATCCAAATGTAAAACATCAAAATCAACAAGGTTCCGATTGAGCCATATAATTCATTGTATTTGGAAAATTTAACCACCCAAATTCCAAAAAAGTAAGAAGAGATAATAATCAAAATAGTGGTAAATACAGAACCAATACTTATAAATCGAGGTTTGTGAAACTGTTTGGTACCGTATCGCAACAAAATAGAACTCGTGATCAAAATCATTAGTATTACAAAAGCATAACGACCTAATTCAATCAACGGAATTCGATCTGTTACAACGTCTTGAATTATGGTTTTTTGAATGATTACCTCAAAAATTACTACCGCTGCAACTGTTACCAAAAGTAAAACTGATAATAACATTGAAATTCCTAAAGCAACTACATATTGTTGTAAAAATCCTCGCTTTATTATAACGTGTTTAGACGATTCAAAACCACCTAAAATACCCAAAATCCCATTCGCCATCAAAAAAATCGAAAGTAAAAAACCATAGGATAATAAACTTGATTGACTGTTATTCAAAATATCACTGATGATTTTATAAATCGCGTCATAAGTATTGGGAGGAACTCCTTCTTTCACAAATTCTAAAAAATCAGCTTGAAACCCATCGATAGGTATATAGGGAATTAAGTTCAAAATAAATAAAGCAAAAGGAAACAAAGCCATAAAAAAACTAAACGCTACTGCGCTAGCATGATAGGTCAAACCTCCCTCTACAATTCCCGAAATATACAATTCCATCAAATCGTACAAGGATAAACCTTCTAACCAAGGTAATTTGATTCGCTGTAATACCTGAACTACATTTCGAAGAACTGGGATTTTTAAAAGCTTATTTTCTATACTTGTAGCCATATTAGAATGCCTTCAAACTTAAATCCATATTGATCACTGAATGTGTCAAAGCCCCCGATGAAATATAATCAACACCGCAATCCGCATAGTTACGAATTGTAGTTTCATTAATATTTCCAGACGATTCTGTTTGGCATTGATTTCCAATTAAAGCAACTGCTTTACGAGTATCTTCATAATTAAAATTGTCAATCAAAATGCGATGCACCCCATCACTTTTCAAAATTTCTTCAATTTCATTTAAATCACGAGCCTCAACAATAATTTTTAAATCCAAATTATTGGTTTTGAGATATTCTTTTGTTTTGGCAATAGCCAAAGTAATTCCGCCAGCAAAATCAATATGATTGTCCTTTAACATAATCATGTCATACAATGCAAAACGATGGTTTTCTCCTCCTCCAATTTTGACTGCCCATTTTTCAGGAGCACGAAAACCTGGAGTCGTTTTGCGAGTATCAAGGATTTTAGTTTTCGTTCCTTCCAATAAACGAACGTATTGATTGGTTTTTGTAGCAATTGCCGACATGCGTTGCATCGAATTCAATACAACACGTTCTGCTTTCAATATAGATTGTGAACTTCCCGAAACATGAAAAACAACATCTCCTTTTTTAACTCTTGCACCATCTTCAATATAGGTTTCCATTTTCAAATCAGCATCTACATATTCCAATATCATTTTAGCAAAAGAAACTCCTGCAATAATTCCGTCCTCTTTTACCAATAGCTTCGCTTTCCCATTCGCAGTAGCTGGAATACAAGCTAGCGAACTGTAATCGCCAGGGCCTACATCTTCACGTATTGCATTGGCAATCAAAAGTTCTAATTCATTTTTGAATTGGGAATCACTAATCATTTTTTACTTTTTTATGAATGGCTAAAGTAGGATATATTTTGTGGAAATAAAAGTAGAAATCATTTATTAAACTAGAAACCAAACTAAAATATTTAAGCAATATTCAAAGTCAGTACAAAATAAAATTCTATTTTTGGATGTAATAAAAAAGAGAGTCATATGAAAAAAAATATCCTGTTATTACTTGCGACAAGTTTCGTTTTTACCTCTTGTAAAAATGAAGTTGCATCCAATAAAAGTACAACAACTAGAGTAATTCCTTTTACAGAAGTTGGTAATCAAATGCGTAATGAAGCTGCAGCGAAAGCTGTAGTACCAACTAATTCAACAGCCAATAACCCTGCCGTTGGAGCCACTGCGAAAGGAATGAATCCGCCACATGGCGAGGCGGGACATCGATGTGATATTGCTGTTGGCGCGCCTTTGAATTCTCCAGTAACAGCTATAAAAACAACTACAAAAGGGGCTGCAGGAACATCAATGAGCGTTACACCAGTAACAACCGCAAGCACAAACACAGCTGTAACACCAACACCCGAAGTAATGAATCCGCCACACGGACAAACTGGACATCGTTGTGATATTGCAGTGGGCGCTGCATTACCCAAAGAATAATAAAAATTGTTAATTAGTATTCAATAATAAAAGGATATGAATATCAAACTCATTGCTATTGGCAAAACCGATAACAAAGCATTGCAATCATTAATTGATGATTATACCAAACGCTTGTCTTTTTACATCAAATTTGAATTGGATATCATTCCCGATATTAAAAACGTAAAAAACTTAACCGAAAGCCAACAAAAAGAAAAAGAAGGCGAATTGATATTGGCAAAAATTACACCTACAGACCAACTGATTTTATTGGATGAAAACGGGAAGAATTTTTCAAGTGTTGGTTTTTCAGAAGAATTACAAAAGAAAATGAATTCCGGAGTCAAAACCTTAGTCTTTGTAATTGGAGGTCCCTACGGATTCTCGGATACCGTCTATGCTAAAGCACAAGGCAAAATTTCACTTTCGTTAATGACCTTTTCGCATCAAATGGTTCGTTTATTTTTTATTGAACAATTGTATCGCGGATTTACGATTTTGAAAAACGAACCGTATCATCATCAATAATTTACGAAATACGATTTACGATATACGATTTACGATTTACGAAGTACTATTAATAAACAAACTCTTCCTGCGAAATGTTTGATAATTGTAATTTTTGAATGACAATTATACATTGAATATACCTTTCAAAGGTCATGTTTTTATCAAATTCCAAAGTAGTTCTACCTGAGCTATTTTTTAATTGTTGATGTACATCTCCCTTTTTGGAAAAATAAAGAATAGAACCAGACTTTGGCTTTGCCAATTTATACTTCGATTTAGAAAAAGAAATAAAAGCTAAATTTTTATGAACACTATCTGAATAGGAAAAGTAATTTTTTGAAGTTTCACTTTTGTGTGCGATTCCCTCTTTTTTAGCTTGTAATTTCATGATTGCTGGAACCACCAATCGCAACGGCAATCGTTTATCAATATGAAAAATCCAATTGGTCGAACTAATTGAATTTTTTCTATTCACTTCTACCAAAGTATCTTTTCCTTTCGTTTTAAAAAACAAATATATAGGAGAATAATCTTGGACATCTTTAACTATTGTCACATCTGATTGGGGTAACAAAACCGTTTCTTCCTTTCCACAAGAAAACAATACAAACAAGAGAATTAAACTTACATATTTCATTTAGTGGATAGCATTAAATAAAGTGACACATTCTACCGCTTCTTTCACATCGTGAACACGAAGTATATTCGCACCTTTCAACAACGAAACAGTATTTAAAACTGTAGTTCCGTTAAGTGATTCTGATGCATTGCATTTCAATACTTTATATATCATTGATTTTCTAGAAATTCCTGACAAAATAGGCAAATCCAATTGCTGAAACAATTCCATTTTTTGGAGCACTTCATAATTCTGTTCTAGTGTTTTGGCAAAGCCAAATCCAGGATCAACAATCAAATCATTAATACCTAAACTTCGAGCAGCCGAAATTCGTTCAGAGAAATAATACAGTATTTCTTTAACCACGTCATTGTATTCGGTTAATGTTTGCATGGTTTGAGGCGTTCCTCTCATATGCATCATAATATACGGCACCTTGTATTTAGCAATTACTTCTAACATGGCATCGTCTAATTTCCCTGCTGCAATATCATTAATTAAAGCCGCTCCTTTTAGTATACAAGCCTCGGCAACTTCTGATCGAAAAGTATCAATTGAAATCAAAATTTGCGGAAAATGTTGAACGAGTAATTCAACAACCGGTACAATTCTAGCGATTTCTTCTTCAACAGAAACAAATTCAGCATTGGGTTTGCTTGAATACGCACCAATATCGATAAAGGTTGCCCCTTCAGAAAGCATTTTTTCAACTTGAGTAATTATTTCCGCTTCATTTGTATACTTCCCACCATCAAAAAAAGAATTCGGAGTCAGGTTCAGAATTCCCATTACTTTAGGCTTGGTTAAATCGATAAGCTGTCCTTTGCAATTAATCGTCATTTCATTCTGGTTTTAAAGAGCTCGTTTTTCTTCTTTCAGAAAAATTATTCTTATTTTTGAAAAATTTTGAATACAAATATACATCAATAATGAAGAATACTTCACAAGAATATGATGCCGTTGTTGCGGTATGTCGCGATTTATTTACCAAAAAAATGAAAGACTACGGAAGTGCTTGGCGCATTTTACGTTTGCCATCGCTTACCGACCAAATATTTATTAAAGCACAACGAATCAGAAGCTTACAAGAGAACGAAGTTCGTAAAGTAAATGAAGACGAATCAGGAGAATTCATCGGAATCATCAATTATTCTATTATGGCATTGATTCAGTTGGAATTGGGAGTTGTTGAACAACCTGACTTAGATGTTACTAAAGCCACCGAATTATACGATGCCAAAATCAAGGAAACCAAAGAATTAATGGAAAATAAAAATCATGATTATGGTGAAGCTTGGCGCGAAATGCGCGTGAGTTCTTTAACGGATTTGATTCTACAAAAATTACTTCGCGTAAAGCAAATCGAAGACAACAAAGGAAAAACATTAGTTTCAGAAGGTATTGATGCCAATTACCAAGACATGATAAATTATGCTGTTTTTGCATTGATTTTAATGAAATAAAACCAACCAATCTCAAATTCAAAACTATGATGAATCTTAAAAATATCCTTACCCAGTTTTCAAGAATTTTTGTTGGAATACTTTTTATTATTTCAGGATTAATCAAACTGAATGACCCAGTGGGTTTTTCATACAAATTGGCCGAATATTTTGGCGAACCTGTTTTCAACTTGCCTTTTTTCGTTCCCTTTTCATTAGCAATAGCGATCTTTATAGTAATACTTGAAGTCGTTTTGGGAATTATGTTACTACTAGGATTTAAATCAAAACTAACCGTTTGGCTTTTGTTAATCCTTATTGTTAAATTTACGTTTCTAACTTTCTACTCTGCATATTTTAATGTCGTAAAAGACTGTGGATGTTTTGGAGATGCTTTGCATTTAACTCCATGGGAATCCTTTACTAAAGATGTTGTTTTATTATTCTTCATTCTGATTTTGTTTATCAATGTGAAATTGGTAAAACCCTTATTTGCAGCTAAAATTCAAAATATTCTTGTTGGAATCAGCTTAGTTTTGTGCGGAATTATGGCCTATTGGGTACTACATCATTTACCAATAATTGACTTCAGACCCTTTAAAGTAGGGAATAACATTCAGAAAGGAATGGAAATTCCAGAAGGTGCGCCACAATCCGTTGTAGAAATGATTTTTATCTATAAAGTTAATGGCGTTGATACAGAATTTACAGAAAAAGATTTGATGAAAATTCCAGCTGGAGCTACTTTTGTAGATCGTAAAGACAAGGTGATTGTAGAAGGTTACGTACCTCCTATTCATGATTTTACCATGGAAAAAGAAGGTGCTGATTACAAAGATGAATTATTAGCCCATCCAAAATTGCTACTTTTTGTTGCCTATGATTTGGCAATTGCAAACAAAGCGGGAATGGACATTTTGAAAAACGTTCAAAAAGAAGCTGAAACCAAAGGTTACAAAGTAATTGGGATGACAGGTTCGACTCAAGAACAAATAGAAAAAACAAAAAAAGAATACGGATTCACGTTTGACTTTTATTTCTGTGATGCCATCGCTTTGAAAACCATCGAAAGAGCCAATCCAAGTATTGTTATATTAGGAAAAGGTACTGTAAAGCAAAAAGTACATTATAATGACATTCAGGATTTAAAATTATAATTGGTATTTCGTTAATAAATAGATGAGTTATTAACTATAACGATGGTAAATCAGCTTAACGTATGAATTCTTCGAGTTTTCATTTCACTTTACCTTAAATTTGATAAATATTTACGCATTATGAAAAAATTATTCGCTTTAGTAATTGCTTTCGCTACATTTTCATGTACGAGCAATGCACAGAAAACTTCCTTTTCTGAAACCGCTTTATCTGAAACATTATTAGCTACCGACGGAAGTCAAGTCGCTTTTAAAGACATTCTAAAAAACAGTAAAGGAAAAACTACTGTAATTGAAGTTTGGGCTTCTTGGTGTGGCGATTGTGTAAAAGCAATGCCGAAGGTAAAAGAAATACAAACTAATCATCCAGAAGTAGCATTTACCTTTATTTCGATGGATAAAACATCCGATAAATGGTTAGCGGGGATTGAAAAACACGAATTGAAAGGAGCTCATTTTATGGCCAACGATCAAATGAAAGGTGTTTTTGGACAAGCTATAGATTTGGATTGGATTCCAAGATATATCATAATCGACAAAACTGGTAAAATAGTTCTTTACAGAGCTATTGAAAAAGATTTTGATCTTATCGATGAAACATTAAACAAACTTAAATAAACTAAAAACTATTCTAATTAATACAACTAAAATGAGAAAAAAGATTGTTGCAGGAAACTGGAAAATGCACAAAAACGCTGAGCAAACTGAAGATTTATTGAATGAATTAATTGCTAAAGTACCTACAGAAAGTACTGCACAAGTTATTGTAGCACCTACATTTGTAAACTTAGCATCAGCTGTTGATCATTTAGAGTTTACCAATATCGATGTGGCTGCACAAAATGTTCACCAAGCTGAAAGTGGTGCATTTACTGGAGAGATCTCAGCTGATATGCTAAAAAGCGTTGGTGTAAATACAGTAATCCTTGGACACTCTGAGCGTAGAGCTATTTTCCATGAAACAGATGCTTTAATTGCAAGCAAAGTAGATACTGCTTTGGCACACGAAATGACTGTAATTTTCTGTTTTGGAGAAGAATTAAAAGACCGTCAATCGAATACTCATTTTAATGTTGTTGAAAATCAATTGAAAGATGGTTTGTTTCACATTAAAGCCGCTAGTTGGGAAAATGTGGTGTTAGCTTACGAGCCGGTTTGGGCTATTGGAACTGGTGAAACTGCTTCGCCAGAACAAGCCCAAGAAATGCACGAATTCATCAGAGAAACAGTACGTAAATCTTTTGGAAGCGATGTAGCAGAAGACGTTTCAATCCTTTATGGAGGAAGTGTAAAACCTGAAAACGCAAAAGAAATATTCTCAAAACCAGATGTTGACGGAGGTCTTATCGGTGGAGCTGCTTTGAAAGCAGATGATTTTGTAGCGATTATCAACGCTATCTAAATTTTACTATTCGAAATATTAAAAAGAGGTTTGTTCATTCAAACCTCTTTTTTTTGTTTTGATTGGTCACAATAAATAAAGAGAAACTGTACCTTTGCAAAAAAAATAAACATGTCAAATAGTTATATCGGATACCATTTTACAATAGAACCTAAAGAACTAGGTTCAGAAATTCTAATTGCCGAATTAGGCGAAAAAGCATTTGAAAGTTTCACAGAGACCGAAGCAGGAATTGATGCTTTTGTACAAAAAGAATTGTGGGACGAAACTATTCTAGACGACGTGTATATTCTTCAATCCGAAGAGTTCAAAATCGACTACACTTATGAGGAGATTGAACAAGTTAATTGGAATGAAGAATGGGAGAAAAACTTCGAACCAATTGAAGTAGATGGAAAATGCCATGTTCGCGCTCCTTTTCACCCAAAAACAGACGCTGAGTTTGATATTGTGATTGAACCAAAAATGAGTTTTGGAACCGGACATCATGAAACCACACACATGATGATTCAGCATTTATTAGAAATGGATGTAAACGGTTTGAAAACGTTAGACATGGGATGCGGAACAGCTATTTTAGCCATTTTAGCTGAAATGAAAGGTGCTCAACCTATTGATGCGATTGATATTGACAATTGGTGTTATTTGAATTCGATTGAAAATGCCGAGCGTAACCATTGCCAACACATCAGCGTTTACGAAGGAGACGCCGCTTTGCTAAAAGACAAAAAATACGACTTGATTATTGCTAATATCAACCGTAATATCTTACTAAACGATATGCAATCGTATGTCGATTGTCTAAACCCTGGAGGCACTATTTTATTTAGTGGTTTCTACGAAGAAGATATTCCATTTATTGATAATTCTTGTACTGAGAAAGGATTGACTTACGTTAAAAAGTTTCAAAGAAACAATTGGGTTTCGTTAAAATATGTAAATTAGTATTGTAATTAACAAAGTACAAAATCTACCTAAATGAGTACTAAAGAAAAAGTTAGAGAACGAGTTCGCACCCAAGATACGACTACTGCCAATAATGAAATTGTGGTGTATAATGATGATGTTAATACTTTTGATCATGTAATTGACACCTTAGTTCGAGTGTGCGACCATACTCCTGAACAAGCCGAACAATGTTCGTTAATTATTCATTACAACGGAAAATGTACTGTAAAAACTGATATCTACGACAAACTCAAGCCACAATGCATTCAGTTATTAGCAGCTGGACTAAGTGCAGAAATTATCTAACAAAAAAGACAATTATTTCGTTTTTTTTATAAAATCTATAGTTTTATTTTATATTTGATTAAAATTATGGTAATTTATGAAAGAATATGCTGCTGTTTTAGTCTTTGCAATGCCTCTTTTTTTGGCATTAATCATCATTGAAAAAGTATACGGTTATTATAAAGGAGAAGATACCGCACCAATGATGGATTCGGTATCGAGCATCAGTTCTGGAATAATTAATTCACTAAAAGATGTTCTAGGTCTCAGCGTTACATTTATTTCTTATGAATGGATGGTTAGCAAAATCGCTTTATTCCACCAAGAACCTTCCGTAATTACCTATTTAATTGCTTTTATTACTATTGATTTTTATGGTTATTGGTCGCATCGTTTAGCGCACCAAATCAATTTCTTATGGAACAAACATGCTATTCATCATAGTAGTGAAGAATTCAATTTGTCTTGTGCTTTACGCCAAACGATTTCAAGCTTTGTCAATTTGTTTACCTTTTTACTAATCCCCGCAGCGGTATTAGGTGTTCCTGCAAAAGTAATTGCGATTACCTTACCTATTCATTTGTTTTTGCAATTTTGGTACCATACCAAACACATCAAAAAAATGGGGATCTTAGAACAAATTATTGTTACTCCCTCTCACCACAGAGTACATCACGCTATTAATCCAGAATACATGGATAAAAATCACGGTCAAATTTTTATTTTTTGGGACAAATTATTTGGTACCTATCAGGAAGAATTAGACGATGTACCAGCTGTTTTTGGAATCACAAGACCAGCTCAAACTTGGAATCCCTTCCGAATTAACTTTCAACACCTTTGGCTTCTAATTTCTGATGCTTGGCGTGCCGAAAATTGGAAAGATAAATTCACTATTTGGTTTCAACCAACAGGTTGGCGTCCAGAAAATTTTGAAGAAAAATATCCTGTTGCTAAAATCACCAATGTCTATGACTTTAATAAATACGGGACACAGCATTCTTCAAAATTAATGTATTGGTCTGTTTTACAATTATTTATCACATTATCATTAGTGAGTTATTTGTATCTTTCGATTGGACGATTAGATATTCAAAATATTTTTATCTACGGGACCTTTATTTTCATTAGTGTATACAGCTATACCGAATTAATGGACACCAACAAGTTTTCATTATTCTGGGAAAGTATCCGATTTATTTTTGGAATCGGAATAATTACTTATTTAGGAAATTGGTTTGAAATTGATGCTATGATTCCTTTTGGTACCTATTTAATTTTGACTTACCTAACGCTTTCGTTATTTACAAACATCTATTTTGTAACCTATGGATTCAAATCGGAGAAGTTAGCTTACGCTTAAAATAACAATCATGAAAAACAAATTATTTTTATCCATATACCTTGGTTTTAGCGCTTTTTACTTACTCATAACAGCATTTAACCAAGAAGAAATAGCAAGAGTATTGAAACCGTTTTTACTACCGATTTTACTAGTTGCGGTATATTTTTCAGAAGGATTTACGACCAAAAAAATCTTACTAACGGCATTGACATTCTCATGGATTGGTGATGTTATTTTGCTATTCGCAAATAAAGGAGAAATCTATTTTATTCTAGGATTAGTTGCATTTTTAATATCCCATGTTTTTTACATTGTTCTTTTTGGAAAACAAACAAAGAGTAAGGCAATTAGTAACAAATTAAGTTTTGGATCTGGCATTGGACTTATTCTAATTTATTTCTTTGGAATGATTACGACTCTGGGACCAAAATTAGGACCACTTACCGTTCCAGTTGTCGTATATGCAGTGGTGATAAGTACTATGTTGTATTTTGCCTTAAAAGGTAGCTTTCAATGGAATGCAATTCCGTTTCAATCGGTTTTAGTTGGGGCTTTGTTATTTATTGCTTCAGATAGTATTCTAGCGTTTAATAAATTCTACCAACCTATTCCATATGCTTCATTTTTAATTATGATTACCTATTTAGCTGCTCAGTATGGTATCGTTTGGGGTATTTTACATCTGAATCAAAAAAAATAGCATTTTCTAAATTTAGAAAATGCTACTCAAATAAATGAATTCTATTTTAGTGAGGGAGTTTACTCCTTATAATTCCATATAATGTAGTTCCAATTAATGCTCCAATTAACACTAGTATTACAGGAACTACTCCTGCTCCTAATAATATAAATATCGGTCCTGGACAAGAACCTACCAATCCCCAACCTAAACCAAAAAAGATACCGCCAATAATATAGCGTGCTGAACCTTTTTCTTTGTCTTTTATTACAATTGGAGTACCATCAATTGCTGATAATTTATTTCGTTTAATAATTTGAATGCCAATAACTCCCGTTGCGATAGCAACCGAAATAATTCCGTACATATGAAACGATTGAAATTGGAACATTTCATAAATTCGGTACCACGAAACCGCCTCTGATTTGGTTAAAACAATTCCAAAAACAAATCCTACTAGCAAAAATTTAATAAATTTCATGTTTAAAATATTAAAGGTAAAATTAAATGTGCCATTACTAATCCGCCAATAAAAAAACCGATAACGGCTTTCAAAGAAGGTAATTGTAAATTGCTTAACCCAGAAATAGCATGACCCGAAGTACAGCCTCCTGCATAACGAGTTCCAAAACCTATTAAAATTCCGCCAATAATTAATAATAGAATACTTGTAGGCGATTCAAAAATTTGATTTCCAAATAAAGCGTCTGGAGCCAATTTACCGTTTGGCGCATCGATTCCAAGTGAAGCTAATTGTTGGATTGTCGTCGGATTAATAGCAACATTTGTTGGATCACTCATAAAATGAACGGCAACATAACCACCAATCATTGCGCCAACTACCACCATAAGATTCCATTTATTAGACTTCCAATCGAAGTTAAAATAAGCTACTTTTTTTCCAAGTCCCGACATAGAACAAAGTGTCTCCAAATTCGAAGACATTCCAAAATTTTTACCAAAATAAGTCAGACAAAGCATAATCATGCCTATGATAAATCCTGAAATATACCAAGGCCAAGTAAGAAAAAACACATCCATACATTTTATTTTTTGTAAAAATAGCAATTCTAGATGGCAAACAAAAACAATTAATTTAGGCATAATTGTTGTCACTAATTAAAAAGCATTTAAAGTTCTCATTATATTTGTATTGGAACTTTGTAAATTAATTTTGTTATTTCAATACATCATCTATTATGAAAAAAAATATTCTTTTTATCGCCTTGTCAATTTTAATAAGTTCTTGTGTGAGTACAAGATCTACTTTAAAAAATGTAGATGACTCTGCGCCAGACTTAGTCATTAAGGATAATAATACATTTGATATAAAACTTTTCAGCACAGATAAAAAATACGGATATGACAAAGACTATCCTATCAATATTTTTTATCAAACGAGTAAATCTGATATTAATCAAGAACGCTTCTTGAATGCTTTGGCTGGACCTAAAGGAGAAAAAATAACCTACACTAAACTGGAAAGCTGCTGTCCCTTCCCTACTAAACGAAGTGATATGGGAGCTGGTTTCTTAGATGTGTATGAGCTCAAATGGGAAGGACAAAAGAAACCTATCATTTTGTATTTAAACATCTATGAAAAAGGAATTTTAATGGTGCCTTTTGGGCTGCGATTGAAAAACAATTAATACTAAAAACAAAAAAGCCTCAAACAATTGAGGCTTTTTTTTATCACATAATGACTACTTTATTTTACCAAGAAAAGGGCATTACTAAATAATACAATTCCATTTTCCCAAAACCCTCTAAATAATGGATTGTCTACCATATATACTACAGTACCTTTTTCCTTTTTATCAACTGCAAAAGTTACCGACTCTTCTAATTTTCTTTTGACATCATGCCCAATGAAACCATAACTTTTATAATTCTTTGGCACATAGACCACATTAGATGCTTTGGTTAATAACGAATAGCGTCTTGCGTCGGTCTTCAAACTAAAATAGTTTTCCCCTAATCCGAAAGCTAAAGGGTGCGTTACATCTATATTGTTTTCAATAATCGCCCCAGGTATAGAACTTGAAATTAACCTTCTTTCAAGGTTATGAAAATCCAATAAACGACTATTCAGTTCTTTCTCTTTAGTTTCTTTTTCAGACGTTGTTTTTTCCTCATCAGAAGCATATACGCTTAATGCATAACCTGAATTGCCTTCAAACTGTTTTAAAGCTTCATTCATAGCAATTACCTTACCTCCTTTATTGATCCAATCTTCAAGTTGTTTTTTAAAGTCATCCGAAAAATTGTAATTCCCATCTGCTAGTACTAAGGTATTGTATTCGTTCCAATTAATATTTGTAATATTAGCAACATCAACGATACTAGTTGGGTATTGAATCACTTCATCCAAGTAATGCCAAACCGCACCAAAATCAGTTGGATTAACTCCTTTTCCAGAAAGTAAAAGAATTTTTGGTGCTTGTATCAACGTAAAATTCTCCCCACCCAAATCTCTGGCGTTTACTGAAAATCCAGAAGTCAAATAAGTATAATCCGATTTTGTTTTAACCAAATTAGCAACTGTATTTTCAAAATCGGATATAGCAGGATTATCTCCTTTACTAACAATTAAACCACCTGCTTCCACTACAACATCGCCAAAAATTGCTTTAGAGGCAGCAGTGCGAACTTTAATTCCGTTTTGTAGTAATGCTGCCAAAACTTTTGCTGAGATTCTATTATTCCATGGAATATAAAAAGCATATACTTTTTCAGGAAGTACAATTGCCTTTTTTTCAATAGTTGGTTTGGTAGCAATACTCAAACTATTTTTTAATGCATAGCCATCAACACCATAGGCTAAAGGCAAATCCCAAGCCGTAATATCGTAAGACAAACTGTCGTTTAATTTTTGATTAGGTTCAAATAAAACTTGGGTCATTACCGCTCTTGGTTGATCTACTTTAATAATCAAATCATTAGTTTCAACTGAAAAATCATTGTCTTTTTTAGTCTTGTAATTATAACCAACTGCTTTTTGACTTCCATTTGCATAGGAATATTCAATGCCATTTTTGTTTAACAATTCTGCTAACTGTTCTGATTTAGGGTTGTTTTTGATTACATAAGTACTGTAAATCCCTTTAATTTTTTTTCTTGAATTAGTCATAAAACCTCTAAAACCATTCAATAACTCGCTTGACTGATTGGAAGCTGTTTCAATTATAGTTAGAACTGCTTTTGCATGATGAGTCAATCGATCTTTAGTGGTCAAACGAGAACCGTTTGGCAAATTAATTTCTCTACCAGCTCCAATTCCACCTTGTTCTAAAGTCATTCCTACTGCACCATTATAGGTTGGATAAGTATCGCCATAACTTGGATAAAACAAATCAAAGCGTTCTCTTGTATTGTACAACCAATTTTCCTTATCAAATTTGGATGCAATATTTTTCCCTAACGAATAATGGAAATTTCTTTGGTATGGCACAATAAACTCATGTAAAGGTTCTGCCGATGGCGGGAAAAAATAAGGGGAATCGTAACCCATTTCATGAATATCTGCATGTACTTGAGGCATCCATTGATTATAGAGTGCAATTCGTTTTTGAGACTCTATTTGTGTTTGCCAAGCCCAGTCTCTATTCAAATCAAATACATAATGATTGTACCTTCCCCCAGGCCAAACTTCCATGTGTTCTCTATCGTATAATCCAGGATGTGTTTTCTTTCCAGAAATTTCTCTTAACCAATTAGCATAACGGGATAATCCATCTGGGTTTTCACAAGGATCTAAAATTACAATCGTATTTTTTAACCATTCTTTAGTCTCTTTATTAGCAGGATTAATCAATTCGTGAGCCACTGTCATAGCACTTTCCATTCCTGCGTATTCATTACCATGTACACTAAAACTAATCCAAACAATTAATTTATCTCCTATTTGCTGGAATTTTTGCTTGGATAAACCAATAGCGTTTAAGTTATTATTTCTAATGGCATCGAGATTGTTTAAATTCTCTGGAGTTGAAACAAAATAAACATTCAAATTTCGTTCTTCATTAGTTTGTCCATACACCTGATGCTTGATGTAATTAGATTCTTTAACTAAATAATCAAAATAAGCTTCTGTTTGATGATACAAAGTAATTTGTTTGCCATAATTTGGCAAAAACTCAGAGGGTGATTTAATTTGTGCTTTTGTTGACAATGAAAGTAAAAACAAAAACGACATTAAAATAATAGACTTTTTCATAATGATGGAAAACTAATTTATTGAATATCAAATGTAGATATAATTAGAACACCTACAAATAAAAATTAAAATTTGGAGCTTCATAATTACGATAAATTAAAAATATCACTATAAAATCGAATTAATTATCAAAATATTCCTAATGTTTTTTATAATTTTGAGAAAAGTTTAATTTATGGAAGAGTGTATTTCTGTATTTGATATGTTAAAAATTGGTGTTGGACCATCCAGCTCTCATACTTTAGGTCCGTGGAGAGCAGCAGAGCGTTTTTTATCCGAACTCCGAAAAGAAAATAAACTCAACTCTACGCTATCAATTCGGGTAGATTTGTACGGATCACTATCGTTAACAGGAAAAGGACATGCGACTGATTTAGCAGTAATGTTGGGACTTAGCAATCAAAATCCAGAAACAATTCCAGTCGAAAATATCAAAGGAATTACAGATCAAATTATAAAAGACAGAACAATTAATTTAGGTGGTGAAAACAAGATTAGTTTTGATCCTCAAAATGAAATTATATTTAATAAAAACTTTCTTCCCTTTCATTCAAACGGCATAAAATTTACAGCTTATTGTATCGATAAAAAACAACACGAAGCTACCTATTATTCTATAGGAGGCGGTTTTGTAGTAGTTGAAGAACGCGTTAATGCTAAAAAGAAACAAGCCATAAAATGCGCTTTCCCATTTATTGTTAACAATGCTGACGATTTACTGCGATTTGCAACAGCAGAAGAAAAATCAATTTCAGAAATCGTTTTGGAAAATGAAAAATCAATGCGTTCTGAAAATGAAATCCACGAGGAACTACTTCGAATTTGGAATACCATGTTGGAATGCATGTATTTAGGTTGTCATTCTGAAGGCATTTTACCGGGCGGACTCAATGTTCGTAGAAGAGCTTTTGATATGCACCAAGATTTGATTGGACTTTCGAACTATGATTCGCCACAAACTTGGTTAGAACAAATTCGCAAGACAGAAGTTAAATTTCGCCAAATTTTAAAATGGGTGAGCTGTTTTGCCTTGGCTGTTAATGAAGTAAACGCATCATTAGGTCGCGTGGTAACTGCACCAACTAACGGAAGTGCTGGAGTTATTCCTGCCGTACTAATGTATTATATGGTGATTGAAAACCATCAAGCTGGAGAAAAAGAAGTCAACCAATTTTTATTGGTAGCAGGAGAAATTGGCAGTATTTTTAAAAAAGGAGCTACCATATCAGCGGCTATGGGTGGTTGTCAGGCAGAAATTGGCGTGTCATCAGCTATGGCTGCAGCAGCATTGTGCGAACTAATGGGTGGAACCCCAAGCCAAGTTTTAATTGCGGCTGAAATTGCCATAGAACATCATTTAGGTTTGACATGTGATCCAATAGAAGGATTAGTTCAAATTCCATGTATTGAGAGAAACACGATGGGAGCGATAAAAGCCATTAATGCTGCAGAATTAGCATTGTCTACCGATCCAAAAAATGTAAAAGTTCCTTTGGATAAAGTAGTGGATACCATGTGGCAAACCGCAAAAGATATGAACTCTAAATACAAAGAAACTTCTCAAGGTGGATTAGCAGTAGCTGTAAATCTATCGGATTGTTAAATTATTTTCGCCTTGTATCAATAATATAGATAATTTTCCACAGCCCATTGTCTTTGAATAATGTAAATGCATTTACGCCTTTATGGCTTAACTTATTGTTTATATAAAATTCGTAAGGAGTCCAAACATGCGCCATAGCACCATCCACTTGAATTGAATAATTCAATATTCTTTCTTCAAATTTCATGTTTGCAGGTATTGTAGCAATTGAACGATAAAAATCTTTTGGAGATTGATTTTTTAATTCAGACCCTTTAGAAGATTCAGAAATAGACTGTAAAATCATCGTATCAGCACAAACCGATTTAATGATAGTTGAATCTTTGGCATGAAATCCATTAAAAAAATTAACGATAACCTGTTTTACATCTTCATTTTGAGAATAAAGGGAACTTGAAAAAACAAGCATTACAATAAATAAAAATCTTTGCATACTATTAAAATATTAATTAAGTATCAAAATAAACAATAATTCTACAATGTTGAGCTAAAAAAAATTGATTTTATTACCTTTACCGCAATTAAATACATCACTATGTCTGTCGCAAAAAAAGATTACAAAAGAATTACTACAAAGTCATTAATTGAAATGAAAGCCAATGGCGAAAAAATTTCAATGCTTACTGCCTATGATTTTACTATGGCTAAAATAGTAGATTCTGCAGGAGTAGATGTAATCCTTGTGGGAGATTCAGCTTCTAATGTAATGGCGGGTCACGAAACGACTTTACCAATTACTTTGGACCAAATGATTTATCATGCATCATCTGTAGTTAGAGCAATTGAACGTTCATTAGTAGTGGTCGATTTACCTTTTGGTAGCTATCAATCCGATTCGAAAGAAGCACTTCGTTCTGCTATCCGAATTATGAAAGAGAGCGGTGGTCATGCAGTTAAATTAGAAGGTGGAAGCGAAATTAAAGATTCAATTAAAAAAATATTAAACGCCGGAATTCCGGTGATGGGACATTTGGGTTTAACCCCACAATCCATATATAAATTTGGAACCTACACTGTTCGTGCTAAAGAAGATGCTGAAGCTGAACAACTAATGGAAAATGCTAAAATGCTAGAAAACTTAGGTTGTTTTGCTGTAGTTGTAGAAAAAATTCCAGCGCATCTAGCTGAAAAAGTAGCCAAAAGCATTTCTATTCCAGTAATCGGAATTGGAGCTGGTGGTGGCGTGGACGGACAAGTATTAGTAATTCATGACATGTTAGGAATGAATAACGAATTTAGTCCACGATTTTTAAGACGCTATATGAATTTGTATGAAGGAATGACTTCAGCAATTAGTCAATATGTCGAAGATGTTAAATCATCTGATTTTCCAAATGCTAATGAGCAATACTAGTAAATAGTTATTAGTAATTAGTAATTAGTGATCAGTTAATAATGTTCGTATTTAATATTTTAATTTGGGAAAAATAATTTCTAACAAGGATAACCTTCAAATTCTTCACGAAGACAACCATCTCATCGTAGTTAATAAACGAGTGGGCGATATTGTGCAAGGCGATAAAACAGGTGACAAACCTTTGAGCGAAATTGTTAAAGAATACATCAAAGAAAAATACAACAAACCTGGCGAAGTGTTTTTAGGAGTGGTCCATCGTTTGGATAGACCCACAACAGGCATCGTAGTTTTTGCTAGAACTAGTAAGGCATTGTCCAGAATGAACGAACTATTTAGCAATAGAGAAACTCAAAAAACGTATTGGGCAGTTGTGAAAAACAAACCAAATCCATCCAATGCTAAATTAGTACATTACCTTAAAAGAAATGAAAAAAACAATACTTCTAAAGCACATCTCAAAGAAGTTCCAGAGAGCAAATTAGCTAGTTTAGAGTATCAAATTATCAAAGAACTTACTAATTATACCGCTTTAGAAATTCAACTCCATACCGGAAGGCATCACCAAATTAGAGCGCAATTAGCTGCAATTGGTTCGCCAATAAAAGGAGATTTAAAATACGGATTCGACCGAAGTAATCCAGACGGAGGCATTCATTTACATGCGCGCAGGTTAAATTTCATTCACCCGGTTTCAAAAGAAAATATTAAAATCATTGCACCTACTCCTGATGATGTGATTTGGAATGCCGTCTAATTTTCAATCTCAAATTGATTTAATTGAATTATAAAATTTATATTGCATACTTATTTTAAGTACCGTTTGATATGATTTACAAAACCAACATTGGTTACCGAAAAGAGATTCTAACTCGTTTATTGGATACAATAATCGTTCATGAAAACGAAATTGTCAATGCTTTAAAAGCCGATTTCAATAAACCTGAATTTGAAACTGTTGTAACTGAAACTAGCTATGTAATTTCAGATTTAAAATACACTATCAAAAATTTATCTCGCTGGGCTAAACCTGAAAGAGTTTTTCCTTTTGTTTTAAATATTCCTTCTTCTGATGCTATTTACAAAGAACCTTATGGTAAAGTTTTAGTGTTAGCACCTTGGAATTATCCTTTTCAATTGGCTCTTTGTCCTGTAATTGCAGCTGTCGCTGCTGGAAATCAAGTCGTTTTAAAACCATCTGAATTAACACCAAATACAGCCACAATCATTGAAAAAATTATTGAAAAAGTTTTTGCTGTAGATCATGTAGAAGTAATTCAAGGTGATGCTAAAGTCGCCACTCATTTATTGGAACAGCGTTGGGATTATATTTTCTTCACAGGAAGTGTTGCAGTAGGTAAAATTGTTGCCAAAGCGGCTGCAGAGAATTTGACACCCGTAACTTTAGAATTAGGCGGTAAAAATCCGTGTATTGTTGACGAATCCGCTAATTTACAGTTGGCAGCCAAACGAATTGTTTGGGGAAAATTCATCAATGCGGGACAAACTTGTATAGCGCCTGATTATATTTTGGTTCACCAAAAAAGCAAAACCAAATTCATTACGTTTTTAAAAGAAGAAATTTCTAATGCTTATGGAGATAATCCTGAAATTTCACCTGATTTTGCTCGAATTATAAACGCAAAAAATTGGTCTCGTTTGGTTGAAATGATAGATGAAACTAAAGTGGTTTTCGGAGGTAAATACAATAATGAAACCAATTACATCTCCCCAACACTAATTGAGGAAACTGATCTGGATAGTTTGATTATGAAAGATGAGATTTTCGGCCCGTTATTACCTATTCTAACCTATACCGAAGAATCAGAAATCGATAGCATTATTGCTCGATACGAAAAACCTTTAGGTCTTTATATTTTTAGTGAAAGACAACAATTCTGCGATACAATTATTGCTAAACATTCGTTCGGAGGTGGATGTATTAATGACACCATGATTCATTTTTCTAATAAAAAAATACCCTTTGGAGGTGTTGGACATAGCGGCATTGGAGCCTACCACGGTAAATTAAGTTTCGATATTTTTTCACACCATAAAGGAGTGGTAAAAAAAGCGACTTGGATTGATTTACCTTTGCGCTATGCTCCCTATAAAGGAAAACTGGCTACAGTCAAAAAAATATTAAATTGGCTATAATTTTTATTTAAACGTTAAATCCCAAAATAAAATATGGAAACAACCAACCAAAAAATTGCAAACCTAAAAACAAACGGATTCGAATTACAATTTGAAAATGTATTTAACAAAGCTTTTGAAAACTATAAAAAAATTGCCATCTATGCAGGACTTGCTATTCTTGTATTTGGATTTTTATTAGTTGTAGCAGCTGGAATTGGTGTAGTTGGTTTTATTGGTGTCGATAACATTAATCCGAATTCAATGAAAGAGTTGGAAGCCAAAATGTTGCAGCCAGAATATATTGCAGACCAATTTGTTGCAGCATTACTACTTAGTAGTCTTTTTAGTCCAATAAGTGCAGGTTTTTTAAAAATGGCAGATGCAGGGACTAAGGATACCGAATTTAAAATGAGACATTTCTTCTCCTATTATAAGTGGTCGTATTGTAAGGAATTGGTTATTGCAACTTTCATTATTACATTTGTAAGTACAGGTATTAATAGCGTTTTAACGTATTATAAAGTTCCGTTCGTTGGGAATCTGTTATCCTTTATTATTGGAATCTTTACCACATTAACAATTCCATTAATTATTTTTGGTAAACAAAAAGCTATAGAAGCAATACAAACAAGTATTAGTTTGTCGAGTACTCAATTTTTTACACTTTTTCTGTTAGTATTAGTTGCTTTTTTTGGTTCATTGGTAGGATTAATTGGTTTCTGTATAGGAGTTTTATTTACCGTTCCATTCACTATTTCCATGCAATACGCTATTTATGAAGAAATTATAGGTGTTGAAAACGAAGAAGTAGTAAGTTTCGAATCAGAAGAAAACTAACCCAGCCAACCGTCTCTATCTAAACTTCGGTATTGTATCGCTTCAGCAATGTGATGAGAGGCTACACTTTCAGCAGCTTCTAAATCGGCAATTGTTCTTGCTACTTTCAATATTCGGTCATACGCACGAGCTGAAAGATTCAATCGTTCCATCGCATTTTTAAGCAATTCCTTAGACGGTTCGTCCAATGCACAAAACTCCCGAATGTGTTTGGTACTCATTTGAGCATTGTAATGAATTGCTGGCATAGATTCAAAACGTGCGGATTGAATTTCGCGTGCATTAGTGACACGTTTTCGTATTTCGACACTACTCTCAGCTTTTCTATCATCGGATAATTTTTCAAAAGGAACAGGAGTTACTTCAATATGAATATCGATTCGGTCTAATAAAGGACCAGAAATTTTATTCATATAGCGTTGCATTTCGTGAGGCGAAGAAGTTTGTGGCGCATCCGGATCATTAAAAAAACCACTCGGACTCGGGTTCATACTCGCAACCAACATGAAAGAGGACGGATACGTAACGGTAAATTTCGCTCTTGAAATAGTCACCTCCCTATCCTCCAAAGGTTGGCGCATTACTTCAAGTACGTCTCGCTTGAACTCTGGTAACTCATCTAAAAACAAAACCCCATTGTGCGCCATCGATATCTCACCGGGTTGTGGGTAACTCCCCCCTCCTACTAAAGCCACATTTGAAATTGTATGATGCGGACTTCTAAACGGACGTTGATTCATCAATCCGACTTCTTTCAATTTACCCGCAACACTATGAATTTTGGTGGTTTCCAAAGCTTCACGCAAAGTCATGGGAGGTAAAATACTCGGTAATCGTTTGGCAAGCATAGTTTTTCCTGCTCCAGGCGGACCAATTAGAATAATATTATGTCCACCTGCCGCAGCAATTTCCATACAACGCTTAATACTTTCTTGTCCTTTGACATCTGAAAAATCGAATTCTGGAAAATCTAAAGTTTTATAAAATTCGGCTCTCGTATCTATTGTAGTAGGTTCTAAAGTTCCCCTGCCTTCAAAAAAATCAATCACCTCTTGCAAATTTTCTACGCCATAAACATCCAAATCAGCAACTATAGCGGCTTCTTTTACATTTTGTTTAGGCAAAAAGAACCCTTTAAACCCTTCTTCTTTCGCTTTAATAGCAATTGGTAAAGCACCTCTAATCGGTTGTAAACTTCCGTCAAGCGAAAGTTCGCCCATGATGATATACCGATCAATTTCATCTCCTTTAATTTGGGATGAAGCAATCAAAATACCAATCGCCAATGTTAAATCATAGGCCGAACCTTCTTTGCGTAAATCGGCGGGGGCCATATTTATGGTGATTTTTTTTCCTGGTAAAGCATAGCCATTATTTTTTAAGGCAGCCGCAATTCGATAACTACTTTCTTTTATTGCATTATCTGGTAAACCCACTAAATGATAGCCAATTCCTTTATCAATATTTACTTCTACCGTTATTGTAGTGGCTTCTACCCCAAAAACAGCGCTTCCAAAAACTTTAGTCAACATAGTCTGAATATTTGATTTTAAAATTAAGTAAAATCAATATATGTTGAGTAAAAAAATTGATTTATAATCTAAAATTTACTTATAATTTAAAATTACCAGGCTTTATAAAATTCAAACAAATGTTAAATATTGAAAAAATAAACCGCTAACTAGATTTTTAATTAAATTTAACAATTATTAAAATCTGAATTATGAAAAAAAATCTCCTTCTACTATTTTTGTTTGTTTTACTTCCTAAGTTGCAAGCACAAGATTATTTTCCAAACAATGAAACTGTTCAAAACAGGAATCAAAATTTAACAGCATTTACCAATGCTACTATTTATGTAACCCCAAGTCAAATTATTAAAAATGGAACTTTGCTTATCCAAAATGGCAAAGTGGTTACTGTTGGAACAAACGTTGCCATTCCAAAGAATACTATTGTAGTGAATTTGGAAGGAAAAACGATTTACCCTTCATTTATTGATCTTTACACTAGTTTCGGAATTGAAAAACCGAAAAGTAGCGGACCAATGTCGAGAGGTCAATTGTATGATACCAAACGTGCAGGATACTATTGGAATGAAAATATTCGTTCTGAAGTAAATGCCTACGAATCTTTTAGATATGATTCTGCGAAAGCGGAAGAGTTTTTAAAAGCAGGTTTTGGTGTCGTAGGAACTCATGTTCAAGACGGAATTGCTAGAGGAACAGGAACTTTGGTTGCTTTAAATAATTTTGATGCAAGCAAACGTTTGGTAGCAAATAAAGTTACTAATCATTTTGGATTTACACGTAGTGCATTAACTGCTCAAGCGTATCCAAGTTCTTTGATGGGGATGATGGCACTGATTCGACAAATGTATTATGATATGGATTGGTACAAAAAAGGGAATTCAGAAACCAAGGATCAATCATTGGAAGCCATGATTGCCAATCAAAATTTAGTTCAACTGTTTACTACTGAAGATAAATTAAATAGTTTGAGAGCTTCGAAAATTGCTAAAGAATTTGGACTTAACTACCTGATGAAAGGAAGTGGAAACGAATTTGAACGAATTGAAGAAATCAAAAACACCAATTCAAAATTCATTATTCCAATTAACTTCCCAGAAGCCTATGATGTCTCTGATCCAAATCAAGCCAATCAAATGGAATTGAAAGATTTTCGTTTTTGGAATCAGGCGCCTTCTAACTTGAAAGTGTTAGCAGACAATGGAGTTGTTTTCGCTTTAACAACAGATAATTTGAAGAAAATGGACAGTTTTAAAACTAATTTATTGAAAGCAATTCAATACGGTTTTGATACAACAAAAGCATTAGAAGCGTTAACTACTATTCCGGCCTCTATTTTAGGGAAAAGCAAAGAAATTGGTACTTTAACTAGTGGAAGTCAAGCAAATTTCATCATCACTTCAGGAAATTATTTTGATAAAAAAACTGTTTTATATGAAAATTGGGTTCAAGGAAATCGTTTTGTAGTTGCTGATATGACCACAAAAGACATTCGTGGAAATTATGATTTAGTCATTAATAATGAAACATTTAAATGGAAAATTAGTGGTGAAATGGCTAGCCCAAAATCAGAAATCACTACTGTTGACAATAAAAAATTAAATTCTAAAATTACAATTGCCAACCAATGGTTGACTACAGTAATTAAGCCATCTGATTCATTAAAAACGAATTTTACCAGACTTAGTACTTATTTAGGAACTACTTCTAATTTGAGTGGCAAAGCAATTATTAAAGACGGAAAAGAAGTGAGTTGGTCAGCAACAAAGACCTCAGATTTTAAACCAGAAGCTGAAACTAATAAAGAGGAGAAAATAAATCCAATACAGCCTGTTACTTATCCTAATGTCGCATTTGGAAACCAAGAAAAATTAACGGCACAAACTTTATTATTCAAAAATGCTACTGTATGGACAAACGAAAAAGAAGGTATTCTTGAGCAAGCTGATGTTTTGATCAAAGAGGGAAAAATTGCAGCTGTTGGTAAAAATCTTTCAGAACCATCTGCAACTGTAATTGATGCCAAAGGAAAACACCTAACGAGTGGTATTATTGATGAGCATTCTCACATTGCTATTTCTAAAGGAGTTAACGAAGGTGGTCATAACTCGAGTGCTGAAGTAACCATTCAGGATGTAGTGAATTCAGAAGACCCAAATATTTATAGAGATTTAGCAGGAGGTGTTACTATTTCACAATTGTTGCACGGTTCAGCAAATCCTATCGGAGGACGTTCTGCCATTGTAAAATGGAAATGGGGACGCTCACCTGAAGAAATGTTATACAAAAACCAACCTAAATTTATCAAATTTGCTTTAGGAGAAAATGTAAAACAATCCAATTGGGGCAACGTAAATCCAACTCGTTTTCCTCAAACCAGAATGGGTGTAGAACAAGTTTTTACGGATTATTTCCAAAGAGCTAAAGAATATGATTTGGCTTGGAAAAACTATAATAGCACTAAAAAAGGAAAAGCACCAAGAGTAGATTTGGAATTACAGACTTTGGCTGAGATTATTAACAAAGAGCGTTTTATATCATGCCACTCCTATGTACAATCTGAGATTTTGATGTTGATGAATGTAGCTGAAAAATTCAATTTTAGAGTGAATACATTTACGCATATACTAGAAGGATACAAAGTTGCTGATAAAATGAAAGAACACGGTGTGGGAGCTTCTACATTTTCGGATTGGTGGGCCTATAAATTTGAAGTAAATGATGCTATTCCGTTTAATGGACCAATTATGCATAACAAAGGAATTGTGGTTGCCTATAATTCTGATGATGCTGAAATGTCTAGACGATTAAACCAAGAAGCGGCTAAAGCTGTAAAATATGGTAATATTTCAGAAGAAGAAGCTTGGAAATTTGTAACCTTAAATCCTGCTAAACTATTACATCTTGATGATAAAGTAGGTAGTATTAAAGTGGGTAAAGATGCTGATATTGTTCTTTGGAACACTAATCCCCTATCTATTTATGCTAAAGCAGAAAAAACAATTATTGAAGGAGTAGTTTACTTTGATATTCAAAGAGATGAAGAGCAAAGAAAAGCGGTTGCTAAAGAGCGAAATGTTTTGATTGGACAATTAATGGAAGAAAAAAACAAAGGAATGATTACGCAAGAACCTAAAAAAACGGAGCGAACAGAATACCACTGTGATACTCTTGAGCACTAAGGTTTACTTTTCAACAAATAAATTAGAATAATTATGATACATAAAAAAATAGTTCTCTTAACATTGGTATTCGGAATATCATTAGTTAGTACGGCACAACAAACCCCGGCACCAAAACAGCAAAAATCAATTTTGATACTGAATGCAAAAGCACATTTAGGTAATGGTACCGTTATGGAAAATAGTGCTATTGGTTTTAAAAATGGTAAAATTGATGTGGTAACTTCTGCAAGTAGTGTGATCAAAGCCAACTATGAAACCATTATAGATGCATTAGGTAAAGAAGTTTATCCAGGATTTATAGCTCCAAATTCCACATTAGGACTGGTTGAAATTGATGCTGTAAAATCCTCGGATGATGAATCTGAAATTGGAACATTTAATCCGCACGTTCGAAGTCTAATTGCTTACACTGCCGACTCAAAAGTAGTTGAAACAGTAAGACCCAACGGAGTTTTAATGGCTCAAATTACACCAAGAGGTGGTTTGATATCTGGAACTTCTTCTGTTGTACAACTAGATGCTTGGCATTGGAATGATGCTGTAATTAAAGAAAATGATGGTATTCACATGGAGTTTCCATCAAGCTTCAAACGAAGTGGAACTTGGTTTGAACCAGGTACAATAGAAGCTAATAAAGAGTATACTAAAGAAATTGCAGAAATAAATTCGTTCTTCCAAAATGCAAAGGTGTACAACACTACCGCTGCTAAAGAACGAAATTTAATTTTTGAAGCTACAAAAGGGCTTTTTTCGGGAGAACAAACTTTGTTTATTCATGCCAATGAAGAAAAGCAAATGATTGATGCTATTGAGTTAGCAAAAAGTAACGGAATAAATAAAATAGCTATTGTAGGTGGTTATGAAGCCTATAAAATAGGAAGCTTTTTAAAGGATAATAAAATTGGGGTTTTACTAAAACGAGTTCATGGTATGCCTGAAAACGATGATGATGATATCGATTTACCTTTTAAATTGGCTAAACTATTAACTGATCAAGGTGTTTTAGTAGGTCTTGAAAACAGTGGTGCGCACGAAAGAATGGAAACGCGTAACCTTCCTTTCTTAGCGGGAACTTGTGCCGCTTATGGTTTAGACAAAGAACAAGCACTACAGCTAATCACTTCTAATACTGCAAAAATATTAGGAATTGATACTTTTTGTGGAACAATTGAAGTGGGAAAAGATGCTACTTTGTTTATTTCTGAGGGAGATGCGCTTGATATGAGAACCAATAAATTAACAAAAGCATTCATACAAGGAAGAACAATTAGTTTAGAAACACATCAAACTAAATTAAACGAACGTTATAAAGGAAAGTTTAATCAAAAATAGATATCCTTTAAGTTGTTATTAAAAAAAGAGCCAATTATTCGTAATTGGCTCTTTTTTTTTGAATTTCATTCAAAAAACTTGTCGAAATAAGAAAAAGGGATTGTCAAATTCAAAAAATCAGTTTAAAATTACATCAAACCCTAAAAAATTACAGGGGTAATTTAATAATTTGATAAAAATGAATAATTACCCCCTATTTTTTTATGGGTCAATATGATATTTTTATACTTTTATCAAAAATTTAAAAATAATAGTTATGCGTAAAATTGTTTTAAGTGTGATTCTAATCACTGTTTTGGGACTTACTTTTTTCTCAAATTATTTTGTTGTTGAGTCAGCAAAACTAGGAGCTCATATTGTAGAATTAAAATTAGACACCGGAGACACGGCTTGGATGATTGTTGCATCTGCATTAGTTTTAATTATGACACCTGGTCTTGGTTTCTTCTACGGAGGTATGGTTGGAAAGAAAAATGTAATCAGTACGATGCTACAAAGCTTTATGGCAATGGTAATTGTTACTGTATTATGGGTATTAGTTGGTTTTGGCTTATGTTTTGGACCTTCAATTGGAGGAATAATAGGCGACCCGTCTTCTAATCTACTATTTAACGGAGTAAGTGCAACTAAAGCATGGGAATTAGCTCCAACAATTCCATTACTTTTATTTGCTTTCTTTCAAGCAAAATTTGCTATTATTACTCCAGCTTTAATAACAGGTGCTTTTGCAGAGCGTGTTCGTTTCTGGGCTTATTTGTTATTTATGGTGTTATTCATATTAGTAATATACGCACCATTGTGTCACATGACTTGGCATCCTGATGGTTATTTCTTCAAAGAAGGAGTTCTTGACTTCGCTGGTGGAACTGTAGTTCACATGAGTGCGGGTTGGGCTGCTTTAGCTGGTGCTATTTTCTTAGGAAAAAGAAAAGTTCAAAAAGTAAATCCTGCTCGTATTACCTATGTATTATTAGGAACTGGATTATTGTGGTTCGGTTGGTTTGGTTTCAATGCAGGTTCTGCTGTTGGTGCAAGTGGACTTGCCGCACAAGCATTAGGTACAACAACCGTAGCTGCTGCCGCTGCTGCCATGGCATGGGTATTCTTAGACAAAATTTTAGGTCATAAATTATCTGCAATGGGCGCTTGTATTGGTGCGGTAGTTGGTCTAGTTGCTATTACTCCTGCTGCAGGCTTTGTAAGTATTCCTCACGCAATCACTATCGGAATTATTGCAAGTATCGTTAGTAACTTTATGGTAATGAAATTCCCTAAAGGAAAAATTGACGATGCCTTAGATGTATTTGCTTGTCACGGTGTAGGTGGAATGACTGGTATGTTACTAACTGGTGTCTTTGCATCAAATGCAGTTAATCCAATTGTAGGTGACAATCAAGGTTTAATTTTTGGCGACGCTACTTTGTTTTTAATCCAATTAAAAGCACTGGTATTGGTTTCAATTTTTGCATTCTCTGCTTCGTATGCTTTGTTCTTTATTGTTAACAAAATTACTCCACTTAGAGTTAGTGAAGACAAAGAAGAATTAGGATTAGACATTACGCAACACGGAGAGTTCTTATAATAGACTCCACTTGATATTTATTTTAAAACACCCTAAGAATTTAGGGTGTTTTTTTATACAAAAAAAAACCGCAAAAGATACTTTGCGGTTTTTTCTATTATACATTAATCGATTATTTCTTGAAGTTCGAAAGCCCTTCTTTTAACCAAGATTCATATTCATCAATACTTACAAAACTAATAGTGGGCTGTTTTGAATTTAAACTAACTCCTGTTAAATCAGTTAATACATACAAAGGCTGTGTATTCGTTTTGTATGTAGAAATCATAAAGTCGGTCCACTTATCTCCAATAGTTACAATGCTTGAACCTGTGGCCTTAGAAATAGACTGTTCATTTTTAGGCAACTCTCTTTTATCATCAACATATAACGAAATTAAAACTAATTGATTTTTCAAAATAGTCAATATACGTTCATCCGACCAAACGTTGTTTTCCATTTTACGACAATTAACACAAGCGTGACCTGTGAAATCTAGCATAATAGGTTTGTTAACCGTTTTTGCGTAAGCCAATCCTTTGTCATAATCATCAAAAACCACAATTTGGTGCGGTCCTAATTTGGCTCCATCAGGTAAAGCCGAAACGGATGAGCTTGAATTAATCGAGCTACCTCCTATTCCTAAAGGACTTTCGCTATATTCCATTGGTGGCGGAAAAGCATTGATTAATTTCAAAGGTGCTCCCCACAATCCTGGAATCATATATACAGTAAATGACAACACAACCAAACCTAATGACAATCTTCCAACAGAGATAGATGACAACGGGCTATCGTGCGGTAACGTAATTTTTCCAAATAAATACAACGCCAAAGTTCCAAAAATAGCAATCCAAATTGCTAAGAAAACTTCTCGTTCCAATAAATGCAGTTGCAAAACCAAATCAGCATTCGACAAAAATTTAAATGCTAGTGCCAATTCTAAAAATCCTAAAACGACTTTCACTGTATTCAACCAACCACCTGACTTTGGCAGCGAATTCAACCAACCTGGGAACATCGCAAAAAACATAAAAGGCAATGCTAAAGCTAATGAAAAACCTAACATGCCAACAACTGGTGCTATTCCGCCTTTGGAAGCGGCTTGTACTAAAAGCGTTCCAACTATTGGCCCTGTACAAGAAAACGATACAATTGCCAAAGCTAAAGCCATGAACAAAATTCCTATTATTCCTCCTCTATCGGCTTGACTATCGACTTTATTTGCCCAAGAGTTGGGCAACATAATTTCGAAAGCACCTAAAAAGGAAGCGGCAAAAACCACTAATAAAATAAAGAAAACAAGGTTAAACCAAACATTGGTTGAAAGTGCATTCATAGCATCAGCACCAAAAAGCCAAGTTACCAAAACACCTAACAATACATAAATTACAATAATGGAAACTCCATAAATAATAGCATTTCGAATACCAGCTGATTTAGTTTTACTTTGCTTGGTAAAGAAACTCACCGTCATAGGAATCATTGGAAATACACAAGGTGTTAATAAAGCAGCAAATCCAGAGAAAAAGGCAATAATAAAAATAGACAACAAACCTTTTTCAGGCTCTGATGTAGGTGCTGTGACAGATTTATCAACCGTATTCGTTTCCTCTTTTACAACTTCAGTGGAAGCAACAACTGGTGCAGTTTTAGCCGAATCTTCTACTAAAACAGTACTTTCAACTTCCTTTGATTGGGCAGGAATGACAAAGGTGAAATTCTTTTCTAAATTGATACAAGCTTCTTTACATACCTGATAATTTAAACTTACTTCTACTTTTGTAAGTTTTGGATTTGTCAAATGAATCTCTTGTGTCAATTGGGCTTTTTTCTCAAAAAAAGTTTCGTTGACTTCAAATATGTCATTAAACGCCGTTTTAGTTTTGCTTTCTTTGGTTTTTCCAATCAATTCAAAATTCCCTTTTTGGTTTTTAAAAAGCACTTCTAAAGGCAACGATCCGCCTTCAGCCGTGAATTGCGAATACAAATGCCACCCTGATTCTATCACTCCATTAAAAGTAAGTACATAGTTTCCCTCGGACTTTTTCTCGATTTCAGTAGTCCATTTTACAGGGTTCAGCATCTGTGCATTTCCTTTGGCAAAAGCCAATACCATTACTAATAATACAACTATTTTCTTCATTATTCGATTGCTATTTTTACTATATTTTTTGTTTTTGAATTGATTTTAAATCGTTCGTCTTGACGGATTCCAACCACCCAAACTACTTGATTTTCAGAACACAAAAGCCACGTATTTTCTTTTTCTATTAACGACAACTTTTCGTCCTTGAACAACTTACTCACTTTTTTTGATTTCCCTTCCATACCAAACGGCTGAAAAACATCTCCTTCCTTCCAATGACGTAAAGTCAACGGAAATAGTAATTTTTCTCCATCAACAAATATAGTCGAATTGGACGTGGCTCCAATTGCATCAACATTTGAAAACAATAGATTTAAGGGAAAATTAACTTTCGATGTTCCCGATTCAATTAGATATTCTTGCTGATTTAATTCCGTTTTAAGCGGACTTAAAATTAAATAATCCCTGTCTTTAATTAATCGAAACTCAGGAGCTAAAACTTGTTTACCCGACTGATTGGTGACCAAATCATAAATATCGTCCCAAGCCGTAAAGCCAAATTCAGTCAACCATTGGTACAAATACGATTTGTAATTAGCCAATTTCAACAATTGATTCAAGTCAAAGTAAATTTCATCCCCATTTTCTTTGGCAACTTGCTGATACACCATAACAGCGGCATCATCCACTAAATCTTTTGAATCTTGTAAATATCCCTGAGTTTTTTCGAAAGAACTCATAAAATTAGGATTCAGCTCTTTCAAAACAGGAATCAAATGATGCCGAATTTTGTTTCGCAAGTATTTATCCGAAGCATTACTACTATCTTCTCTCCATTTTACGTCTTGATTCGCAGCATATTCTTCTATTTCTTTTCTGGTAAAAGGAAGTAATGGACGAATAATTGAATCATTTTGAGCAGGAATTCCAGTCAAACCATCTAATCCAGTTCCCCTTGAAAGATTGATCAAAAAGGTTTCTAAATTATCGTCAGCATGATGTGCCGTTAGAATATAATCGCCATCTTGAATTTCGAGTTGTTCGTAAAACCAACTGTAACGCAACTCGCGCGCAGCAATTTGAATAGATAACTTATAATCATTGGCGAAAGCCTCAGTATCAAATTGTGTAAAAGATAGTTGGATATTGTGCTGACTTGTATATTCCTGAATAAATTGTTGGTCGCCAAAACTTTCCAAACCACGCAACTGAAAATTACAATGCAAGACAATTATTTCATAATCCAATTGCTGAAAAAGATGCAATAAAACCATACTGTCCAATCCACCACTAACAGCAAGTAGGAGCTTTTTACCCTTCAAAAAAGGGAAATGTTGAGACAAATGATTTTGGAATTGTTGTAACATGCTCAAAAGTAATTAATTCATAGCAATTTAGCACAATACTTCGTGCATCGCTTTGGCTTTAAGCAAACATTCTTCATACTCTTTTTCAGGTTGAGACAGCGAAGTAATCGCACTTCCAACCGAAAAAGAAACGTATTTATTCTTTTGGTTATACAGAATACTTCGAATCACCACATTGAAATCAAAATCGCCATTTGGACTAAAATACCCTATGGCACCACTGTACAATCCTCTTTTGGTTTCTTCCAATTCGTCAATGATTTTCATCACCGAAATCTTTGGTGCGCCTGTCATACTTCCCATCGGAAAAGTCATTCGTAACACATCTATATTCGAATACTTATTATCTAATTTTGAGGTAATTGTAGAGATCATTTGATGTACTTGTTCAAATGAATAAATCACACATAATTCTTGTACTTGAACCGAACCTTTTTGGGCTGTTCGCGACAAATCGTTACGAACTAAATCGGTAATCATGATATTTTCAGCACGTTCTTTTGGGTCAGAAGCCAAATTTGCTTTTGACTGTTCATCTTCAATTTTATCCTGAAAACGCTTTGCCGTTCCTTTAATGGGTTGCGAAATCAAATGCTCCCCTTCCTTTCTCAAATAGCGTTCTGGAGTAGCCGAAAGCAAATACTGTTGATTGTTTTTAAAATATACCGCAAAAGGAGTTTGTGAAATAGCATTCAGCCTTTCAAATTTTTCTAAAGGATTAATACTACTATTTTCAGCATAAAATTCCATACAAAAATTAGCTTCATACACATCGCCACGATGTAAATGTTCCAAAAGCGTATTTACTTTTTCAATATATTTTTCTTTTGAAATTCTAGGCTGAACTGTTACAACTGAACTTTCTTTGGTTTCAATTGGCTCTTGTTTAAGAATAGTCTCCCAATCCTCTTCGACCTCATCATCACATAAATTCAAATACTGAATAGTGACTTGATTCCCTTTTAATAAAAACAATTTCTTAGGTTGAAAGAAAAACAAATCCGGAAACGCTAATCCATCAAAATTAGTGGACTGTAGATTCTCGCTATCATTTTTTAAATCATAGGATAAATACCCAAACAACCAATCTTTGGTAGTTTGTTGGTATTGTTGTAAATCTTCAAACGCGTTGTGATAATCGGTCTGTAATAATGTAAACGCATCAACTGCAAGAATGGCATCAAAGCTTGAAAACTCCTGTGGATAATCATTACTATCCATAAATACAATCTCACGAAATTGCTGTGACCAATCCAATAGTTGCTTTTTAAAAGCAATTGGATTGGTAATCGTTTTATGAATTTCAGTTCTCAAAGTATGGTGTTTTAGGATGTCAAAAATACAACAAAATTCATTGGTAGAAATAGAATAATAAGGCTGATGACTGCTCTTTTTAAATTATTTGATTGATGTTTTAACCCATTGGTTGTAATTATTTAATTTATTAGTTTTTTTTTGAATTATTAGCCACTAATTCTCGAATTATTAAAATGTAAACGCAAGAATTAGTTCATCTATGATGATAATTCGAATGAAATCGAATAGTTTTTTCGAAAAATTTGAAAATTCGTGGCAAAATCATTTCAAATAATAATTGCACCCAACGTTTTTTTATTTTGTATTTACAAAATGATTATTTTTGAAATACTAACCTATAAACCAAATTATTATGAAAATTGCAACATTGATTGTCCGAATTTTACTGGGAGCTTTTATGATATTTGCTTCTGTAGCCTATTTCTTTGAATTGTTCGAAGCTGAAGCTCCAACAGGAAATATGTTAACATTTATGAACGGTATTATGGCTTCAAAATACCTTTTACCATTAGCAAAAGCCGTTGAATTGATTGTGGGAATAAGTTTATTAAGTGGTAAATTCATGAAAGTGACTTTATTAGCTTTATTGCCTATTTCAATTAACATCTTTTTGATTCACACCGTGACCCAAGTTTCTGAAGTTCCTGTGGCTATTTTTGTATTGGGTGCCAATTTATTTTTAATCTATGCACATTGGGATTCCTATAAAGGATTATTTAGAGACTAGTTATTGTATTAAGACAAATAGTGTGTTTGATTTTTTTATTATTTTAAAAAAAAGATAAGACTGACGTTTGTCAGACATATAAACAAGTTAGTGGTAATTGTAACGAAATATTTTTCTTATGAATAACATTTTTAAATTCTTAATTTTTATTGTTTTTATTCAGACAAGCTTTGCTCAAAACTTTGATAAAAAACTACTTTCAAAAAAGACAGAATTAAATCTGTCTTTCGAACCAAAAATGCGAGGAATAGAAAGTAATAATGTTGTCTATTACATTGAAAAAGATATTCAAACTTTGTCAGCTTACGAAAACGGAAAATTAAAATGGCAAACAAATATAATTTCAGTTTGTGGTAAACCAAGTGTTGGAAAATCAGAAATAAGAGTTATAAAACCTGAAACATATAAATTATTAATTGTTTTTGGAAAACATAGTTTTGCTGAAGTTGATATTAAAAACGGTAAGACTAAATATCTAGGTGCAGATTAAACAAACTTGTAAAATGACTAAAATTAAATAACGCCAAAAAAAAAATCCCAAACTCTATAAGAGTTTGGGATTTTTATCCTTAGTCAAGCTCAGGATAAATATATTTGATTTACACGTGCAACGCTCTATTATCTGTTGCAGCTAAAGCGGCTTCTTTGATAGCCTCCGCAAAGGTTGGGTGTGCATGTGACATTCTTGAGATATCTTCTGCCGAAGCTCTAAATTCCATAGCGGTAACTGCTTCTGCAATTAAATCAGCTGTTCTAGCTCCAATCATGTGAACACCAAGAACCTCATCTGTTTTAGCATCCGCTAAGATTTTTACAAATCCGTCTAAATCTCCACTAGCTCTTGCTCGACCTAAAGCTTTGAATGGGAAACTTCCTGATTTGAATTCTACTCCAGAGGCTTTCAATTGTTCTTCTGTTTGTCCAACAGCAGCCACTTCTGGCCAAGTGTATACTACTCCAGGAATTAAATTATAATCAATATGTGGTTTTTGACCCGCAATGATTTCAGCAACCATTGTACCTTCTTCCTCTGCTTTATGAGCCAACATGGCACCACGAACAACGTCACCAATTGCATATATATTTGGCACTGTAGTTTGTAAATGATCATTCACTTCTACTTGTCCTCTTTCTGTAATCTTTACTCCTGCTTTGTCTGCATTCAATCTGTCTGTGTAAGGACGACGACCTACAGAAACTAATGAGTAATCTCCTTCTAGAGTAATGATTTCTCCTTTTGCATTTTCTGCCTTAACCGTCACTACATCGCCAGCTCTTTCAACTGATTGTACTTTGTGAGACGTATAGAATTTCATTCCTTGTTTTTTCAAAACTTTAGTCAATTCTTTAGACAACGAACTGTCCATTCCTGGAATAATTCGGTCCATGAATTCCACTACAGAAACTTGCGCTCCTAAACGAAGGTATACTTGTCCTAATTCAATTCCGATAACACCACCACCGATAATAACTAAGTGTTTTGGTACTTCTTTCAAAGCCAAAGCTTCAGTAGACGTGA
>CAYWFQ010000007.1:0-37017 GCA_964457505.1 uncultured Flavobacterium sp.
TGGTTCAGGATCTTTTGGCTTTAGCCAAAGAAGAAATTGACCATTTTGAACAAGTTCATAATATCATCATCAAACGCGGACTGAAATTGGGTCGCGAACGCAAAGATGATTATGTGAATGAGTTGTATTTGTACATGAAGCGCAGTAATACCGGAAGTCGTGTTTCGGGTTTAGTAGAACGTTTGTTATTTTCGGCTATGATTGAAGCTAGAAGTTGTGAACGTTTTAAAGTACTTTCTGAGAACATTGAAGATGAAGAATTGTCGACTTTCTACCGTGATTTAATGGAAAGTGAAGCAGGACATTACACTACTTTTATTAGTTATGCCCGAAAATACGGGGAAGGAATCGATGTAGAAAAACGTTGGAGAGAATGGTTGGATTTTGAAGCTTCTATTATTACCAATTATGGTAAAAGTGAAACTGTACACGGGTAAATCAATATCAAAGGTCAATATCAAAGGTCAATATCAAAGGTCAATATCAAAAGTCAATAACAATATCAAAGTTCAAATTTAAAAGTTGAATTAGTCAACTATGATATTGTGTTTGTACAACAATCCTTTTAAACCTTCTAAAGCGAAAGTTGCTTTTTTAATTTTGGTTTTCTCTGGATCAATGGTGTAATTGTAGCTGGTTTTAAAATCGGCTTTGGAAGCATTGGCTTTATCAAACTCTGCACGATACAAATCACAATTGTCAAATACTACTTCTGACAAATCGGTTGCCATAAAATCGACGGCAATCAAACTACAGTTGGTGAATTGTGTTTCCTTTAGTTTCAATGTATAGAATTTGGAGAAATCCAAGTTACAACGGCTAAACGCTATTTCAAAAATCAATTTATCGCACATCGAGAAATTAATGTCTTGCATTTTGCAGTTGTTGAAATGTACTGTTCGTAAAGCGGTATGATTGAGTTTTGTGCTATTGAAGTTGCAATTGGTAAACGTACAATCAATAAACGTCACGCCAATAAAATTGCAAGTGGTAAAATCACAATTGATGAATTGACAAGACTCAAATTCTTTGAGGTTCATTTCCCCTTCACCATAAGTGGTGTCTTGGTAGGTAGTATCAAAGAAATAGGTTGTCATATAGAAGTATTGATTTTTGTTGGAAGCTAAAGTACTTGTTTTTTATGGATTACATATCCAGCAAAGCTCCGCTTTGAAAATACAATAAAAATAAAAAAACGCTCAAGCTGATTCTGGATTACATATCCAGCAAAGCTCCGCTTTGAAAAAACAAAAAATCCAAAAACAATTTCAAGCAAGCTTGATTATTTTGACTGGATTATAGATCCAACAAAGCTCCGCTTTGAAAAAACAAAAAATCCAAAAATAATTTCAAGCGAGCTTGATTATTTTTGGATTGTTTTGTTTTTATTCGTGACCTCGACTGGATTCAAACCAGTAACCTTCTGAGCCGTAATCAGATGCGCTATTCAGTTGCGCCACGAGGCCTTTATGCGGGTGCAAATATAGGTAAAATTAGTAGATATCCAAATCGAAAATTAAAAAATAACTGCTTTTTTTGGGCAACTACTTCCTTTCAGTATTTATTTATCTAAGGCTCTACAGGTTACGTAATAGCGATAGCCTATTAGTGCCATTTGCCATTTCTTCGCTTTGGTCACGTCCAAGCGTTGTTGGGTTAAACTTGGTAATAGTATTTTATTAATTTTGGCTAAAACTTTGAACATTTCTTTTTTTTGGTAAAAATAAAAAAGACCATTGATATAATGGTCTTTTTGTGGTTTATTTCTTTTTTGATTTCGATTGAGTGGCTTTCTCTAAAGCAATTCGGGCTTTCTCTAGCTCTTCTTTAGCTTTGATCATTTCGTCTTTGGCTTTTGCCAATTCTGATTTATCATCGGTATCAGTGTCTTCAGAATTAATTAGTTTCTTAATTTTTTTCTTGAATTCTTGAACGCCTTTTTCATTTCGTAAATCAAATTCTCCAAGCGGATTCGCGTCTTTATTTCTAAAATCATCTGATGTAATATCGGAATCTTTTTTAATCTTTTCGATTTCTTCAGTAGTGTAATCGTCAGCACCTGAAATTACTTCCCCATCTTCAATGATTAAGTCTTTTTTATTCGGTTTTTTGATGACAATTTTCGACTTTCTAGTTGATTTTGGAGCTTCGTTTTTGTCAGCAAAATTAAAACTAAAATTGTCAGTTGATGGATTTCCGTCTTCATCGCGGAATCCAAATTGTTTAAGCATTTTTCCATTTGGAGCTCCATTAAAGAAGAAATTTTCCATTCCGTTGGAATTTTCAGGAGTGCCAAAACCAATTTCGTTTCCAGTCTTGTAAAAGTTAATTGTCGAAATTGGAGATTGCTGGTTGAGTTTTAATTCGCCTTTGTTTCCTTTTGCGTCTTCATAGCTCACTTTTAAACCGGTGATTTCATTTTTAGCATTGCGTTTCACATCTGAGTAATTGATGATCACACCATATTTTTTCAAGGCTTTTACATCATCATTCATTTCTGATTCGGGTGTGGTTTTGTTCCAAGTCATTACCACATCGTCATTTTCATTGTTGATTTCGATGATTTCTTTTTTCTTCTGATTTTGTGCCAATACAGCAACAGAACCACCAATAATTAAGCTAAAAGCAAGGGTTAATGTAAAATAATGTTTTTTAGTATTCATAGTGTAAAAATAAATTAATACGGCTTGTTTTTGTTATTAACGTAGCAAACCTATTAATTGATTTTTGGACTCTAAAATAACTTTGCAAAATTTTAACGTAATTAACTTTTTGATAAGATTTTGCCAACATTTTTTTCTGAAAAGGATTATGATTCTTTTGTCATTAATCGCTGCAACCAAATACAACATAATACTGCAATTACACCTAAAGTACCCATTACAAACCAGTTGGCTTGGTAATTAAAGTGGCTGATGATTTCTAATCCCATTTTTGAACTGGCAATATGCGCCAAACTAAAACTCATCGTAAAAAGCGCCATATAGCGACCTTCGTGACCTTTTGGCGCGCGACTCATTGCAAAGGAATTGGAGAAAGGGAAAATAAACATTTCTCCAAAAGTGATGATAAGTAAACTCACAATTAAGATGCCTGCCCATGCGTTGAGAAGTAAGATATAAAAACTGATTGCCATTAAGACAGAGCCCCAAAGAACCATACTTAGTTTACTAGTATTTTTTCGTTGGCAATAACTCACAATGGGCATTTCTAAAAAGAAGATGAGGATGCCGTTTAAAGACAGAATCAAACCGCTTTGAAATTCAGACAAACCAAAATGCTCACTGTGATAGAGCGGGAGCGTGGTAAATAATTGAAAAAACAAAACCGCTGTAATAAAACATACGAATAAGAAAATCCAAAATATTTTATCTTTAAAAACGGATTGACGTCCCGCTTCAGCTAGTTTTTTTGCAATTAAATCTTCTGGTACTTTTTTCTCTTTAACTAAAAGTGCAAACAGTACAATGGCAATAATACACGAACTCCCATCTACCCAAAAAAGCGCTTGGTAGCCTTGATTTAAAATAATCAATCCTCCTAGAGCAGGTCCGGCTGCAAAACCAAGATTCACAGCTAAACGAACGAGAGTTAAAGCACGGGTGCGATTTTCGGGTTTTGCATAGGTATTTAATGAAACAAACATGGCGGGACGAAACATATCGGCAATGACCATAATGATAAACATGCTTACGCACAATGCCCAGAATGAGGTTACGTATTGCAAAAAAAAGAACAATACACCACTTGTAAACAAACTGAAAATCATGATTTTATAAAACCCAATTTTGTCGGATAATTTTCCACCGACCCACGATCCTAACATGGAGCCAAAACCAAAACACACCATAATCCAACCTACTTGAGAATAGGAAAGATGCAAATCTTCTTTAAGGTATTTGGATAAAAATGGCAATACCATCGTACCTGCACGATTGATAAAGGTAATCAATGCTAGAATCCAAACTTCTCGTCGGAAGCCTCTAAAGTTGTTAATGTATCGTTGAAATCCTGACTGAATCATACTGAGTTTTGAGTAACAAAGGTACCAACTTTTTTGCTAGTGATTGAGTATAGATTCGATCTTGGCGAAATAAATTCCTTTTGCTTTGAAATTCCTTTGTTTTCTTTTGGATTGTAGTATTTTTGTTGAAAAGATATTCAGATGAGAAAAGTAATCCTTCTTTTAATGGTGTTGCAGTTTGGTTTTGGCTATGCCCAAGCCCAATTTGACTTGGCAAACGTTGAAAAATTTCAAAAGGAATTGAATGCTGAATACGCTGATGCTAAAACAAGTCCGCTTTTACCAGAAGATTTGAAAGTGTTTAAAAGTTTGGATTTTTATCCAGCCAATGAGAAATTCTTTGTAGTAGCAAAATTTATTCGCACGGAGAATGAACAACCTTTTGAAATGAAAACGTCTACAGACAGAAAACCTGTTTATGTAAAGTATGGAGAAGCGCATTTTAGTATTGACGGTCAATCTTTTAAGTTGAATATTTATAAAAATATTGAATTGTCCAAAAAGAAAGAATACAAAGACTATTTGTTTTTGCCTTTTTCGGATTTGACTTGTGGAAATGAAAGTTATATTGGAGGAAAATACATTGACATGAAGATTCCCCAAGGCGATACGATTGTGATTGATTTTAATACGTCTTACAATCCGTATTGTGCGTACAGTCCTAAATATTCGTGTCCCAAAGTGCCTTTGGAAAACGATTTGAAAATAGAAATTCGCGCGGGTGTAAAAAAGTTTCATGATTAATGCAATACTTTAATTTACATACGCATTCGTATAGTAATCAGTCAGATGTATTTGAATTGGTTAACCAATATCCGCATGAATTTACGGATGCAATTCCTAATTATTCTATTGGAATTCATCCATGGTTTATTGATGAAGATCGAATAGAATCCGATTTAGCAATTATCGAAAGTAAATTAAAGGAATCCAGTTGTTTGGCAGTGGGAGAATGTGGATTGGATAAACGAATTGAAATTCCGTTTGAATTGCAGCAAACCGTTTTTGAACGCCAATTGCTTTTGGCTGAACGGTACCAAAAAACAGTGGTGATTCATTGTGTAGCCGCTTTTCAAGAATTAATTGCGATTAAAAAGAAATTGAAAATTTCCGTTCCTTTTTTGATTCACGGATTTTCTAAAAATAAACAAGTTGCCAATGAATTACTAGCCAACGGATGTTACATTTCTTTTGGAAAGTATTTGTTGCGAATGCCTCAATTAGAATCGGTTTTTAGTGCTATGCCCAACGACCGATTTTTCTTGGAAACTGATACGGATGAACAAACGATTCAAGAAGTATATGAATTAGCTGCACAATATAAAGGACTAACAGTAGCCCAAATTAAAGAACTAGTGAATACCAATTTTAGAAAGGTTTTTGAGTCAGAACAAATAACCAAATAAACGAATAACCAAATAAACACAATCATGGCAAAGTGGACAGAAAGAGCCGAATTATTATTTAAAAAAGAAGGATTAGACAAATTACAAAATGCAAATGTATTAGTTGTTGGTTTGGGCGGAGTAGGCTCATTTGCGGCTGAATTTTTAGCAAGAGCAGGAGTGGGGCGATTGACAATTGTTGATGGAGATGTAGTGGATATTACTAATATTAACCGACAATTACCTGCATTGCATTCGACAGTGGGACAACCTAAAATTACTATTGTAGGAGACCGTTTGATGGATATTAATCCCGAATTACAACTGACTCGAATCCAAGAATTTTTATCACCAGAGCGCGCTTTTGAATTGGTTTCCCCTGAATTTGATTACGTATTGGATTGCATTGACAGTGTGACGCCCAAATTGAATTTAATTATCGCTGCCAAACGAAAAGGAGTTAAAGTAATCAGCAGTATGGGTGCTGGGGGTAAAATGGAAGCGGCTAAAGTGAAAGTTTCGGATATTAGTAAAACGGAGAATTGTTTTTTAGCGCGTACCATTAAAAGACGTTTGAAGGAAGTAAAGATTGATAAAGGAGTGAAGGTGGTTTTCTCTTCAGAGATTCAGGATGAAAGCAGTTTAAAAACTACTGACGGAAAGAATTATAAAAAATCATTTTACGGTACTAATAGCTATATGCCTGGTTTGTTTGGTTTGTATGCTGCCGAAACGGTGATTCGTTATTTATTGGATAGAGTGATTAGTGAATAGTAATTAGTGAATAGAAAAAATATGATACAGACGGCGATTTTTGATATGGATGGAGTAATTGTGGATACCGAACCGGTTCATCGCTATGCCTATTTCAAACAATTTGAGGAATTGAATATTGAAGTGACAGAAGCTATGTACACTTCGTTTACTGGATTTTCTACCCGAAATACATTTCAAACTCTAAAAGAGCAATTTCAATTAGAGCATGAGGTAGAAGATTTGATTCAGCGAAAAAGAAGTATTTTTAATGATGCTTTTGATACCAAAGAAGATTTGGAATTATTGGAAGGCGTTCGCACTTTAATTGAAGATTTACATCAAAACGGAATTCAATTGATTTTGGCCTCTTCAGCTTCGAAAGTGACGATTGATCGCGTTTTTAGTCGTTTTGGGTTGCATGATTTTTTTACTCATGTTGTAAGTGGTGAAGATTTTCCAAAATCCAAACCACATCCTGCTATTTTTGAACATGCCGCTTCTTTGTCGGTTGCACCGAAAGAAAGTTGTATTGTAATTGAAGACAGTACTAATGGAGTCAAAGCAGCCAAAGCAGCTGGAATTTTTTGTGTGGGCTACATTAGCGAACACTCTAAAGACCAAAATTTAGCCGATGCAGATGTAATTATCAATCATTTTAAAGAATTGAATGCGACTAGTGTAAAAGCATTAAAATAAATTTAAGTAGCAATTAACAGTAATCCTTCGTTTGAATTTGTAAATTTGAAAACTAATTAAAAATAAAACTATGAAAAAAATAATTTTTGCATTAGCCGTATTAATTTCTCAATTTGTTGCACAGGCACAAATTAAAACACCACAAGCAAGTCCAAGAGCAGTTGTGAATCAAATGGTTGGATTAACTGAGGTAGAATTGAATTATTCTCGTCCTGGAGCAAAAGGAAGACCAGTTTTTGGAAATTTAGTTCCTTTTGGTAAACTTTGGAGAACAGGTGCCAATGAAAATACAACGGTTTCTTTTAGTGATGATGTAATCATTGACGGAAAAACGTTGAAAAAAGGGAAGTATGCATTGTACACAGTTCCAAGAATTGAAAGTTGGGATGTTATTTTTTATACTACAACAGATAACTGGGGTTTGCCTCAAGAATTTAACGAAGCCAATGTAGCGCTTAGAACGACCGTTAAGGAAGAAGCGTTATCAAAACCAGTAGAAAGTTTAACGATTAATATCTCAGGTTTAGACACTTCGTCTGCGTTTTTAGAAATCTATTGGGAGAATTCATACGTTGCTTTAAAATTTGAAGTACCTACACAAAAAACGGCAATGACAAGTATTGAAAAAGTATTAGCGGGTCCAACTGCTAATGATTATTATTCTGCTGCTAATTTTTTATATCAATCGAATGTTGATTTAGCCAAATCCTTAGTGTACATTAATAAATCCTTGGATTTGAGCAAAGAAAAACCATTTTGGTTCTTACGTTTAAAATCATTGATTCAAGCCAAACAAGGTGATAAGTCAGGAGCGATTGAAACAGCTAAATTATCTTTGGAAGCTGCAGAAGAAGCTAAGAATCAAGATTATGTAAAAATGAATAAAGATAGTATTGCTGAATGGAGCAAGAAATAAATACTTCACATTGAAAAAAATCCCGTTTGAAATTTCAAACGGGATTTTTTTATGCTTCAAAGTCTTTCTGATTTTTAAATACCAACCTTTCTAGCAGCCAAGCCAAAACAATTGTCAAAGTGGCCCCAATGAAATTAAGCCATAAATAGCCTAATCTTTCTTCACCACTTGGGTAGATATATATGGCAAAATAGTAAATGATAAATATGGTGATTTGGCTTACTACGGCACTATAAAAAATCGCATTAGATTGAATTCGTTTTGAGTAAATTCCAACCAAGAAAATTCCTAAAACAGTCCCGTAAAATATGGACCCAATGATGTTCACCAATTGGATTAAGTTTTCGAATAAAGTGCCAATACAAGCAAAAAGAATGGCAATAATTCCCCAGAACAATGTAAATAGTTTACTCGCATTTAGATAATGTTTGTCTGTTTTTTCTTCCCTTAAATTACGTTTATAAATATCGATGGTTGTTGTGGATGCCAATGCATTCAATCCCGAAGCGGTTGATGACATGGCAGCAGAAATGATAACCGCTAATAACAACCCTATTAGTCCTTTGGGTAAATAATTCAAAATAAAGTGAAAAAAAACATAATCTTTATCGTTAGTTTCACTGTGGATATCAGCTTTCGAAATGATTTCTTTGGCTCGATCCCTTAAATCCTTTTCTTTGTTTGAAAGTGCAATCATTTCTTTTCTAAGAATCGGATTGTCATAATCCTGATTGAGTTGGTCAATATACAATAGGTTGATTACTTTTTTGTCTTCAGAAACTAAATCCAATTTTTTTTCTAAGGAATTGTATTCCTTTTTGTAGGGAGAATTTTCAACTATGATTTTGTTGTTTGGATTAAAATTTAACGGAACTGGATTAAATTGGAAGAATACAAAAACTAATACGCCAGTTAATAGGATAAAAAACTGCATAGGCACTTTTAAAAATCCGTTCATCAGCAATCCCATTTGGCTCTCTTTGACTGATTTTCCAGACAAATAGCGACCTACTTGAGATTGGTCTGTGCCAAAGTAAGCCAAAGCCAAGAAAAATCCACCCGTAATTCCACTCCAAAAGGTATATTTTTCTTCTGGGTCAAGAGAAAAATTGACAATATTCATTTTGTCATTGGCACCAGCGATATGCATGGCATTACTGAAAGTCATATCATTTGGTAAATAATATAAAATCCAGAAAAAGGTAACTAACATCCCTGTTAATATGACAAACATTTGTTGTTTTTGGGTTACGTTCACTGCTTTGGTACCGCCAGTAACGGTGTAAATAATAACCAATACACCAATGATAATATTGAGATAATTGATGTTCCAACCCAATAATCCCGATAAAATAATGGCGGGTGCATAAATGGTTAATCCTGTTCCTAAACCTCTTTGAAATAAGAAAAGAAAAGCAGCCAAAGAACGGGTACGTAAATCAAATCGTTTGCCTAAATATTCGTAGGCAGTGTATACTTTATATTTGTGATAAATAGGGATAAAAGTAACACAAACAATCACCATTGCGATGGGTAAGCCAAAATAGAATTGGACAAAACCCATTCCGTCATGATACGCTTGACCTGGAGTCGATAAAAAGGTAATAGCACTGGCTTGAGTCGCCATTACTGAAAGTCCTACAATGTGCCAAGGGGTTTCGTTACTTCCCAAAATATAGTCTTGCACATTTTTACTTCCGTTTGTCTTCCAAGCGCCGTAAATCACTATAAATAGTAATGTTATTACGAGTATAATCCAATCAAATAATTGCATAATTTAGGCGTATAACTGCATTATGAAATAAAATAACAAGATATAAATGGCATTAATAACGAGTACCCAAGTATAACTTTTTTTCCAAATTTTGGTTTTTACCTTCATCTTTGATTGGTTTTCTCGTTAGTATTTAGGATTCTTTAATCGGTAAAATCAGTAGGTTTATAATCATGATTTACGATTGAAACTCCTTTTTGTAACAGTAAGTTGTTGGGATAAATTACTAATTCCCCTTCTTTATTAATCATGCTGATATAAAAAGCACTAATATCTTCAATTTCTGCAATCACAGGAAAATCTTTATCGTGAATATGAATGGTATCACCAATTTTAAATGGGTAGGAAAAAAACAAAATAATTCCTGAGGTAATGTTACTTAAAATAGACCATTGCGCTACCATAGCTACACCAACTACTGTTGCAATTGAGGAAACTGCAATAATGATATCTTTGGCATCAACTCCCCAAATTATGATTAAGGCTACAATTAATAGGATATTAATTAGTAAGTGAAAATATTTGATAACCAAGTTGGTTCTTCTTTCGACTGTTTGGCTTAAACGAGCATAACGACGAACTAATTTAGTAGTGATGATTCGTAATACCACCAAAAGAATTAAAACAATTCCGGTGCCAATAGCTTCACGTGCAAAATCGTTAATAAATGAAAAATCCATATGTTAATTGTCTAAATTATTTAAATAGTCGTAAACTTTATCTGTTGGCATTCCCATGACATTGGTGTACGAACCTTCTATTTTGGCTACACCAATAAAACCAATCCATTCTTGAATTCCGTAAGCACCTGCTTTGTCATACGGTTTATAATGCGCTAAATAATACCGAATTGCTTCATCACTCAGAGTATTGAATGTGACTTTTGTAATTTCAGAAATGATTTCCGATTTCTCTTTTGTTTTGAAGCAAACTGAAGTAATAACTTCATGCGTCGCATTGGATAACGATTTCAAAATAGTAAAAGCATCTTCTTCATCTTTAGGTTTACCCAAAGCTTTGTTGTTATGCCAAACAATCGTATCACTTGTAATAAGGATTTCATTTTCGTTTAGTTCACCTTCAAAAGCACTGGCTTTTAACTCAGCTAAATAATTGGTGATTTCGCCAGCCTTTAATTCAGGAGGATACACTTCTTCGATTTCTTTAAGTCGAATTTCAAATTCCAAATCCAAATCTTTAAAAAATTGTTGGCGTCTTGGTGAACCCGAAGCTAAAATTAAAGAATATTGGGCTAATTTAGTTGCAAGCATCTGTGTGTTTTTAATCGTGTTTTCCGTCAAAATTTCCCATCCATTTTCCTTGCACTTTCATCACCTGTTCAATCACATCGCGAACGGCGCCTTTTCCTCCATTTTTATGCGAAATATAAGTCGAAATGCCTTTTATTTCAGGACAAGCATCTTGTGGACAAGTAGGCAAACCAACCAATTTCATCACGTGATAATCAGGAATATCGTCTCCCATATACAAGACTTGTTCAGGCTTAATATTATATATATCAGTGTATTCATCAAAAGTAGCGACTTTATCAGGTGTTCCTAAATGAATATCAGTAATGCCTAAATTGCGCAAACGCACACGAACCCCTTCGTTACTACCACCTGAGATGATACATACATTGTAGCCGCAATCAATTGCTGATTTTAATGCATATCCATCGCTTATATTCATCGTTCGTAACATTTCTCCGTCTGTGGAAACAAAAACAGAACCATCAGTGAGTACACCATCCACATCAAAGATGAATGTGGTGATGTCGTTCATTATTTCTTTATAGCTTTTTGCCATTATTTTGTATGGATTGAGTTAGTAGTTTATAAATAGTAGCCTGGTTTTCATCAGTTAAAAACTGTTCATGCGCTTTAATTGTTTTGAGATCGTTTCGTTTTGCTGGACCTGTTTGTGCTTCTTTTGGTGAAAGTGTCACAATCTTATTAGCTGTTTCTTGAATCAACGGTTTTAGAATATCAAAAGGAATCTGATTTTTTTCACAAATTTCATTTCCTATTTGGTACAAATTATTGACAAAATTATTGACAAAAACGGCTCCTATATGTAACGCTTTTCGTTGCTCTGAGCTAATTTCATAAACTGCGTTAGAAATAGAATGCGCTATTTTTTGTAAAAGTTGTAAATCCGTTTTGTTTTCGGCTTCCAAACAAAGGGGAATGGTTTTAAAATCCACGGCTTTATTTTTAGAAAACGTTTGTAGCGGATAGAAAACTCCTTTCCGATTTTTATCATCTAAAGACTCCAAAGGAAATGTTCCTGAAGTATGTGCTACTAATTGATTCTCAAAAGGTAGTTGCGATGAAACCTCAGCAATTGCATCGTCTGATACCGAAACGATGTATAAATCTGCAGGGAGTAAATGGTTGTAATCCGATGTAATTTTATCCGCATCGAGTAGGTGAGTGATCGTTTCTTTGTTTCTGGCAAATACCTGAATCAATTCAATTTGGCTATTCAATTGAAAAGCCTGAATCAAATGTTGGGCAACATTTCCAGAACCGATGATACTTACTTTAGTCATAAGGGCAAATTTAGCAAAAAAATGAAGATGTAAAGGATATTAATTTTGGATTAAATTAACAACTGTCTGTTTATAGAAGTCAACATTTTTAAGTACTTTTGCGACACTTTATATACAATATAATTCCTCACTAATGGATAAAAAAATAAGCTCAATTTTGTTCTCTACCCGTTTGATGGCACTACTTTTTATAGTTTTTGCAGTCGCCATGGGAGCAGGAACTTTCATCGAAAGTAAATACAATACTGACACTGCACGCATTTGGATTTACAACGCTTGGTGGTTTGAAGTAATTATGGTGTTTTTTATGATCAATTTCTTTGGAAATATCAAACGGTACCAATTGTTAAAAAAAGAAAAATGGGCAACTTTAATGCTGCATTTGGCTTTCATCTTTATATTATTAGGAGCATTTATTACACGTTATATTAGTTATGAAGGAATGATGCCTATTCGCGAAGGCGCTACTGAAAGTCAAGTGTTTTCAGATAAAACATTCTTAACTGTTTTTGTAGATGGCGAATACAAAGGCGAAATGAAACGTCGTGTATTTGATAAACCGTTATTATTATCTCCAGTAACCAATAATAATTTCAAGCTTTCAGGTGAGTTCGCTGATGCGCCGTTTGAAGTGTCGTATGTGAATTATATTATGGGTGCCAAACAAAAAATTCAGCCAGATGCTAAAGGGACTTTGTACCTTAAATTAGTTGAAGCAGGCGAGGGTGGACGTGAAGAACATTTCTTGAAAGAAGGCGAAGTACAGAATATTCATAATGTGTTATTTGCATTAAACAAACCTACAGAGGGTGCCATTAACATCAATACAAAAGGAGCAAATCCAACAATACAAACGCCTTTTGAAGGTAATTTTATGCGAATGGCTGACAAATTACAAGGTAAAGTGGAGAAAGATATTGAACAACCTTTGATGATGCGCTCGTTGTACACTATTGGAGAAAAACGATTTGTATTTCCAGATCCTGCTACAAAAGGAATTATGGCTTATGAATCAAATAATGATTTCAAAGCCAAGACTCACGAAGATGCTTTAGTACTTAAAATTAAAGCAGAAGGTCAAGAAAAAGAAGTCACTATTTTAGGTTCTAAAGGAAAAATTGGCGAACCGCAAACGGTAAAAATTGGCAATAAAGATTATTCTTTCTTTTTTGGCAGCAAAGCGTATGTACTTCCTTTTAAAATTCAGCTTAACGATTTCATTGCCACTAAATATCCTGGAACAGAGAAGAGTTATTCGGCTTTTGAAAGTCAAGTAACGGTGAAAGATTCATTGGAAACTTTTGATGCTCAAATTTACATGAATCACGTATTGGATTACAAAGGTTTTCGTTTTTTTCAATCGTCTTTTGATCCTGATGAAAAAGGAACGGTATTGTCTGTAAATCATGATTTTTGGGGAACGAATATTACTTATTTAGGGTACTTTTTATTGTACATTGCTATGATGGCCATTTTGTTTACTAAATATTCTCGTTTTGCCGATTTGAAACGAAAATTAGAATCTGTAAAAATTAAAAAATCACAATTAATCACCATTTTGATTATGATGTTGAGTCTGAATACTTGGTCTCAAGAACACAATCATGCTGAACATGCTGGTCATTCTCATGCCGAATCAACGGACAAAAACAATCATTCGGGTCATATTCAGAAAATGCCATCTACAAAAGAAATAGACTCTTTGATTACTAAATTCAAGGTTTCAGAAGCACATGCTGCTCAATTTGGACGTTTGATTATTCAAGATGCTGGAGGTCGAATGAAACCCATCAACACCTTTTCATCTGAATTATTACGAAAAGTGAGTCATTCGGATACCTACAAAGGAATGAATTCAGATCAGGCTTTCTTGTCGATGACACAATATGCTAGTGCTTGGATTCAGGTGCCTATTATTTATATTAATGTTAGCAATGATAGTATCCGTAAGATTATTGGAATTAATAAAGGAGAAAAATTAGCACCTTTTGTTTCGTTTTTTGATGCCAAAGGAAATTACAAATTAACGCCTTATTTAGAGACCGCATTTAAAAGTGCGAATCCAAATAAATTTGAAATGGATTTCATCGAAACGGATAAGAAAGTAAATTTAATGGAATCGGCTTTAAGTGGACGAATCTTGAAAATATTTCCTATTCCGAATGATCCTAATAGTAAATGGATTTCCTATTTAGAGTTGAATGAATCCGGTATGAAAGGAATGGATGCCACCTATACGAAGAGTATTTTACCTTTGTACTTTGGCACTTTAAGCAATGCTGCTACCACAAATGATTATAAATCAGCTGATGAATTATTAGCCAGTTTGAACGGTTTCCAAAAGAAGTTTGGAAGTACAGTAATGCCTTCTGAGGACAAAATTGATTTGGAGATTGTATACAATAAATATGATATGTTTAAAAACTTATCCTATTGGTATTTGATAGCAGCGGTTTTAATGTTATTATTGTGTATTGTTGACATTTATAAATCAAGAAAAGCATTACGAGTTAGTATTAATGTGATTCATGTTGCTATTGGATTATTGTTTGTTTTACATACTTTAGGGTTAATTGCGCGATGGGTTATTTCTGGACATGCTCCTTGGAGTAATGCCTATGAATCTATTATATATATAGCTTGGGCAACCATGTTCTTTGGATTAGCCTTTGATAGAAAATCAAAATTGACGGTTGCTTCATCCGCTTTTGTTACAGCAATGATTTTATGGTCGGCATCTCTAAACTGGATTGATCCAGAAATCGCAAATTTACAGCCCGTACTGAATTCGTATTGGTTAATGATTCACGTTGCAGTAATTGTGGCGAGTTACGGTCCATTTGCATTGGGAATGATTTTAGGTTTGGTTTCTTTAGTATTGATTTTGTTTACCAATGAAAAGAACAAAGCCAAAATGGATTTGAACATTCAGGAGATAACTTATATTAACGAAATGGCGCTGACTATTGGATTGATTATGTTAACTATTGGTAACTTCTTAGGAGGACAATGGGCTAACGAGAGTTGGGGACGTTACTGGGGTTGGGATCCAAAAGAAACTTGGGCTTTAATTAGTATTATGGTGTATGCATTTGTTATTCATGCACGATTTGTTCCTGCTTTGAGAGGAAAATGGATTTTTAATTTGATGAGTATGTTTGCCTTTGTATCGATCTTATTTACGTATTATGGTGTAAACTTCCATTTAGTTGGTTTGCATTCGTATGCTAGCGGTGAAGCTAAATCGTTAAGCTGGATTTGGCAATCTTTAGTCGCAATTTCTATTTTAGGAGCAATTTCGTATCCTAAATACCGAAAATATTACAAGAAGTAAATAACAATATTTCATAAAAAAAGGTTCAACATGAGTTGAACCTTTTTTTATGAAATTAAGAGTAGTTTTTGTTTTTTGACAACTTGACTAAATATTCCTGAGGTGTATCTCCTGTATAATCTTTAAAGCTTACAAAGAAGGTGTTATACGATTTAAAACCTACTTCTTTAGCTAGTGAATCAAATGTATTGGTTACCAAAAAACCTTCTTTAATCAAACCTAAACTATCATGAATTCGAACAATTTTTTTATACTCCGAAAATGATATTTTTGAATGGTATTTGAATATAAATGTTATATGACTTTTAGGAATATTCAATTTAATTGACAAATCAGCTAAAGAAAAGCCCATTTGTCTAAAATCTTGATTATTAAAAGAGAATTGGTCAATCGATTCCATATATTCCAATACATACTTTTCGATCTTGGTATTCAATTGATTGTCTTGTAGGTTGGTTATAGTATTAGTAGTTTTAATTGACCAAAATGATAAAGCAGGCTTATCCGCTTTTTTATTTTCACTTATTGTAGCTATTAAAAAAGAGTAGCCATATAAGATCTCCGGTGAAACGATAATTTTAAAATACAATATCAACCAAAAAATAGCCGAAACCCAAAGATAACTAACCCCGAAATTATAGGAATGATTGTTGATCTCCCAAAAAAGTGTAATGATCAGTCGTACTCCCACTATTACTATAACTGAAAACAAATAGAAACTCCAATTTTTCAGAAGCTGATTTTGTTTGATTGCAACACCAATTTCACCTTGTCTATTCCATACATTAAATTTAAGCAGAAGATACATTAATAAAAAATATGTAATTGAATACAATGCAAAAAAAGAGGAATAATAATAATTGACATTATTAATATTTAAATATTGATTATCATTCGCATAGTCAATAATATTAAATACCAATGGAATGACAAAATGGATTGAGTTTCGTGTTCGAAAATTTTTATCATCTTTGATTAAGTTATCAAAATACAAGTACATACAAGGCACTATAACTATTAGTAGGTTGTTGTACTTACTGAGTATGAGTGTTAATATAGAATTATATTCCAGTGAAAATATGCCAATTATTGACATTCGAATTGATATAATCAAAAAGACGATTATTAAATAAATATTAGTAATTCTATTCGATTTGTATCGCAACAGAATTAAAAACACCGTAATAAATCCTACAAGTCCAGAAAACGAAACGATTAAATTCGCTATCATTTGATTTAGAATTAATTAATTTTCTATAAACGGTAGGGTATCCGGTTATTCATTTTGATTGAAGGGAGTGACCAAATGTACTACATTAATAGTTAGAATTTAGTAATTAATAGATTATTTAATATTGAATTAGTGCTGTCCAATTATATTTTTAGTAGTTACTAAAAAGTTAAAAACGAAATTTTATACTGTATTTTAAGTTACTATAATATTAAAAGTTGTTATCTAAAAGGGTAAAAAGTGGAGAACACTTGATGGGACTATTTTCTATCCACATGGGTTGTTGTACTATTGCTTAAAATCTCCCCAGCGTATGAAACAACTCTTACTTTTATTTATTGGATTTTCTGTCCATAGTCAACAATTACATCACCAAATGCTTTCTACTCAAGGTGGTTCCAATTTACTATCTTCTGGAATTTTAATCAAACAAACCATTGGACAACAAAGTACGATTGGAAATTATAAATTCTCTAATGTATTTGTTGGACAAGGTTTTCAACAAAGTCTCATTTTTAAATCAGTACCCAATTCGTTAAGAAATGAAATTTTGACAATTACGTATCCCAATCCATTTGTGGATCAGATTCACTTTCAATTTTCTAAACCAGTTATCGGACTAATCACAGTTACTATTTTTGATTTACTTGGAAGATTGGTTTACAAAGAGCAAAAAGAAGCCACACAAAATATTTTAACGCTTGATCATCTTCAATTTTCTCAAAATGAATACCTAGTCAAATTATCGGCGTCCAATTACAACTATACAACTCAAATAATCCAATCCAAATGAAACAAAAACTACTAACACTGCTGGTGCTGCTAACTGTATATACTGTTAGCTCACAAGAAATGTCTTTTACTGCTGCCACAAATTTTACGCAATTTAATCTTAAAAATCCGGAAGCTTATGTTGGCACTCCCTTACAATCAGGTACAGGTAACGCCTATGAAATAGCGTATTTACTTCCGTCTTCCAAAGAAAAATTACATTATACTTTTGGGTTGGGTCTTAATGATTACAATGCTTTAGCAGGAACTTTAGCTAATTCCTACCAATGGAATACGAAATATCTAGGACTAAGAGCGGGTTTTGAATATGAATTTATTTCAATTAACCAACTTAAACTAGTCCCTTTAGTAGGTATGAATTTTTCTACCATCGTCTATGGAAAACAAACAACCAATGGCGCTGTAAATGATATTCGTTCGAATGGCGAGTTTTCCGGATTAAAGATGCTTCCTTACATTGGTTTCAAAGCCAAATACAAGATTAAAGATTACGGTTATTTGTCTTTAGGCTACAACCATTCAGTTACTTTTAATCCTAATTTGACTACCAAAGAATATTTGACTATTTCAATTAACCAAATTGTTTTTGGTCTTCATTTTAACGTTAACAACTAATTTGCTATGAAAAAAATATTACTCTTACTAGTGGTACTAGTAACATCAGTTACTTTTGCTCAAAATAACGGAATCACGTATCAAGCTGTAATTTATAGTACTACGGGTGAGTCTGTACCAGGGATTAAAAATTCGAATGCTCCACTTTCTAATAAACCCATTTGTTTGCAATTTAGTATTGTAGATGATAACTCGTCAACTGAATACCAAGAAAAAATGACAGTTACAACCGATGATTATGGAATGGTGAATTTAGTTATAGGTAATGGCACTCAAACTGGAGGATATGCTAATTCATTTAACGCTGTAGTTTGGTCAAACCCAAATAAATATTTAAAAGTGAGTGTTGATCAAACAGGGAATTGTTCTTCGTTTGAATTAATAAGTGACCAAATTTTAACTTATGTGCCTTTTGCTTTGGCGGCTAATTCAGCAGCCTCTGTTTCAGGGGTAGTAGGAATAGCTAATGGTGGGACTAATGCCACAACTGTTATCGGAGCAAAAACCAATTTGCAATTGCAGAATGTCGATAATACTAGTGATTTAAATAAACCTTTAAGTACAGCAACTCAAACTGCATTAAATACTAAAGTAGACAAAGTAACAGGAAAAGAATTGTCAAGCAACGATTATACTACTACTGAGAAAACAAAATTGGCTGCTATCACAGGCACCAATACAGGCGATCAAGATTTAAGTTTGTTAGCTTCAACTGCGTCTGTTGTTTTAAAAGCAAATACTGCTGATGTAGTAACTGGTTTAGCTACGAAAGTTGATAAAGTGACCGGTAAAGATTTGTCAACTAATGATTATACAACAGTTGAAAAAAACAAATTAGCTGCAATTTCTGGAGTGAATACAGGTGATCAAGATTTAAGTTCGTTTGCAACTACTACTTCGGTAGCTTTAAAAGCTAATACTGCAGATGTAACTAGTGATTTGGCAAACAAAGTAGACAAAGTAACAGGTAAAGAATTATCAAGTAACGATTACACTACTGTTGAGAAAACCAAATTAGCGGCTATCACAGGAACCAATACAGGTGATCAAGATTTAAGTTCGTTTGCAACTACTACTTCGGTAGCTTTAAAAGCTAATACTGCAGATGTAACTAGTGATTTGGCAAACAAAGTAGACAAAGTAACAGGTAAAGAATTATCAAGTAACGATTACACTACTGTTGAGAAAACCAAATTAGCGGCTATCACAGGAACCAATACAGGTGATCAAGATTTAAGTTCGTTTGCAACTACTACTTCGGTAGCTTTAAAAGCTAATACTGCAGATGTAACTAGTGATTTGGCAAACAAAGTAGACAAAGTAACAGGTAAAGAATTATCAAGTAACGATTATACTACTGTTGAGAAAACCAAATTAGCGGCTATCACAGGAACTAATACAGGTGATCAAGATTTAAGTTTGTATGCTTCAACTGCATCAGTTGCTTTAAAAGCAAATACTGCTGATGTAACTAGTGATTTGGCAAACAAAGTAGACAAAGTAACAGGTAAAGAATTATCAAGTAACGATTATACTACTGTTGAGAAAACCAAATTAGCGGCTATCACAGGAACTAATACAGGTGATCAAGATTTAAGTTTGTATGCTTCAACTGCATCAGTTGCTTTAAAAGCAAATACTGCTGATGTAACTAGTGATTTGGCAAACAAAGTAGACAAAGTAACAGGTAAAGAATTATCAAGTAACGATTACACTACTGTTGAGAAAACCAAATTAGCGGCTATCACAGGAACCAATACAGGTGATCAAGATTTGAGTTTGTTAGCTTCAACTGCGTCTGTTGCTTTAAAAGCAAATACTGCGGATGTAACTAGTGAATTGGCAACCAAAGTTGATAAAGTAACAGGCAAAGAATTATCAAGTAACGATTATACTACTGTTGAGAAAACCAAATTGGCTGCTATCACAGGAACTAATACAGGTGATCAAGATTTAAGTTTGTATGCTTCAACTGCATCAGTTGCTTTAAAAGCAAATACTGCTGATGTAACTAGTGATTTGGCAAACAAAGTAGACAAAGTAACAGGTAAAGAATTATCAAGTAACGATTACACTACAGCTGATAAAACCAAATTGGCTGCTATCACAGGAACCAATACAGGTGATCAAGATTTAAGTTTGTATGCTACCACCACTTCGGTAGCTTTAAAAGCCAATACTACAGATGTAACTAGTGATTTGGCAACCAAAGTGGATAAAGTAACAGGCAAAGAATTATCAAGTAACGATTATACTACTGTTGAGAAAACCAAATTGGCTGCTATCACAGGAACTAATACAGGTGATCAAGATTTGAGTTTGTATGCTACCAATACAGCACTAATTGCTAAAGAAAACACTTCAAATAAATCTTCAGATATAACACTTTCAGATGCTACTAATACAAAGTATCCAACAGAATTAGCAGTTAAGACTTTCGTAGAAAATAAATTATTGAATACAACTGCAGTTGCTACACAAAGTGTAGAAGGTGCCATTTGGTTAACTCCTACAACTGGAACTTTGAATGGCGTATCATTTGTTTTATCCAATTCACAAAGTAGTAGCACTTCGGTTTGGGATTTAAGTAATAGCGACTTTTCTGCAGCACCTTTAAGTGTAACTCAAAATTTAACCGACATTGCTGTAAGTGATGATTGGACTATTACTTTTGCTTCCCCAATAACTAATTTGAGACTATATAGCAAATATTGGAGAGCAGCTGACTATACATTTGATAATGACTTTTCGATTTTATCTGGTTCAGGATTATCAAGTAATGGCAATATTTTAACTGTAAATGGATGGGGAAATGGGATTATTCAATTTTCAAGTCCAATTACAAGTCTTTCTTTAAATTCAAGTGAAGGCAGCAATAACCAATCTGGTCAAATAATGACTTTTGGAGGAGAATTTACAACTCCTTTAAATTCTGGTAGTGGAGAAGTTGCTCGTTTAATTTCGCCTATTTTTTCAGGTATACCTACTGCGCCAACTGCAACGCCGGGAACTAGTACTACCCAACTTGCAACAACTGCATTTGTAACCAATGCAACAACGGGTAATTTTGTTGATGTCACTACCAATCAAACGGTAGCAGGCAGCAAAACTTTTTCTGAAAATATTATTGTAAATAATGGATTAGATGGTTCAGAAGCATTAAGAATTGGATCAAAAGGAGGTTCTCTTAATACAATGTTAGGAAAAGAATCATTTCTATATGGTACACCAGGAATGGGCAATACTGCAATAGGAGCTATGACTTTAGCTAGTTTAAATAATGGAAACGACAATACAGCTGTAGGATCAAATGCCATTCGTCAAGGAGGAAATGCAGATGGAAGTCGTAATACAGCTATAGGAAGTGTAGCTATGTCTAACGGAGGTGCAACTAATGATAATACTGCAATTGGTTATGGCACACTAGCAAGCGCTATTAGTGGTAGCTCAAATGTTGCAATAGGAAGTTATTCACAAAATAATATTACAACTGCAAATTATAATGTTGGAGTTGGTTTTGAGACATTAAAGAACACTACAACAGGAGGTAGTAATACAGCTGTTGGAAATGGTGCAATGCTTAATAACACAATTGGGGATGTAAATACAGCCATTGGAGAGAATGCGTTAATTTCGAATACAGAGGGGAGATATAACACATCTATAGGTGTACAGTCTTTAGAACAAACAACAACTGGTAGTTCGAATACTGCAATTGGGGTAGCTGCAATTGATAAAAATACCACTGGTAATAACAATGCAGTTCTCGGAGCATTTGCTGGACGATATTTGAGTGATGGGAATACTTCCAATACACTTATTGATAATTCAGTTTTAATTGGTGCAGAAACAAAACCTTTATTTGATAATGATACTAATGAAATTGTTATTGGTTACAATGCAATAGGAAATGGTAGCAATACCGTACAATTAGGTAACACTAGTATAACTAATTTAAAAACAAGCGGTACTATTACTGCTGGTACTATTACGTATCCTAATACAGATGGAAATCCAGGACAAGTTTTAGCCACAGATGGAGCAGGTGCTCTAGCTTGGAGTTCTCCAGCTTCAGTGGATACCTCTAATTTTGTAAATGTAACTTCTAATCAAACTATTGCGGGAAGTAAAACCTTTGGACAACGAAGTTTTTTTAGCCAAGGCGCTACTTTCAATGGAAGGCTGGACGGATATCTTGATAGGCTTGATTTAAATTTCTATGGTATTGGTAGATTAAGACATGATGGTTTTATGTTTGATATAAGAGCCTATTACACTACAATACAATCTACTTTGGATTTATATGGTAACATGTATGTTAACGGACAAGTTGATATGCAACAAAATTTAAATGTAAATGGAACGTTAACGGCTAATGGAAAAATGGTTATGAAAACTGCAACCATTGAATCTTCGTATTTAAATAATTACGATGTATCAAATGTGTCAATTCTTTTTGTTAAACCAGATATTAATGAGACACAAATATTTGGATTACAAGGAGGTACAACTGGTCAAGTGATTCATATCTACTCGATGAATAACGTAAACGGTAATGCTGGAAGCATAGTATTTTTTAATTATGATAATAATGGGAATAACGTTAATGATGGGAATCAAAAATTCATTGCTGAAGGGAATATTGCTATCGGATATAATAAAAATACTACTTTAGTTTTTGACGGTACCTATTGGAGAGTTTCAAAATTTGGTATGTAATTCTATTTCAAATTTGTATTAAAAAAAGGTTCAACTCATGTTGAGTTTTTTTATACTACGATTTATTAATTGTTTAATATATTTTTAAATAAATTAAACATATATTTGTAATTATTTTAAAAATAAACATTATGAAACTAGCTGCTTTAACCTGTTGTATTGCATTGTTGTTTAGTTGCCAGAATAAGGCACAAACTGCTATGACTACTAATACTAATTCAATAGAAACTATGACTAAACAATCCATTCATCAATTTAAAGTGACTGATTTGTCAGGAAACACTTTTGATTTTGCTACCCTTAAAGGTAAAAAAATACTAGTGGTAAACACCGCTTCTAAATGTGGTTTGACACCTCAGTATAAAGATTTAGAGACTTTGTATACTACTTACAAAGACAAAGGACTTGTAATTGTAGGTTTTCCTGCCAATAACTTTTTCTCTCAAGAACCGGGAACTAATGAAGAGATTGCACAGTTTTGCCAATTGAATTATGGTGTTACTTTTCCAATGATGGCAAAGGTTTCTGTAAAAGGAAAAGACATGTGTGAGGTGTATCAATTTTTAACGCAACAAGCTAAAAATGGAGTAGAAGATTCTGATGTAGAATGGAATTTCCAAAAATATTTATTGAATGAAAATGGGGAGTTAGAGAAAGTAATTTCGCCAAGAACTAAACCGCTAGACGAAGAAATTGTCAATTGGGTTAAAGGATAAACTTTTCAATTATTACATTGTAAAAAAGAGATTTTCAGTTAATGAAAATCTCTTTTTTTTATTCGGCAGCTATAATTTCTTTCACAGCCAATTCGTAATTTCGAATGTTCTTGGTTTTATTAATCTTCTTTAAAACCTTATGTGGATTGGTAAAGATAACCGAAAAATAGTCCCATAAATGGTGCATTTTCAATAAAATATGTGATGGTCCAGAAAGTGATTCGCTATATCCTTGGTACAAAGTATCATGAAAATCACTGAATAAAGCCATTTTATTTGTTGGGTATTCTGTTGTATCTTTTTTAATCATACTAGGTAAAAAAGGATCAGCAATTAATCCTCTACCAATCATCCAATGATCAATACTCGGAAAACGTTCTTGCATTTCTCTAAACTTAGTTACAGAAGTAATATCGCCGTTATAGTATAATTTGTGTTTAGTACTGTCGATACAGGCTTGAAATGCATCCAAATGCACGCCACCTTTGTACAATTGCTTACCAAGACGCGCATGTATAGCAATATTTTTTAAAGGAAATTGATCTAAAATAGGGAATACATCCAAAATTTCTTGTGCAGTTTCGTAACCCAAACGCATTTTCATAGAAACCAGAATATCCGATTCAGAATGTGCTCTTTCTAAAATCGTATTGATTTTTTCGGTGTTGCTAATTAAACCCGATCCCATGCCTGATTTAGTTACCATAGGATAGGGACAACCTAGATTCCAATTCAATTCTTTGTACCCTAATTCCCGAACGTATTTGGCAACAAATAAGAATTCATCGGCATCATTAGTGATTACTTGCGGAATCACTTCCAAGTCTAAATTATTCTCTGGTAATAAATCTCTTTCGTAAAACGATTTGATCACCATTTTACCATTCAAACGAATGTAAGGGGAGTAATAGGTATCAATTCCGCCAAAATAGGTATTAATGGCATTTCTAAAACGAAAATCAGTAAATCCTTGTAAAGGCGAGGAGAGTAAAGTAAAATCCATATGGTTTGTTAGGCAACAAAGATACGATTGTTTTTAGTCTAAAATCAATTGGACAAAAACAGAATCAAGCCATCTTCCAAATTTGAATCCTGATTCCTTTATAACACCAACAGTTTTGAAACCAAATTGGTGATGAAAGTCAATACTATTCTGATTTTCGGCATCAATTACACCAATCATAGTGTGCAATCCTTGTTTCTTTGCCAATTGAATCAATTCAGTTAATAATTGTTTGCCAATGCCTAATCCTTGACTGTTTTGATGTATATAAACCGAATGCTCTACTGTAAATTTATACGCTTCTCTAAAGCGGAATTCAGAGTACATTCCAAACCCAACAACAGCTCCATTGTTCTCCGCTACAATTACGGGAAACCCAGCTTGTATTTTGGATTCTAAAATTGATTCCTGCTGTTCCAAAGTTCGAATTGTATAATCATACAAAGCAGTAGCATTCAAAATATTATAATTGATAATATCAAGTATTGCTACAGCATCTGATTTTTGATATTGCCGAGTAATAATCGCCATTATTTTTTTGGTTTAGCAGCAGGTTTAGCGGCTACTTTTTTTCTTATTAAAAGGTCGGCTAGTAATTTGTCAGCTTCTTTACCATCCCATCCCATACTAGTACTAAAAGCTTTTGCTTTATTAGTCATTGCAATCGCAGCAGGAATATTGTTTAGTTTACGTTGCACACGTGCTTCAAGCAATAATCCATCATAGGATTCTTCTAATTCATTTGAATGTTTGATCCAACTTAATGATTGGTTTAAACTTTGAGAATCTGTAGAATTTCTCATCACATTCAATACAATGTCTTTGATTACTTTAGGAGTATTCCAAACGTGTTTTTTGATGTTTTCGGTAGCAACTTTTTTATATTGTGTCCAATCTTTATTTGCCTCATAATGATCTAAATCGTATTGAAATAGCAATGAGTCAATTACTGGAGCGTTAATGGTTTTAGCTATTGCTCGTTGTTTTTTGTAGTTGGCAATATCATTGGTTTTTACAATTGGTTTCAATAATTCAATAACACTATTTTTAAACTTGTCATTAACTCTTTTTTGAGACGTAATAGCTGCAAAGGCTTGTTGATTAGTTATAACAAATTTATATTCTCTAGATTCAATATCCGTAACACCATTGGTAAAAATTTTCCAATTGACTTCACTAACAATTTTATCGTCAGTAAGTTTTTCAAAATAGTCGTGTGCAATTGGGTTCAATTCTTTACGTTCGTTTCCTTTTTTCAAAGCCACTAGATAACGCATCAAAGCGATTCCGTTGCTTTTATCTTTTTCATATTCGGCTTTTAGAAAAGGCAATTGTTGTTTAGGATTCAAAGCTAATTTAGCTTCTGAAAGAAATTTTTCTTTCTTTAATTCTCCGGTTAAACGGGCTAATTCTGTACCATTTTCATCTAACACAATAAAAGTAGGAAAGGTTTTAACCTTATATTTTGTTTTGAAATCTTCGGATCCTGGCTTTTCAAAATCCAAACCAGCAAAAATATAATTTGAGTTCATATAGGATATGACTTCTGGATCCTTCAAAACATTTTTCTTTATATTATTACAATACACACACCAGTTAGCATAAATCATATAAAAAACTGGTTTTTTTTCAACTTTTGAACGCTGAATTACTGATTCTAATCCAGTTTCATCAAAACGAATAGAATCCTGAGCTTGAGTGAAAAATACACATAAAAGTGAAAGAATAGTAATGAGGTGTTTAAAGTGGGGCTTCATATCTGAAATTTTATAAGTTTAATGCAAATATATTTTCTTTTTTAAAATCAGACTGAAAATTATATGATAATTTACTAACAGTTTAGAATTACAATTGTAAATTTGTGTCACATTCTAATTGAATTACAATTCATCATGATCTACCCCAAAATACCTTTAGCACAAAGCATTCTTGAGATTTTTTTAGCCAAAGGAATTACCAATATAATTATTTCACCAGGTTCAAGAAATGCACCTTTAACAATTGGCTTTGCATCCAACCCCGCATTCACTTGTTATAGCATTGCTGATGAACGTTCGGCTGCTTTTTTTGCGCTTGGAATTGCGCAACAAACAAAGCAAGCTGTAGCGTTAGTTTGTACCTCAGGATCTGCTTTATTGAACTATTATCCCGCTTTTGCCGAAGCCTTTTATAGTCAAATTCCATTGATTGTTCTTTCTGCTGACCGTCCACAGAGTAAAATTGATATTGGCGACGGACAAACCATTCGACAAGAAAATGTATTTGCCAATCATTCGTTATACAATGCTAATTTAAATGAACTTGTTAGCAAGGAAAATGATCTCAAAATTAATGAAGCTTTAGATACGGCTTTCGCCAAAAAAGGACCGGTGCATATTAACGCCCCTTTTGAAGAACCCTTGTATGAAAAAGTTTCAGAACTTTCAGTGCAACCTTACATTACTAGTACTGTTATTTATGATAATAAACAGGAAGAATTAAATTCTTTTGCTGAAATATGGAATCAATCCACCCAAAAAATGATTTTGGTAGGTGTAAACGAACCTAATGCTATTGATGAACAAACAATTCATTTTTTAGCAAATGATCCTTCAGTAGTAGTTTTTACTGAAACGACTTCAAATTTGCATCATCCTAGTTTTATTACCAATATCGATACCATAATCACTCCTTTTACATCTGAAGATTTCGAAAGTTTCCAACCAGATTTATTGGTCACTTTTGGTGGCATGGTGGTTTCCAAAAGAATAAAAGCTTTTTTACGAAAATATAAACCTAAACACCATTGGCATATTGACAGTTTACGTGCTTATGATACGTTTAATGTTTTAACGAAGCACTTTGAAATCAGTCCGCAATTGTTTTTTGACCAATTTTTGCCTTTGACAAATTCGATCGCAAGTAATTATGCGCAACAATTAGACAGTCTAAAACATAGTAGAAAAATAAAACACGAGGAGTATTTGTCCACAATTCCTTTCTCGGATTTTAAAGTTTTTGAGAAAACAATTCCTCAATTACCCAAAAACAGTCAATTGCAAATAGGAAATAGTTCGGCTATTCGTTACGCACAATTAATTCCTATTGATCCTTCTATTGATGTATATTGTAACAGAGGTACTAGCGGAATAGATGGTTGTACGTCAACCGCAATAGGAGCGGCTGTAGCCAACGGTAAACAAACTACTTTTATAACTGGAGATATTGGTTTTTTATACGATACCAATGCCCTTTGGAACGATTATATCCCAAAGAATTTTAAAATTATTTTGATTAATAATGGTGGAGGAGGTATTTTTAGAATACTACCAGGTCATGAAGAATCACCTGTTTTCAATACTTTTTTTGAAACCTCACATTGTCATACGGCAGAACATTTGGCGAAAATGTATGGGTTCAATTATAGTATAGCAAGCGATGAAAATAGTTTAGAAAAAGCCTTGTCCGAATTGTATTCAAATAATGAAAATCCTGGATTACTGGAGGTATTTACACCTACTCGTAAAAACGATTCCATTTTATTGAATTATTTTAAGAATTTAATATAAAAAAAAAAGGAGTTCAAATTTTGAACTCCTTTTTTTTATTTAACAGGAACCGGAAAGACAGGCAAACTAGCATGTCCTAATTCATCAACGGATTGTATCGCAAACAAAAAGTTGTCTTTTGAATATGGAATTGAAATTGAGGTATCTTTCACGAAAATAGTTTTTTCCCAATGGGAAGAAGATGTTTCACGAATGAGCACATTATAACCATATACCGGTTTTCCTTGTGGAGCAGTCCAAACTAAATCAGAAAAATTAGTCAATTCAGTAATTTTAACACCGACATTTAAAGGTGCTTTTGGAGACCAAGCTAAATTACTTAAGGTAGCTAAGTTCGCACAAGTTACTTTTCGCATGTATTCAAAATCCATAAATTCAGGTAAATCACCAAATTGAGTTCCTTTTTCTAATCGTACATCTTGGTGTTGGTGGTCGTAGTTTTCGTTCATTTCGCAAAAACGAATGGCTGTAAATCCATTTTGAGAAAAGGGTGTATGATCTCCACCGCGTAAAAAGCGATCGTTTCGGTACACTAAATTAATATTCAATTGGTCAACATATTGACTTGTAGTTGTTTTGATATATCGAGCTAATAATCGGGAAGGACTATCATTTTCACGATTCGTAGATTTTCTTACTTTGGCTTCAGCTTCAGTTTCTAGAAAGGGAATAGCTTCGCTAAAAACGCGTACATTCAAATTATCTCGCAATCCTGTTCCATTGGATAAACTATTGCCAATCATATCATTATTGAGCATAGCAACAATATTCCAGTTTTCTGCTTTGGCTTTTTCAGCCAAATGTCTAGCTCCATACAATCCTTGTTCTTCACCCACGACCGCAACAAAAATTACAGTAAAAGGAAATTCTTTTTTACACATTATTCTACTTATCTCGAGTACAGCCGCTACGCCTGATCCATCATCATTTGCACCTGGAGCATCGATTTTAGAATCCATTACATCAGAAGCGCGCGAATCCAAGTGTCCACTGATAATCAACACACGAGTATCTGTTGGATCAGTTCCTTTTAGAGTAGCCATCACATTACCTAATTGGCTATCAACTGCAATTCTTCGACCATCTGCTTTAATGGTGAAATAATCTATTTCAGCAGTCAATCTTCCGTTGGATTCTTTAGCATATTTATCAAATTCTGATTTTACCCAACGTTGTGCTGCCCCAATTCCTCTTGTGTTACTTTTGGTATCGCTTAAAGTATGACGTGTTCCAAAGGAAACTAGTTTTCGGACTGTATTTTCCATATTGGAAGCGCTAACTTCAGTTACCATTTTTGCGATCTGTGTGTCGCTAACTGTAGTTTGCGAATAGTTATTTTGAGTAATTAATCCCAAAAAAAGTGCGCAAACAATTGAAGTAATTTTCATATTAATAGTATTAAAGAATTCAAATTTAATAAAAGGGATTGATTTAATAGAGTCTAGAAAATTCAATTATTTTCTGAATCACATTGGCGTCTCCTAAAATTTTTCGATGACCTAATCCTTTTGTAATTAATAACTCGCCATTTTTCGCATGTTGATGAATATTTATTCCGGCTTTTACAGGAACTTCATAATCATTTTCATCATGAATTATTAAAATAGGAGTTGTAATATCTGCTGCCGCTTTGAAAGCAGAGTAGTTATCCATTGCCTCTTTGTATTTGTTTTCAAAATGATTACGTAATTTCAATCCAATTAGGGGTTTTAAATGCAATTTCTTAATAAAATCATCAATAATATCTTGAACAATATCGCCACTACCCACCACAACGATTTTATCTGTTTGGAATCCTGATTTTTTTGCGTTGAGTACTGCCATTCCACCTAAAGAATGTCCAATAGCGATTTCAAAAGGCCCATATTGTTTTTCTAATTCAAAAATAGAAGCAATAAATTCAAGCATAATACTTGAATTCCCGGGTGATTTTCCATGTGCTGGAGCATCAAAACTGATTGTAGAATATCCTTCTTTTACTAAGGCATCAGCAATTTTAAAAAGTTGTGTTCCTCGGCCAGACCATCCGTGTACTAAAAGTACTTTTTTGTCACTTTTACCATATTCATAGACCATAATCGATTTATTGATTGCTGGGATTTCAATCAATTTTTGTTGGCTGGATCGATCCATTTCCAATTCTCGTTTTGGGACTTTATGTTTGATAGGTGTTGTGAATAATTTAGCCGCAAACAAAGTGACTATGCGACTGGAAATAAACGCTAATGTTTTGGAAATTAAAATAATAAAACCCGGAATTTCTTGAGATTTCGGTATGTTTTTAGTTTTTTTTGTCATCAATATTATTTTTAATTAGAAGTTGTTTTTTATTCTTCTAATTTGAGAACCATAAAAGTAGTTTAATTTATATTTTTTACAAGCTGTTTTTTTTATCAATCACGATTTAAAGTCCGAATTTGAACTTGTTTTTGTGATACTAATTAAAAAATAAATAAATTAGTCCCCTAAACAAAAAGAATTATGGCAGATTTACCAAAAGGGAGTACAAAATTGTTGAATGCATGGGCGTTTTATGATTGGGCTAATTCAGTATATTCATTAGTAATCTCCTCAGCTGTATTTCCTATTTTTTATGAAGCATTATTTTCAGACCGCAATCATTACATAACCGTTTTTGGTTTCTCGCTCAAAAATTCAGCCTTAATTAGTTTTGTTACCGCGTTTGCTTTTTTAGTTGTTGCTTTTATTTCTCCAATTCTTTCTGGAATTTCAGATTATGTTGGTAACAAAAAATCTTTTATGAAGTTTTTCTGTTATCTGGGAGCACTTTCCTGCATCGGTCTCTATTGGTTTAGTCTTGAAAATATTTACATCAGTTTAGTTTTTTATTTTCTAGGATTAGTTGGGTTTTGGGGAAGTTGGGTTTTCTATAATTCCTATTTACCAGACATCGCATTTGCTGACCAACAAGATGCCATTAGCGCTAAAGGATTTTCGTATGGTTATGTAGGAAGCGTGATTTTATTGATTGTTAATTTGGCTATGATTATGATGCCGGATGTATTCGGAATCTCTGGAACAAAAGGTGAGGCGGCTATGAAAGCCATGCGGTATTCCTTTGTTATGGTAGGTTTTTGGTGGATTTTGTTCAGTCAATACACTTATTATTATTTACCAAAAGGAAACAAAATTGTAGCGAGTCAGCTCAAGAAAAATATCATTTTTAATGGTTACAAAGAGTTACAAAAAGTATGGCATTTGTTAGAAGAAAATAAAGCTTTAAAAAAATACCTTGCTAGTTTTTTTGTCTACAGTATGGCAGTTCAAACTGTAATGTTGATTGCAACTTATTTTGGAGCACAAGAAATTCAATGGGCATCACAAAGTGAAAGCACAACAGGGTTGATTATCTGTATTTTATTGATTCAGTTAGTAGCTATTGTGGGCGCTACCTTTACATCTAAAGCATCCGCTAAATTTGGAAATATTCCTACTCTTATAGCGATAAATGGGTTTTGGGTGGTTTTATGTGCGATGGCTTATTTTATAACATTACCCATTCATTTTTATGTTATGGCAGGATTAGTGGGCTTAGTCATGGGCGGAATTCAAGCCTTATCTCGTTCAACCTATTCTAAATTATTACCGCAATCTGATGACACAGCTTCTTTTTTTAGTTTTTACGACGTAGCCGAAAAAATAGGAATTGTAATTGGAATGTGTGTCTATGGAATTATTGACCAAATTACAGGCAGTCCGCGATTTGCAATTGTGTTTTTAGGTATCTTCTTTGTAATTGGACTTGTATTGTTACGTCGTGTTCCTAAAACAACAGAATTAGAATAATCATTCAACTTCACTATTTATTTTGGCACAAAGATTGACTTATTAAGCTTCGGTCTAATGAAATACATTATGTATTGTCTAGACCTATTGAATTTCAAAAATTAATGACAAAACGACTTATTATACTTTATGTCAAATCATAAAATACTCACTATTGACAATCTGTCACTTCAAGAATTTGATTCGGATGCCGAATTAATTCCATTATTGACTCCAGAAGACGAGGAGGAAATGAATAACGAAGAGTTGCCAGAAACATTACCCATTTTGCCATTGCGCAATATGGTTTTGTTTCCAGGTGTTGTTATTCCTATTACTGCGGGGCGCGATAAATCGATCAAATTGATCAATGATGCGAATGCTTCAGGTAAAAATATTGGGGTTGTAGCACAAAAAAACGAAGAAGACGAAGATCCAACAAAATCAGATATACATACTATTGGTACTGTAGCAAGGATTTTACGTGTGCTAAAAATGCCTGATGGTAATATTACAGTTATTCTACAAGGAAAAAAACGTTTTGAAATTGCAGAAGTAATTTCAGAAGAGCCTTATATTACGGCTACCGTAAAAGAAGTTCCTGAAAAACGTCCTAAAAAGAATGACACAGAGTTCAATGCGATCATCGATTCGCTAAAAGAATTGGCAGTTCGAATCATTCAAGAAAGTCCGAATTTACCAAGCGAAGCCACTTTTGCAATCAAGAATATTGAAAGTAAATCGTTCTTGGTCAACTTTGTTTCTTCAAATATGAACCTTTCGGTAAAAGAGAAACAAGATTTATTGAAGATTAATGATCTAAAAGATCGTGCTTTAGAAACCTTGCGTTTTATGAACGTAGAGTTGCAAAAATTGGAATTGAAAAATGATATTCAATCTAAAGTTCGATTTGATTTAGACCAACAGCAGCGCGAATATTTTCTTCACCAACAAATGAAAACCATCCAAGAAGAATTGGGAGGTGTTTCACACGAAGAAGAGTTTGACGAAATGAGTCAGCGCGCTAAAACTAAAAAATGGGACGAAACTACGCAAAAACACTTCGAAAAAGAATTGTCAAAATTGCGCAGAATGAATCCGCAAGCGCCTGATTTTAGTATTCAAAGGAATTATTTGGATTTGTTTTTGGATTTACCTTGGAACGAATTTTCAGAAGATAATTTTGATTTAAAACGTGCACAAAAAATACTAGACCGAGATCATTTTGGTTTGGAAGACGTAAAGAAAAGAATGATTGAACATTTGGCAGTTTTGAAATTGCGAAATGACATGAAATCACCAATCATCTGTTTGACAGGACCTCCGGGTGTGGGTAAAACTTCAATTGGGCGTTCAATAGCAGAAGCTTTGGGAAGAAAATATGTTCGAATTTCTTTAGGCGGATTGCGTGATGAGGCTGAAATTAGAGGACATAGAAAGACATACATTGGGGCTTTGCCTGGTCGAATCATTCAAAGTTTGAAAAAAGCGGGAACTTCTAATCCTGTTTTTGTATTGGACGAAATAGATAAACTATCGAACAGTCATAGTGGCGATCCTTCTTCCGCTTTATTGGAAGTGTTGGATCCTGAGCAAAACAATTCTTTTTATGATAATTTCCTTGAAATGGGATACGATTTATCGAAAGTAATGTTCATTGCTACCTCCAATAATATGGCTACCATTCAGCCCGCTTTGCGCGACAGAATGGAAGTGATTAAGATGTCGGGCTACACTATTGAAGAGAAAGTAGAAATTGCTCGTCAGCACTTATTTCCAAGACAATTGAAAGAACACGGATTAACTTCTAAAGAGTTAACCATTGGTAAAAAGCAATTGGAAAAAATCGTTGAAGGATATACGCGGGAATCAGGAGTTCGTGGTTTGGAAAATAAATTGGCACAAGTCATTCGAAATGCAGCTAAATCAGTTGCAATGGAGGAGGAGTACAATAAAAAAGTAACCGACGAAGATATTGTGAAAGTTTTGGGTGTGCCAAGATTAGAAAGAGATAAATACGAAAGTAATGAGGTTGCTGGTGTGGTTACAGGCTTGGCTTGGACTAGTGTAGGAGGCGATATTTTATTCATAGAGTCCTTACTGTCTCCAGGAAAAGGAACTATGACAATTACTGGAAACTTAGGAATTGTAATGAAAGAATCAGCTACAATTGCTTTGGAGTATATTAAAGCTAATTCAGCAGCTATGGGACTTAATTCTGAAATATTAAATAAGTACAATATTCATTTACACGTTCCAGAAGGAGCAACGCCAAAAGATGGTCCAAGTGCAGGAATTGCGATGCTAACGTCTTTGGTTTCTCTGTTTACACAAAAAAGAGTAAAGAAAAACTTAGCCATGACTGGAGAAATTACTTTGAGAGGCAAAGTGTTGCCAGTTGGCGGAATCAAAGAAAAGATATTAGCTGCAAAAAGAGCCAATATTAAGGAAATAATATTGTGTCACGAAAACAAAAGTGATATTGACGAAATCAAGCCGGAATATCTTGATGGACTAACTTTTCATTACGTAAAAGAGATGAGTGAAGTATTACAAATTGCCATTACAGAGCAGAAAGTTAAAAATGCGAAGACATTAGTCTAGTACTATTTTTGTTACAATAAATTAATTCCAAATTCCAAACTGCACATTTTTCAGTTTTGGGGTTTGGAATTTTTCGTTTATTGTATTTATAATTTTATCTTCGCAACATTCAAGAGTTATTTAAAACCGTATTAAAAACAGTATATTTTGACTAAAAAAATCACCATAGCCATAGATGGATTTTCTTCTACTGGTAAAAGTACTTTGGCAAAACAGCTAGCAAAACATTTGGGTTATATCTATGTTGACACTGGCGCAATGTATCGAGCCGTGGCATTTTTTGCAATGCAAAACAATTTAATTTCAGTTAATGTTTTTGATAAAATAGAATTAGTTAACAAATTAAAAGATATAGTATTAGAATTTAAATTTAATTCCGAATTAGGTTTTGCAGAAATGTACTTGAATGGACAAAATATAGAAAAGGAAATTCGAACTATTGAAGTGTCTGGTTTTGTAAGTAAGGTGGCTGAAATTTCGGAAGTGCGTTCTAAATTGGTCGAGCAACAACAAGAAATGGGAAAAAATAAAGCGATTGTTATGGATGGTCGTGATATTGGAACTGTTGTATTTCCGGATGCCGAATTGAAAGTTTTCATGACTGCTAGTGCAGCTACTCGTGCGCAAAGACGTTACGATGAATTACTACAAAAAGGGGATTCAGTTACCTATGAAGAAGTATTGAAGAATGTTGAAGAGCGTGATTACATTGACACTCATCGTGAAGATTCTCCATTAGTAATGGCAGATGATGCAGTTGAAATTGACAATTCTCACCTTACGAGAGAAGAGCAGTTTGGAGCTGTTTTGGATTTGGTGAATGAAATTATTAAAGAAAATTAAATTTTTGCGAATTTCTTTTTTAATGTTAGATTTACAAACTATTTATTACAAATACATAAATCAATTATGAGTATAAAATTTAGATTGACGGTCATGAGCTTTTTACAGTTCTTTGTTTGGGGAGCTTGGTTGATCACAATTGGAACTTATTGTTTTAATGCTAAAGGTTGGACAGGAGCTGAGTTTGGGGCTATTTTTTCTACTCTAGGGTTATCTTCTTTGTTTATGCCAGCTATTACTGGAATTATTGCTGACAAATGGTTGAACGCCGAAAAATTATATGGGATTCTTCATATTTTGTATGGAATCATTTTGATTTATGTACCAAAAGTAGATGATCCCAATGTATTGTATTATGTGATTTTCGGAGCTATGATATGCTATATGCCGACGATTTCGTTGTCTAATTCAATTGCATATACCATACTGAAAAATAACAAATATGACGTGGTAAAAGTTTTTCCACCTATTCGTGTTTGGGGAACTATTGGTTTTATTGCTGCTATGTGGTTGACTAATATTTTTAGCTCACCAAATCCACCTAGTTACATTCATGATTTTGGTTTAAATGTGGGTAATGGAATCGCTAGTTTATTAGACAGTCCAATTACGGCAAATCAATTCTATTTCGCTGCATTTTTTGCCATTGTATTAGGGATTTACTCTTTCACTTTGCCTCAATGTCCACCACAACGATTGATTTCAAAAGATGCTTCTTTTACAGAGCAATTAGGATTGAATGCATTTAAATTGTTTTCCAATTCAAAAATGGCTTTATTCTTATTGTTTTCAATGTTCTTAGGAGCTGCTCTACAGTTGACGAATATGTATGGGGATGCGTTTTTAAATGATTTTAAAAATTTCCCAGAATACAAAGATTCAATAGTAGTGAGTTCTTCTACTATTATTATGTCGATTTCTCAAATTTCTGAAACTGTATTTATTTTAGCTATTCCATTTTTCTTGAAACGCTTCGGAATTAAACAAGTCATGTTATTTTCGATGATTGCTTGGGTATTGCGTTTTGGATTATTTGCTTTTGGAGATCCAGCCGAAGGTCTTTGGATGATTATTTTATCTTGCATTGTGTACGGAATGGCATTTGATTTCTTCAATATTTCAGGTTCATTATTTGTAGAAACCACAACTGATTCTTCAATTCGTTCTTCTGCGCAAGGATTGTTTATGATGATGACTAATGGAGTAGGTGCCTTTTTAGGAAGTTATGTGAGTGGATTGGTGATCGATAATTATTACACTCAAAATGGAATTAAAGATTGGCATAACATCTGGATTGCATTTTCTACTTATGCTTTGATTATAGGTATAGCTTTCGCTATATTCTTTAAGCACAAACATAATCCAGCAGAATTAGATCAAGTTAAACATTAATTTTTGTTCTAAAATCAATATAAACCAAGACTTGTTCTTGGTTTTTTTATGCTCAATTTTTAATATCAGTTGGATAAAATGAGATTTGTTAATCTACTTGAATGATTACTATTGATAATCAAAGTTTTAATAGTCAATTATAAGTCCAAATAAATTTGAAAAATTAATAAAGATATATTACCTTTGCGCACCTTTTGGTGGATAAGGATTTCCTCTAGGTATTAATTACTTATACAAACAACTTCTGTTGTTTTCTTTCGCATAAAGAAATCCAAGAAAATACAGAATACAAATTTTTAATCAGCATGTCTGAACAATTAAAATCACAA
>CAYWFQ010000008.1:0-35749 GCA_964457505.1 uncultured Flavobacterium sp.
TTTTTATATAAATGGAGAATTGGATCATTAGAAAAATAGAGAAGAAAGACAATGCGGCAGTAGCTCAATTAATACGTGCTGTTTTTGACGAATTGAATATTCCTAAAGTAGGAACTGCCTACGAAGATCAGTATTTGGACTTGATGTATGAAGAATACAACAAGCCAAGAGCTGTTTATTATGTAGTAGAACACCAAGGAAAAATTATGGGTGTTGCAGGAATTGCACCTTTGGAAAATGAAGCTCCTAGCATTTGCGAATTGCAAAAAATGTACTTTTTACCCGAAACGCGAGGCAAGGGAATTGGTAGCGAAATGATGGCAGTTTGTTTACAATCAGCAAGGGGATTTGGTTTCGAAAAATGTTATTTAGAAACCATGCCATTCATGCATGCGGCACAAAAATTATACAAAAAATCAGGTTTTGAATACTTAGATGCACCCATGGGTTGCACAGGACATACGAGTTGTCCAGTATGGATGTTGCAAGATTTGTAAAACGATAGTAGCACCTTAACATGACTATAAAAAAGTACCGAGCCCAATTTATTCAAGAACTGACTTCTATATATGATGTGGGAGAAGCAGAGAGTTTTTTCTATCTCATTTTGGAAGCCAAACATCAACTAAAGCGAGTGGATTTAGCATTACAACCGGATTTAGTTTTTTCGGAAGCAGAATTGGAATTTTGGAATTTGATTTTGGAACAATTAAAAAAAGAAATCCCGATACAATATTTATTAGGTGCTACTCATTTTTACGGATTGGAATTGGAAGTCAATATCAATGTTTTAATTCCAAGGCCAGAAACAGAAGAGTTGGTGGATTGGATAGTTCAAAAATCAAGAATCAAAAATCAAGAATCAAAAATCAAAATTTTAGATATCGGAACGGGGAGTGGTTGTATTGCCATTTCGTTAGCTAAGAATTTACCTAATGCGGAAGTTTTTGCTTTGGATGTTTCGGAAAAAGCATTGGCTACAGCCCAAAAAAATGCCGAGTTCAATCAAGTTCAAATTCAGTTCATTCACCAAAGTATTTTAGAAACCGAAGATTTAGGTCAGCAATTTGACCTAATTGTTTCGAATCCACCTTATGTTCGTAATTTGGAAAAACAAGAAATTAAGAAAAATGTGCTGGACAATGAACCGCATTTGGCACTTTTTGTGGCAGATAATGATGCTTTAATTTTTTATCGAAAGATTGCACAATTGGCTCAGAAAAATCTAAGTCTGAATGGTCAATTGTATTTTGAAATCAATCAATATCTAGGTCAAGAAATGCTGAATTTACTTCAAGAAATGGGCTTCAAAGACACTGTACTTAGAAAAGATATTTACGGTAATGACAGGATGATTCAATGTACGAATTAATAAGTACGATTAACAAAATATCGTATATCTAATATCGCAAATCGTAAATAACTTTATTCGTAACGCAATGCCTCAATTGGATCTAATACGGCTGCTTTAATTGCTGGATACAATCCGGAAACAATAGCAACAATAAAACTTGTAATGAAGGCTGCCATGATTGCACCCCAAGGAATAACGAAGGTAAAGTCCATAGCAGTTGCAATTCCGAAACCAATTAAGATTCCAAAAACAATACCGACTAATCCACCTAGTTGTCCTATTAATAAGGTTTCAATAAAAAACTGAAAAGCAATAGTTGATTTTTTGGCTCCTAACGCTTTTCGGACACCAATTTCTCGGGTTCTTTCTGTTACCGAAACAATCATAATATTCATTAAAGCGATAGAAGACCCTAAAACGGTAATGACTCCAATAAGCCAAGAAGCTAATCCGAGGTATTGAGTGATACTTAGAATTCGGTTGATTAAATCGTCAGAACGCACTACACCAAAATTGTTGTCTTTTACGGGGCTTAATTTTCGAACACGTCGCATAGTACTGGTAGCATTATCTATAGCTTGTTCTAACAGTTCTTTTTTGTTTACCATTACACTTAAACTGTAATTGATATTAGGTGCTGTGAATAACGATCGAGCCACTTGGATAGGGATTAAAACACGTAAATCTTGACTATTTCCAAAAGTAGATCCTTTCTCTTTTAAAACTCCAATTACCTTAAACTTAGCACCCCGAATGGAAATAATTTTATTTATTGGGTTTACATCTTTGAGCAAACCTTTTTCAAAATCTGACCCTACAATACACATATAGGTATTGTTGTCAATGTCAAATCCATTGAAGTTCCTACCCAAACTAGTTTCTAAACCAGAGTTGGGAATAAAATTTTCATCTACACCAACAACTGTTATTTCAGGATCTGTTTCGTTAGCTTCATATTTTACTTCTGCTCTTGATGTAGCAGTAAACGATAGGGAAGTTTCCGTAAAAGGGTATTTGAATTTGTCTTGAAAAGCAACAGCTTCAGGATAGGAAATAATTGGGTTGATAATTTCTCTCTCATCATTCCCTCGATTTCTAGTTGTATTTTCGTATTGATTGATGTTGAATGTATTGGCTCCCATAGAAGCAAAATCGGCCGAAAGGGTGTTTTCTAAGGCTGCCACTACAGTTAGAATTCCAACTAAAGCAGTTATTCCAATAGCAATAATTAATACCGTTAAAATGGTACGCAACAATTGTGTTCGAACAGAACCAATCGCAATCTTTACATTTTCTTTGAATAAATTTAACATAGTATCAATTTGTCACGAAAATACAATTTTTGTTACAAGTTTGCTTTAGAATCCGTGATATTTATTTTAAAAATAAGATATTTGCACTGCATTTAAGGAATTTGAAATCCAAGTTGCAAATCGTTCCGTCACTTAGGAATCGTAAATCGTATATCGTAAATCGTAAATTAAAATGGCATCAAAACCAAGTATTCCAAAAGGAACCCGAGATTTTTCACCAGCTGAGGTGGCAAAGCGTCAGTATATTATCCAAGTAATTAAAAGTAATTTTGAGAAATTTGGTTTTCAACCGATTGAAACTCCGTCTTTTGAAAATTCTGAAACCTTGATGGGTAAGTACGGTGAAGAGGGTGATCGTTTGATATTTAAAATATTGAATTCAGGGGATTATTTGGCAAAAGCCAATGCGACTCATTTGGAAGCAAAGGACAGTACTAAATTAACATCAAGTATTTCAGAAAAAGCCTTGCGTTATGACTTGACGGTGCCTTTTGCGCGTTATGTAGTGCAACACCAAAACGAAATTGAATTTCCTTTTAAAAGGTACCAAATTCAACCCGTTTGGAGAGCTGATCGTCCTCAAAAAGGCCGTTTTAGAGAATTCTTTCAGTGTGATGCTGATGTGGTAGGTTCCACCTCATTGTGGCAAGAAGTTGAATTGATCCAGTTGTACGATGGCGTTTTCACAGCTTTAGGATTAAATGGTGTGACCATAAAAATTAACAATAGAAAAATCCTTTCTGGAATTGCTGAAGTGATTGGTGCGTCGGATAAATTAATTGATTTTACGGTGGCTTTGGATAAGTTGGATAAAATCGGTGAAGACGGTGTTAAAAAGGAAATGATGGAGAAAGGAATTTCGGAAAACGCTATTGCCAAGGTGCAACCTTTGTTTAGTTTTACGGGAAATTTTTCGGAGAAAATCAATCAATTATCCGGTTTATTAGCAGATTCAGTTGAAGGTATGAAAGGGGTTGAGGAATTGAGATTTATTTGTGATAAAGTTACCGAACTTGGATTAGTAACCGCTATTTTGGATTTGGACGTTACCTTGGCTCGAGGATTGAATTATTATACCGGGGCTATTTTTGAGGTAGCGGCACCAGCGGGAGTTGCTATGGGTTCCATCGGAGGTGGTGGTCGTTACGATGATTTGACAGGTATTTTTGGTTTAAAAAATATGAGTGGAGTGGGAATCTCTTTTGGCTTAGACCGTATTTATTTGGTTGTAGAAGAATTGGGATTGTTTCCAACTACAGTTACTTCAACTTCGCAAGCATTGTTTATTAATTATGGCGAAAAGGAAGCGTTTTATGCGATGAAAGCGATTAAAGAATTGCGTCAATTGGGAATAAAAGTAGAATTATATCCTGACAACGCTAAGTTGGCTAAACAATTTCAACACGCTGATAAACGAAATATTCCATATGTAGTTATGGCGGGTGATCAAGAGATGAATTCGAATTCCTATACTTTAAAAAACTTGCAAACTGGAGAACAGAAATATCTCAGTTTGGAAGAGTTGAAAAAAGGTTTGTCATAAAAAAAAGCTTCGTTTGATGGGAACGAAGCTTTTTTTTCTATAAGGTAATACTGAATTAATAATTATTTAGAAACCAACCTTAATTTCTATGTAGGGAGACAAACTAAAATACTATTTGTTTCGATTACAAATTTAATTTAATAGAAAACGAAATAGTCTTAAAATTTTATTAAATTTTTAAGGGCTCAAAAATAAAATTAGATACGAATTGCCGATTTCATTTTCCATCAGAATTTGTACTCTCAGGGTGACAATTTGACATTTTTGAAGATTTGGCAGTACTTTTGTAATCAAAAAACAAATAAAAATGAAGTTTAAGAATATTTTTAAAAATACAAGTAATATGACTACTGAAAAAACAGAAATTGATCAAGAAATAGAAGGAACACCAGTGGAAACACAGGCAAATGAAGAACAAGCGAGTGTCGAAGAATTACCTGTTGAAGAGCAATTAGCTTTAGATTTAGCGGCAGAAAAAGATAAATTTTTACGTTTATTTGCTGAATTTGAAAATTACAAAAGAAGAACTACAAAAGAACGTATCGAGTTGTTTAAAACAGCTAATCAAGAAGTGTTGTTAGCGATGCTTCCTGTTTTGGATGATTTTGACAGAGCTGCGGTTGAAATCAGTAAGTCTGGGGATGAGTCTTTAGTTAAAGGAGTAGAATTAATTCATGAAAAATTAAAATCTACTTTGGTGGCTAAAGGTCTAGAAGAAGTTGAAGTAAAAGCTGGAGATGCATTTGATGCTGATTTTGCCGAAGCAATTACGCAAATTCCTGCGCCATCTGACAAAATGAAAGGTAAAATTGTAGATGTTTTAGAGAAAGGATACAAATTAGGAGATAAAATTATCCGTTTCCCAAAAGTTGTTATTGGTAACTAAACCAAAATGGTAGTATTATGAAAAAAGATTTTTACGAAATATTAGGCATTTCAAAAAGTGCAGATGCAGCAGAAATCAAGAAAGCCTATAGAAAATCGGCAATTAAATACCATCCTGACAAAAATCCAGGAGATAAAGAAGCGGAAGAAAACTTCAAATTAGCTGCTGAAGCGTACGAAGTTTTGAGCGACCCTCAGAAAAAAGCCAAATACGATCAATACGGGCATCAAGCATTTGATGGAGCTGGAGGTGGTTATGGTGGAGGCCATGGCGGAATGAATATGGACGACATTTTCAGTCAGTTTGGTGATATTTTTGGTGGTGGATTCGGCGGCGGATTTGGCGGTGGCAGAAGCAGCGGTCCACGTCGTACAAAAGGAAGCAATTTACGTATCAAAGTGAAATTGACTTTGGAAGAAATTGCCAATGGTGTAGAGAAAAAGGTAAAAGTAAAACGTAAAGTTCAAGCGCAAGGCGTGAGTTACAAAACCTGTTCGACTTGTAATGGTCAAGGGCAAGTAATGCGTGTTACGAATACTATTTTAGGAAGAATGCAATCGGCTTCGACTTGTCCAACTTGTGGCGGGTCAGGTCAGTTATTAGATAAAAAACCAGCGAATGCAGATTCGCAAGGAATGATTCTAGAAGACGAAACAGTAGCAATTAAAATTCCTGCGGGAGTAGTTGATGGAATGCAATTAAAAGTTTCTAATAAAGGAAACGATGCGCCAGGAAATAGTATTCCAGGTGATTTGATTGTAGCTATTGAAGAAATTGAACACGAGTTCTTGAAACGCGAAGGTGAAAATTTACATTACGATTTATACATCAGTTTTTCGGAAGCGGTTCTAGGTATTTCAAAAGATATTGAAGCGGTTAACGGAAAAGTAAGAATCAAATTAGAAGAAGGAATTCAATCAGGTAAAATTCTTCGTTTGAAAGGAAAAGGAATTCCAAGTTTGAATGGATATGGAAACGGAGACTTGTTAGTTCACGTGAATGTTTGGACTCCAAAAACATTGAACAAGGAACAAAAAGAATTCTTTGAGAAAAACATTGCAGATGAAAACTTTACTCCTAATCCAGAAAAGTCAGATAAGTCCTTTTTTGAAAAAGTAAAAGATATGTTTTCTTAGTTTTTTCAACTAGTAAAATACAAAATTATTTTCCCATCCTTGTTTCTGATAAGGGTGGGTTTTTTTATGTAACAAAACCAAGTATTTAGGGACTAATTCTTTACTTTTACACACCAAAGTTAAAAGGAACTAAAAATCAAATTCGGTATGAGTATTTTACTTGAAGTTAATAAAATTGTGAAGCAATACGGCGATTTCGTTGCGCTAAATGAAGTTTCTTTATCAGTTCCAAAAGGCAGTATTTACGGCTTGTTAGGGCCCAATGGAGCTGGGAAAACCTCACTAATTCGTATCATTAACCAAATTACCTTACCCGATAGCGGCGAAATCATTTTGGATGGCGAAAAATTACAACCCAAACATGTTCAGTACATTGGCTATCTTCCGGAAGAAAGAGGTTTGTACAAAAGCATGAAAGTGGGGGAGCAGTGTTTGTATTTGGCACAAATGAAAGGTTTGACCAAAGCCGAAGCCAAAAAACAACTCGATTATTGGTTTGACCGATTGGGAATTCAAGGTTGGTGGAATAAAAAAATACAAGAGTTATCGAAAGGAATGGCACAAAAAATCCAATTTGTAGTTTGTGTATTACACCAGCCGAAATTATTAATTTTTGACGAACCGTTCTCGGGTTTTGACCCGGTGAATGCGAATGTGATTAAAGATGAAATTTTAGCTTTGAAAGAACAAGGTTCGACTATTATTTTTTCGACACATCGAATGGAAAGTGTCGAAGAATTATGTGATGATATCGCTTTGATTCATCAATCCAATAAATTGATTGAAGGAAAGTTGGACGAGGTAAGAAAACAATTCCGCACCAATAGTTTTGAGGTGGGTATACTTTCGGACAATGTAGAAGGTTTGATGTATGATATTACTCAAAAATTTACTTTGGCACCAGCCCAATTTAAATCGTTGAATAATGAATTGAAATTAGAGGTGCAGTTGGGGAATTCAAGTCCAAATGAGCTGTTGCATATTTTAACGCAACGCGGACAAGTCACTCACTTTATGGAAAAAATTCCAAGTGTAAATGATATTTTTATTCAAACAGTAACCAGTAAATAAAAGGTAAATGAGCATTATTTCATTAATTATTAAAAGAGAATTTATTGCCAAAGTGCGCAATAAATCCTTCATTGTAATGACATTTTTAAGTCCGTTACTATTTGTGGGAATCGCTTTGTTTGTGGGTTATTTAAGTTCTATGAAAGCGGATACGAAACAAATTGCAATTCATGATGAATCGGGAAGGTTTGTGGGCGAATTTCTGGCTAAAAATAAACCGTCTGAAGAATATAATTATCTTGATTTGACAGCGGTAGATTTACCCACGCTTAAAAAGAGTATTGTAGACGAAGCTTACGAAGGGGTTTTATTCATTCCAAAAGCAAAAGATAATGCAACTTTAGAAAACCAAATTCAGTTTATTTCTAACGAAAGTCCAAGTATTTCGTTTATCGAAAAAACGCAGGAAGTTATTGCTAAAAAAATGACGTTGACGAATTTAGAAGAAGCGCATTTGGACACATTAGCCATTCATCAGGCAGAAGCTAACGTCAGTATTAATTTGAAGAAAGCCTCTGGTGAACAAAGTTTGAAAGGCTTGAACGAAATTAAAATTGCTATTGGCGGCGCTTTCGGTTATTTGATTATGATGTTTATCATCATTTATGGTAATATGGTGATGCGTTCTGTTATAGAAGAAAAAACCAATCGAATTATCGAAATCATTATTTCATCGGTAAAGCCATTTCAATTGATGATGGGAAAAATCATAGGAACTTCCTTAGCGGGAATTCTGCAATTCTTTATTTGGGCCATTATCGGTTTGAGTTTGTTGTTTTCGGCTTCGGTATTTTTGGGTGCCAATGTAGGAGCGACTAATCAAATTCCGCCCGAAATGATGCAATCAGCGCAACAAGAGATGACTAGTACTGCTCAAATGTATATTGCTGAAATATTGAATTTGCCCATCGCGACGATTTTAAGTTGTTTTGTCATTTACTTTATTGGAGGGTACTTTTTGTATAGTTCCTTTTACGCTGCTATTGGAGCGGCCGTAGATAACGAAACCGATTCACAACAATTTTTGTTACCTATTATCATGCCTTTGGTATTGGGTGTTTATATCGGGTTTTTTACAGTTGTAAATGATCCACACGGAACAGTGGCTACGGTTTTTTCGATGGTGCCACTGACTTCGCCTATTGTGATGTTGATGCGTATTCCGTTTGGCGTACCTTTGTGGCAGATTGCGCTTTCGATAGCACTTTTATTTGCTACCTTCTTTTTAGTAGTTTGGTTTGCTTCTAAAATTTACCGTGTTGGAATTTTGATGTACGGTAAAAAACCAACTTGGAAAGAATTGTATCGATGGCTAAAGTATTAATATGTAAGAGTTTATATGGTTATGGGGTTAAGAGTTTAACCGTATTGACCAATAACTAAATAACCCAACCAATAAATGAAACAAATACTTTTAATATTATTAACACTTTTTGTCGGACAAGTCTTTGCGCAAAACAAGACATTGGCTAAAAGAATTGCACAAGTTGAAAACAACTTAATTCCCTTTGTACCTGTAAAAGGATTTGAAGGGTGGAACATCATTGAAAGAATGAAATATTACAATGTGCCAGGAGTTAGTATAGCTGTTATAAAAGATTATAAAATTGATTGGGCAAAAGGTTATGGTTTGGCTGACACACTTCAGAAATCACCTGTAACTACAGAAACCATGTTTTCTGCGGGTTCAATTAGTAAGTTTTTAATGGCTGTTGCTGCCTTAAAAATGGTCGAAAACGAGCAAATTAAATTAGAAAAGCCCATTAATGACTACCTTACTTCTTGGAAAATAACCGAAAATGATTATACTAAAAAGACACCTATAACCTTAAGAATGCTGTTAAGCCATTCAGCAGGAACTTCACAATCATCTTATTTTGGTTTTACACCAGATCAACCTTTGCCTAGTGTTGTAGAAATTTTAAATGGTTCAAAAATTTCAGGAACCAGACCAGTAGTAGTTAACAACGAACCAAATAAAGAGTTTCGTTATTCAGGCGGTGGCAGTATGATTGCTCAAATGGCATTAATGGATATTTCGAAACAAAGTTTTTCTGATTTGACACAGCAACTCCTTTTTGATAAACTTGGAATGAAAAACTCAACTTTTGGACAACCAATTCAATCAAAATTCACAAAACAAAGTTCGTGGGCTTATTCAAGTGCTTCTTGGTTTAAAGGTATGCCCTACATTTATCCTCAACAAGCTGCAGCGGGACTTTACAGTACACCAACAGACCTTGCTAAGTTTTTTATTGACATCCAAAAATCATATTTAGGAAAAGGAAAAATCCTTGGTCAATCCATAACAAGACTAATGCTATCACCGCAGCAAAATGTTTCAGATGGTTCATACAAAGAACAAATTGGAATTGGCCCTTTTTTAATTCAACGAACTGACAACAAAGACCCCAATGGAGTTTATTTTGAATTTACAGGTGTAAATGCAGGTTTTTTGGCTTATGGAATAGGAAGTATAACTAATGGGAACGGAGTAATTATAATGCTAAATTCTGGCGATGATGTAAATGGTTTAGGTAAAGAAATAAGAAGATCAGTTGCAAAAGTATATAATTGGACTAATTTTTTACCCAAAGAAATACAACCTATTAGTTTGAAAAATGAAGTTTTGGATGAATTTGTAGGTAGATACAGAATGGCAAATGATGAAGTGCTTTACTTGCGAAAAGAGAAAAATTATTTAGTTGAAAAAATTAATGAAGGAAATGACATTTATTGTTTTCCAATTTCAAAAGACACAATAGTCTTTACGGATTATAACATAAAAGGTTTTTTTGTTAAAGATAATGAAGGCAAAGTGATTGGACTTCAAAATATTTATCAAGAAAAGCCAATGCTTAAAATGAAAGCCAATGAATTTTCGCCAAGTGAGTATTTGAAAATAAAACAATATGGTGAGGCCAAAAAAGCATTCGGAGCGATGAAGATGAACGAGTATCAGATAACGTATTTAGCCTATGATTTAATGAATAAAAAGCCTTTGGACATTGGCGCTGTAAAATTAATTTTAGATGTTGCACTAGAACAGCACCCAAATTCATCAATAGTTTATAGTCGATGGGGTGATTATTATATTAAGTTAAATGACAAGCCTAGTGCAATCAAGAGTTATCAAAAAGCATTGGAACTTGACCCAAATGATGAACAAACAAAGGAAATTCTTGAAAATTTAAAATAATACTTGATGTAGTTGGGATTTATAAATAGTTCTTACAGACAATTGTAGTTAATCAAAGTTTGGTATTTAAGATAAATATTTAGGTAAAAATCCCTTCCTTTGTCAAACTTAATTCTTTTCTCAACCCTTTAAACTTATAACCAAATCAACACATAACCCATACAATAAATGAGTAAAATATTAATCATAGAAGACGAAGCTGCTATCCGAAGAGTTTTAGTAAAAATTCTTTCAGAAGAGAACACGACTTATATTGTTGAAGAAGCTGAAGACGGTGGTGCGGGTTATGAAAAGATAAAAAATACCGATTACGATTTGGTTTTGTGCGATATCAAAATGCCTAAAATGGACGGTGTCGAATTACTCGAAGCAGTCAAAAAAATCAAACCAGAAATTCCGATGGTGATGATTTCAGGTCATGGCGATATGGAAACCGCAATCAATACGATGCGTTTGGGTGCGTTTGATTACATTTCAAAACCACCCGATTTGAATCGGTTGTTGAATACAGTTCGAAATGCTTTGGATAAAAAACAATTGGTAGTTGAAAATAAAATTCTGAAGAAAAAAGTCAGTAAGAATTACGAAATGATTGGCGAAAGCGACCCGATTAACCATATTAAATTGTTGATTGAAAAAGTGGCACCAACAGAAGCTCGTGTTTTGATAACTGGTCCCAACGGAACTGGAAAAGAATTGGTAGCCCATCAGTTGCATGAGAAAAGTGAACGCGCTAATTTTCCTTTGGTAGAAGTGAATTGTGCCGCTATTCCATCAGAATTGATAGAAAGCGAATTGTTTGGTCACGTGAAAGGTGCTTTTACTTCGGCGGTGAAAGACCGCGCAGGTAAGTTTGAAGCAGCTGATAAAGGCACGATTTTCTTAGATGAAATTGGTGATATGAGTCTTTCGGCTCAAGCCAAAGTGTTACGCGCTTTACAAGAAAATATGATTACTCGAGTGGGTGCCGACAAAGACATTAAAGTCGATGTGCGGGTGGTAGCTGCGACGAACAAAGATTTGAAATTAGAAATTGCCGAAGGGCGGTTCCGCGAAGATTTATACCACCGATTGGCAGTTATCTTAATCAAAGTACCAGCGTTGAACGATAGGAGAGAAGATATTCCGATGTTGATTACTCATTTTGCTGACAAGATTGCTTCAGAGCAAGGGACTGCAATTAAGACGTTTTCAAAAACGGCCATTCAGTTGTTGCAAGAATACGATTGGACAGGAAATATTAGAGAATTACGCAATGTAGTGGAGCGTTTGATTATTTTGGGAGGAAATGAAATCTCGGAGAATGATGTCAAGCTATTTGCGAGTAAATAAATATAAAAGCGAATAAAAATCGTTTCTAAAATAAGAAGATGAAATTAAAAAAAATAAACGAAGCCCTTCAGAATGCTTTAATCGAAAGTGGTTTAACTGAAGCCAATGAGTTGCAACAAGAAACCTTTTCTACGATTAAAAGTGGAGCTGATTGTTTGATTGTAGCGCCCAAAGGCAGTGGTAAATCGACTACAATTGTCCTGAATGTGATTCAGCAATTAGCCGGAAAACAAGAAGAATCACCACGGGCGCTAATCATTGTCGAAGATAAAGAGAAGGTGCTGGAAATGGAAGCTTTGTTTGAAGAATATGGGAAATATGATCCGTTAGAGGTGTATGGAGTTCATGACAAAGGCGACATGGATTATGATAAAAATTATATTTCGACAGGTATTGACGTATTGATTGGTACGCCAAATAAATTGAGCGATATGTTTTCTACGGCGGGTTATAATGTAAACCGTTTGAAAATGTTCATTTTGGATGATGCAGATCCTATTTTGAAATTGCGTCACGAAACTAAAATTATGCGTATTTCGAACAGTATTGCTAAAACGCAACGCCTAATTTTTACAGAGCAATACACAGAACGAGTGGCTATTTTGGCCGACAAAATGTTGTTGGAGCCGTTTGAATTTGATTTCGAAGAAGGTGAAGAAGACGAGGAAAACGAAGAGGAATAATAGTTTTTGCCACAGATTATTATGATTAAAATGATTATAAAATTAAATTCTTTATACTTTGAATTATTTAAAGAAAAATCATTTTAAATCCTTTAATCAGTGGCCAATTTTAAGTAATAAAAAAATAGAATATGGGATTAATGAAAGTGTTTTCTGGAAGCGAAGTTTTAGCGATGGGCTTGCAGGAAAAATTAGAAGAAGCGGGAGTGACTACAATGAAGAAAGACAATATTCAATCAGCTCGATTGGGAGGATTTGGTAATTCGGATTTAGCGGTCGAATTGTTTATTCAAGAAACTGATTTTGCCAAAGCCAATCCGGTGATTGAGGAATTCAGAATGAGTATTTAATTCTGAAATCGAGTTGAGATGAAATATAAAATGCTGGTTTTGGATATGGACGACACTTTGTTGACCGATGACCATTCTATTTCTGAAGAGAATAAAAAAATGTTGGCTCAAGCCAAAGATTTGGGAGTGTATATTGTTTTGGCTTCTGGACGACCAACACCTGCCATGACGGCTTACGCCAAAGAATTAGAATTGGACGATTCCTACATGATTTCGTATAACGGTGCGGTGATTACGGATTTGTCCAATGATGAAATCATTTTTGAGCAAACATTGACTCAAGAACAAATTCATGCTTTGTACGATTATAGCGTGCAGCACAAAACTCATATTATTACCTATGTTAATAATCAAATTGTGAGTGAAACCGACTCGCAATATATCGACATTGAAAAAAATATTACTGGTTTAGCGCATAATAAAGTCCCTGATTTTAAAGCTGAAGTACAATCCTCAGCCATTAAATGTATTTTGCTAGAAGATCCTGAATATCTCAAAACAGTAGAAACCCATTTAAAACAAGCTATGCCTCATTTGAGTGTGTGTATGTCCAAGCCTTTCTTTTTGGAAGTAGCACAAAATGGGATTGACAAGGCAGCTAGTATTAAATTCTTAGCCGAAAAATTAAATATTCAACAACAAGAAATTATTGCTGTGGGCAATGCAGGCAATGATTTAACTATGGTAGAATATGCTGGTTTAGGCGTTTGGGTGGATAATGTAACTCCTGAATTGCGTGACCGCGCCGATGTAATTGTGGCTTCAAACAATGATCATGGTGTAGCTGAGGTGGTGAGACGGTTTATATTGGGATAGTTTGCAAGTAAAAATAGATTTTTGAATGACTCATTTAATTCAATAGAAACAACTTGAAAAATGGACTTAAATATGAAATTTTATATTAAAGTAGTATTAGTTTTAATTTTTACAAGTTGTGCATCAAAGATAAATTTGTCAAATTCAGAAGATGCAAATACAAAACAGGAAGTTAAAGTGGACAGCTTATTTTTATTTGATAAATTTAGAAATCGAAGTATACCCGTTACATTGTATTTGCCAAATTCCAATACAAAAATTGAAAATCAAAAAGTTGTACTATTAAGTCATTGTTATAATCAAAATAAACTTGGTACAAATAAATATTATTCATTCTTAACCAATAATTTAGCATCGAAAGGTTATTTTGTAATTAGTATTCAAAATGAGTTGCCAACTGATGAGTTATTACCAACACAAGGCGATTTGAAAGTTTTGAGAAAGCCAATTTGGGATAGGGGTTGTGAGAATATTTTATTTGTAATAAATCAGTTTAAAAAGACGAATCCGGAATTAGATTTTAATCATTTAATCTTAGTAGGACATTCAAATGGGGGAGATATTTCCATGTTATTTGCTCATAAATACCCAAATTTAGTAGATAAAATAATTTCTCTCGATAATCGTAGAGTAGATTTTCCTAGAATATCACAACCTAAAATATATTCATTGCGTTCTAGTGACCAAGTTGCTGACGAGGGAGTTTTACCAACCATTGAAGAACAGAAAAAATTCAATATCAGAATAATTCAACTTAAAAATACTATCCACAATGATATGATGGATAGTGCAACTAAGAAACAAAAAAAGGAGATGAATAATTATATTGAGGAATTTATTAACGAATAAACTTTTCCGAACTCCTAATACAATACTTTTGAGCGGTAATCAAAAAAACCTCATCCCAATTACTGAATTCAGTTATTTTTTATATGTTGTTTTTTGTACGTATTTTTGTCCCGCGAAAGGGATAGCAGCGGCATCCTTTTATAGTTGACTGAGGCTCTCGAAGGCAACTATAAAAGATACAGCGAATAGCCCGACCACAGGCCAATAAAAACGTGTTTTTTAAATCAGATTGTCTGCCTGGGGTTTCGCCCAAAAAAAATCAAAAGAATGTCAGAAAGAAAAAAAGTAGCTTTTTATACGCTGGGTTGTAAACTGAATTTTTCGGAAACTTCTACTATTGCACGTAATTTACAAGACGAAGGTTTTGATCGTGTGGATTTTGAAGAGGTGGCAGATATGTATGTGATTAATACTTGTTCTGTAACCGAAAATGCAGATAAGCAGTTCAAACAAGTGGTGCGAAAAGCGATGAAGTTGAACGACAAGGCTTTTGTAGCTGCGGTGGGTTGCTATGCGCAGTTGAAACCAGAAGAATTAGCAAATGTTGATGGAGTGGATTTGGTTTTGGGTGCGACGGAGAAATTCAAATTAGCCGATTATGTGAATGATTTGTCTAAAAATGATTTTGGCGAAGTGCATTCGTGTGAGATTGCCGAAGCGGATTTTTATGTAGGCAGTTACTCGATAGGCGACCGAACGCGTGCTTTTTTGAAAGTACAAGACGGTTGCGATTATAAATGTACCTATTGCACGATTCCTTTGGCAAGAGGGATTTCGCGAAGTGATGCGTTGGAAAATGTATTGCAAAATGCTAAAGAAATCTCGGCTCAAAACATTAAAGAAATTGTTTTGACCGGAGTGAATATTGGCGATTATGGCAAAGGCGAATTTGGGAATAAAAAACACGAACATACTTTTTTAGACTTAGTACAAGCATTGGATCAAGTGGAAGGAATTGAACGTTTGCGTATATCGTCTATTGAACCGAATTTATTGAAAAATGAAACGATCGATTTTGTGTCCAAAAGCCAAACTTTCGTCCCTCATTTTCATATTCCGTTGCAATCTGGAAGTAATGCGATTTTGAAATTAATGAAACGTCGTTATTTGCGTGAAGTCTATACCGACAGAGTCAATCAAATTAAGGAAGTGATGCCTCACGCCTGCATTGGTGTGGATGTGATTGTTGGTTTTCCAGGAGAAACAGAAGAGCATTTTTTAGAAACCTATCATTTCTTGAACGAAATGGATATTTCCTACTTACACGTATTTACGTATTCGGAGCGAGACAATACCGAAGCTGCCGAAATGGAAGGTGTTGTTCCTGCTAATGTGCGTGCTAAACGCAGTAAAATGCTCCGTGGATTATCGGTAAAAAAACGTCGTGCTTTTTATGAAAGTCAGTTGGGAACGGAAAGAACTGTTTTGTTTGAAACTGAAAATAAAGAAGGTTATATTCACGGTTTTACTGAAAATTATGTCAAAGTAAAAGCGCCTTGGAATCCAGAATTAGCCAATACATTACAAAAAATTCAGTTGACCCATATTGACGAAGACGGAAGTGTTCGTGTTCAATTTGTGGACGCTTTAGCCTAACTATAATCAAAAGGCAATCGCCTTTTTAATACCCTCAAATCTATTTTGAAATTAGCTACGTATACCAAAGAATTTTCATATAATATAAAATTAGCCTATCCTGTTATTTTGGGAATGTTAGGTCATACCTTGATTGGTGTTGTGGACAATTTTATGGTGGGTAATTTGGGTTCTACTGAATTGGCTGCTGTTTCTTTAGGGAACAGTTTTATTTTTATTGCGTTGTCTTTAGGAATTGGATTTTCGACTGCTATTACGCCTTTAATCTCGGAGGCCGATGCTGAAAAAGATGATAAAAAAATCAGAACTACTTTTCATCATGGCTTATTGTTGTGTACGGTTTTAGGAGTATTTTTATTTATAGTTACTGTTTTGTCCAAGCAAATTATGTACTTGATGCACCAGCCTAAGATTGTTGCCGATATGGCATCACCTTATATTGACTGGGTAGCTTTCTCATTGATCCCTGTGATTATGTACCAAGGTTACAAGCAATTTGCAGACGGATTATCCGAAACCAAATATTCAATGTATGCTATTTTTATGGCCAATGTCGTGCATATTTTTTTCAACTATGTTTTGATTTATGGGGTTTGGATATTTCCAAAAATGGGTGTTTTAGGCGCCGCTTTGGGAACGGTTATTTCCCGTATAATGATGGTGGTTTTTCTACATCTATTGTTGCAACATAATAAAAAATTCAGTACCTATTTCAAGAATTTTAGTTTTAGAGAAATTAAGAAATCGATGTTGCGAAAAATTGTTGATTTGGGATTGCCTTCAGCCATGCAAATGTTGTTTGAAGTAACTTTGTTTACCGCTGCGATTTGGCTTTCGGGTTCTTTGGGGAAAAATAGTCAGGCAGCCAATCAAATTGCTTTGACACTTGCGTCTTCGACTTTTATGGTGGCCATGGGATTGAGCGTGACAGCTATGATTCGGGTGAGTCACAGTAAAGGGAAGACTGACTTTAAAGAAATGATTGTCGTAGCCCGTTCGATTTTCTTATTGGCTATTATTTTGGAAACCCTTTTCGGAATCTTTTTTGTGATTTTTCATAATTATTTACCGCATTTGTTTTTAAATATGAGCGATTCAGCTCAATTGTTGGATAATCAAGAAATTATAGCAATTACGGCTCAGTTACTTTTAGTAGCAGCGGTTTTCCAATTGTCAGACGGAATTCAAGTAGTTGTTTTAGGTGCTTTGCGTGGATTGCAAGATGTAAAAATCCCAATGTATATTACTTTTGTAGCCTATTGGTTAATCGGATTTCCTATTTCTTTTTATTTAGGAAAATATACAGAGTTGAAAGCAGTTGGAATATGGATTGGACTTTTAGCTGGATTGTCAGCGGCAGCTTTATTTTTGTATATTCGCTTTGCGAGAATATCAAGACGATTAGTTATTGATAACGAAAATTCTAACTAGTACGTTTGAATTTCCTCAACATTCATAATTATTAACTTTCCTAAATCTGAACAACATGATTGTATTTATTATCCTAGGTGTAATTCTTTTACTACTGAGTTTTTCGTTGAAAAATAGCACAAACCCATTTTCGAAATTTTCGAATTCTATTAAAATAGTAGGTTTTTTATTGATTGGACTGGGCATTTTTTCGTCTATGTTCAAACAAATTGACGCAGGAAAAGTAGGTGTAAAATCGTTGTATGGAAATGTAGAGCCGGATATTTTAGAAAGCGGATTGCATATTATCAATCCTCTTTTAGATGTTACCGATTTTGATATTCAAACGCAAAATTATACTATGTCTGCTATTCATGACGAAGGTTCTAAAGATGGCGATGATGCGATTCGAGTGTTGTCTAATGATGGATTGGAGGTTGTGATTGATTTGACGGTTTTGTACCGAATTTCACCTGAATTGGCTCCTAAGATTTTCAAACAAATTGGGGTGGATTATGCCGATAAAATTGTTCGTCCCGTAACTAGAACACGTATTCGTGATAACGCAGTTTATTACGATGCGGTTGCTTTGTATTCTACGAAACGAAATGAATTTCAACAACGTATTTTTAAAACTATCGAAGCTGATTTTAAAAGTAGAGGATTGGTTTTAGAACAGTTATTGATTCGAAATATTAATTTGCCAACTTCGGTTAAAACTACTATTGAAAGTAAAATTAATGCCGAACAGGAAGCCCAAAAAATGACGTTTGTTTTGCAAAAAGAAAAACAAGAAGCAGAACGTAAAAGAGTGGAAGCACAAGGAATTGCAGATTACCAACGAATTATTTCAACAGGTTTATCAGACAAACAATTACAATACGAACAAATTAAAGCACAAAAAGAATTAGCGGCTTCACCAAACACCAAAATCATTTTTATGAATGGTAAAGGGAATGCACCAGTTATTCTTTCGGATAAATAATTGATTAACGTTTAAATACATACAATGGAATTACCAAAATTTTTACTAGGTGACAATACCGACTTTCCAGATGATATTTTCATCATCCATTTAGATTACCCTCGTTTCATTATTAATTTGAAAGACGATGAGGTAGAGTTTATGGAAGAAGCAGAAGACTTAGATGAAGCAGAATTAAATGCAGAAATGGAAGCTTTAATTGTAGCTGCTAATGAATTTTATGACCGAGAAATTGGTCGATATGAGGAATAAACTATTTTTTAAAATACTTTTCCAATAATAAACTAGCGGCTGCAAATGGTGAAATTTCATCATTTTGCACCGCTTTTTTAGTAGAATCAAGTAATTGTTGAATTCCTGGATTACTGAAAAAATTGGATTTTAGTTGGTCGTTGATGGTTTCTAACATCCAAAACTGATTTTGTTCTTTTCGTTTTTGAAAGAAATACGAATTAGTTTGAGTCAAGCTTAGAAATTCAGTGATGGTGTTCCAAACCTCAGGTATGCCTTCAGAAGTGATTGCGCTACAAGTAGCTGTTGTAGGTGTCCAACCTGATTTTTTTGCCGGAAATAAATGTAATGCACGATTGAATTCCACTTTTGCAAATTGCGATTTTTTGATATTGTCTCCGTCGGCTTTGTTGATGACAATAGCATCAGCCATTTCCATAATGCCGCGTTTGATTCCTTGAAGTTCATCGCCAGCACCTGCAATTTTTAAGAGTAAAAAGAAATCGACCATACTGTGAACAGCAGTTTCACTTTGTCCTACACCGACAGTTTCAATAATAATAGTATCAAAACCTGCAGCTTCGCAAAGTGTAATTGTTTCTCGAGTTTTTCGAGCAACACCTCCCAGAGTTTCTCCAGAGGCTGATGGACGAATAAAAGCATTTTTGTCTTTAACTAATTCTTCCATTCTGGTTTTATCTCCCAAAATACTTCCGTGACTAATTGTACTACTTGGGTCTACAGCCAAAACAGCTACTTTCTTTCCAAGGCTTGTTAAGTGTTTTCCAAAAGCTTCAATAAACGTACTTTTTCCAACGCCAGGAACGCCTGTTATACCTATTCGAACAGATTGATTCGCATGAGGTAAACAACTGTTGATAATGGTATTGGCTTTTGCCAGATGAATCAAATTGGTACTTTCAACTAATGTGATGGCACGACTTAAAGCAGTTATGTTTCCAGCTAGAATTCCTTCTACTAATTCCTCAGCTGAAGGTTGTAATTTTCGAGAGTGTTGGATGTGTTCTACAGACTGACTACTGATCATTTCGGGTTGCGAAATACCAGCTTTTTCTTGTAGTGCTGAAGAATGTGTTTTTTTAGTTGCCAATTCAAATCATTAGGATAGTAAAAATACTAAAATATACGTGTGCCCACTTTACAATGATAAATTTATTTTAGCATATTGCAATAGCATAATAGTTTTGGCGTCAATTATTTCGCCAGAAGCAATCATTTGGTAGGCGTCATTAAAGGAGTATTCGAGTACTTCGATGTTCTCGTGTTCTTCTGCAAGTCCGCCTCCTTCAGATACTTTCATATCAGACTGGTATTCACCAATAAAAAAGTGTAAAATTTCAGTTACAGATCCAGGAGACATATACGATTGAAATACTTTTTTTACTGACGAAAGGCGGTAACCTGTTTCTTCTTCTGTTTCACGAATAATACATTCTTCTGGATTTTCAGTATCCAATAAACCAGCACAAGCTTCTATTACCATACCCGATGTGTTGCCATTTAAGAAAGTGGGTAGTCGAAATTGTCTTGTTAAAACCACTGTTTTTTTAGTACTATTATACAATAAAATGACAGCACCATTACCACGATCGTATACTTCTCGAACTTGTGTTTCGGAATCCTGGTCTTCCATTTTGTAATCAAAGGTCACTTTATTTAAGAAGTACCAGTTATCAGAAAGTAATTCGGTTTTTTGAATCGTTATTGTTGGGTTTTTCATTACAATTAAGGTTTTGGATTTCTAGGTTTAAGAGCTAAATTTTTGAATGTTGTTCCCCAATTATTATTGTTGATGTTATTAGGAAGTCCGTTTTGTGTCATTAAGGCATCTTGATCGGATTCGTCTTTTTTCCAAACCCAAGCACAAACAGAAATTCCTTTGTCATAAATCAAGTTTAGAAACGGCTCAGGATTCATTAAAACTCCTGCATTCATTGGCGCTGTTTCTCCAAAAATGATCGGTAAATTATTTTGATTCATTGCGTTAAGTCGGTTGTTCATATTGGTAGGGGAGTCTAGCAACCACTTTTCGTAAGCGTGAATATCAAATAGAATATTGGATTTCCCATTAAGAAACTCTTTGCCTTTGCTAATCAAAACACTTTCATCTTGCCCTTGTTCGGCACAAGGAATGACTACTATGTTTTTATTTCCGGTGGCACGGATTATTGAAGTTAATTCATTCATGTTTTGTAACCAAATAGTATCCGTATAACCATCTGCACGATCGTATCGATACGGTTCATTCCAGACTTCAATCCAAACATCATTTTGATCCTTAAATTGTATAGCCCATAATCGTAGTTTTGCTTTATAGTCTTCCCACCAAAATGTAGCTGCAGGCGATTTTCCAGTGAATAGAGTAGAAGGGTTTCCATCCCAACCAAAAGCACAAATCCAACTTATTTTATTTTGTTTTCTGTTTTCATCTACTATATTTTGTAACGAATAGATGTATTTTCCATTACTATCTTGTATCGGATTTCCTATGAGTGGAGTTTCTTTGATGTTGCCAATAAATTCTCTGGCAATATCAAGATTCCAAGAATTCATATCGGCACTTCCTGCACCAAATACATGAAAAGTATTGGCGCCAATGAGTTGGATGTTTTTTGAGTTATAGTTAATATTGGAATTAGTGATTTGGTATCCTGAATTGCTATTAACACCATTTTCCTCTTTTTGGCAGGAGCCAAAAAAGAAAAGTAAAAGAAACGATTTAAGAATATAATATTGATACTTCACTTGAAATCACTTTAAAAGTAAATGTATGCATTTATAAAAAAAAACGCTCTGAATTTTCAGAGCGTTTTTAATAACTATTTCAATATCGTTTGTTTTCTGTCAGGTCCAACAGAAACAATTTTAATCGGTACTTCGACTTCTTTTTCGATGAACTCAATGTATTCTTTCAATTCTTTTGGTAATTCATCGTAGGTAGTCATTCCAGTTAAGTCAGCTTGCCATCCTTTGAATTCTTTGTAGATTGGCGTTACATTTTCTTCTTCAATGTTGTAAGGGAAATGACTAATTTTTTGCCCTTTGTAGTTGTACTCAGTACATACTTTAAGTGTTTTAAATCCAGAAAGCACATCGCCTTTCATCATCATCAATTGGGTTACTCCGTTGACTTGAATCGCATATTTTAAAGCTACTAAGTCCAACCAACCACAACGTCTTTGTCTTCCAGTAACAGAACCAAATTCATTTCCAACTCTCGCCATAGTAGCGCCATCTTCGTCAAAAAGTTCCGTTGGAAAAGGGCCACTTCCTACACGAGTCACATACGCTTTGAAAATTCCGTATACTTCTTTGATTTTGTTAGGTGCAATTCCTAAACCAGTACAAGCTCCAGCCGCAGTAGTATTTGATGAAGTTACAAATGGATAGGTTCCAAAGTCAACATCTAATAACGAACCTTGAGCTCCTTCGCACAAGATTGATTTTCCTGCTTTTTGTGCTTGGTGCAAATATTCTTCACTATCAATAAAGTCTAATTTTTTCAATTCTTCGATAGCTTCAAAGAATTCGTTTTCCATTTCGGCTAAGTTGTATTGAATGGCTACATCGTAGAACTTAATCATTTCTTCGTGTTTGTCTGCCAAAGCACGGTATCTTTCTTTGAAATCAGCTAATTCAATATCTCCTACACGAATACCGTTTCTACCGGTTTTGTCCATATAAGTTGGTCCAATACCTTTTAACGTAGAACCGATTTTTGCTTTTCCTTTTGCAGTTTCAGAAGCAGCATCTAACAAACGGTGTGTTGGTAAGATTAAATGTGCTTTTCTAGAAATAATCAATTTGCTTTTGATGTCAATATTGAATTTTTCTAAACCTTCAATTTCTTTTTGAAAAACTACAGGGTCAATTACTACTCCGTTTCCAATGATGTTCACTGCGGTTTTGTGGAAAATTCCAGAAGGAATAGTTCTAAGAACGTGTTTAATTCCGTCAAATTCTAGAGTGTGTCCTGCATTTGGGCCTCCTTGAAAACGAGCAATAATGTCGTATTTAGAAGTTAATACATCAACGATTTTTCCTTTTCCTTCATCTCCCCATTGTAATCCTAGTAGTAAATCTATGGTCATTCTGTGTGTTATTTGTGTTGTTTGTATTGTTAGAATTGAGTAATTCTAGTTAGTTGTTTTTTTATTTCCGTATAAATACAAAGAGTGATTAGTGATTTCAATATCAAAAATTTCTTCGATGGTTTTTTTGATGGTTTGAATTCTTGGATCGCAAAATTCAATTACCTCTCCAGTATCGGTCATAATAATATGATCGTGTTGTTTGTCAAAATACGATTTTTCGTAATGGGCTTGATTTTGTCCAAACTGATGTTTTCGAACCAAAGCACAATCCAATAGTAATTCGATAGTATTGTACAAAGTGGCCCTGCTGACACGGTAGTTTTTGTTTTTCATTTTGATATATAGATTTTCTATATCAAAATGCTCTTCACTTTCGTAAATTTCCTGAAGGATAGCATAACGCTCTGGAGTTTTGCGATGCCCTTTTTTTTCAAGGTACAATGTAAAAACGTTTTTTACAATCTCTTGATTTTTATTATTGTCTCTGGAAATAAGTGTCATATCCTGCAAAGATAATTTTTTTTGTTTAATCTCTAAAGTTCCGTTGATAAGTTTGCCTTTTGTTGAAAAATCATTTAAGAAGAGTATTCACGGCTTACTTTTTCAACACCTTCAATTTTACGTATGTTAGTAATTAATTTCTTCAAAATAGAGTTGTTTTGCACGACTACAGTGACTTGTCCATGAAAAATTCCGGCATCTGTACTCAATGAAATACTTTGAATATTTACATGCATATTATTAGAAATTACTTTGGTCAATTGATTAGTTAAGCCTAATGAATCCATACCGGTGATTTTGATGATGGCTTTGAATTCTTCTTGAGTTGAATCAATCCATTTGGCAGCCATAATTCGGTAAGCATAATTCGATTGTAAACCAATTGCATTAGGGCAATCACTTTTGTGAATTTTAATTCCTTCATTCACAGTTACAAATCCAAATACATCATCTCCTGGAATTGGGCTACAGCAAGGAGAAAACTTATAATCCAATTTGTCGTGTTCTTTTCCAAAAACAAGCATGTCATAATTACTATTGACAATGGGTTTGTTAATTTCTTCGTCTGGAGTAGCTGTATTACGTTTGATTTTATTCTTGAAGAAACTAATGAACGTATTGCTTTTTTGGGCAGCATAATCTTTAAGTTGTTGGTTTTCAATCGCACCAATTCCAACGCGATAAAATAAGTCCAAACTGGTTTTTAGTTTGAAGAAATTAACTAATTCATTAACCGTTTTTTCGTTAAGCGTAATTTTTAAATGTTTTAATTTTCTTGTGAGTAGTTCTTTTCCTTCTTCGCCAATTTTTTTGGTATCCTCATTAAGAACATTTTTTATTTTAGTTTTCGCTCTTGCCGTTGTTACATAGTCAAGCCAGTGCGTGGTTGGTTTTTGATTTGGAGAAGTGATGACTTCAATTTGGTCCCCACTTTTTAATTCGTAATTAAGCGGCACTAATTTCCCGTTAACACGAGTTCCTCTGGTGCGAATTCCGATTTCAGAGTGAATTCCGAAAGCAAAATCCAGAGAAGTAGCTCCTTTAGGTAATGATTTGATGTCTCCTTTTGGGGTAAATACAAAGATTTCTTTGGAATACAAATTCATTTTGAAATCTTCTACAAAATCAACTGCATTAGTTTCGGCATTCTCCAAAGCCTCTCGCAATAAATTAAGCCAAACGTCCAATCCACTTTCTTCGGTTGCTCCGTTTTTGTATTTGTAATGCGCAGCATAGCCTTTTTCAGCAATTTCGTCCATGCGCTCACTACGAACCTGAATTTCGACCCAACGACCTTTAGGTCCCATTACTGTAATGTGCAAGGCTTCGTAACCAGTTGATTTAGGAGACGAAATCCAATCTCGCAAACGACTTGGACTCGGACGATAATGATCAGTCACAATGGAATAAATTTTCCAGGCTAAAAATTTCTCGTCGTGTGGGTTTGATTTATAAACGATTCGTAAGGCAAATTTGTCATAGACTTCGTCAAAACTAACTCCTTGAGCTTTCATTTTTCTACGAATGGAGTAAATGGATTTTGGACGGCCTTTTATAGCATATTCCACTCCTTCATCATCCATTGATTTTTTTAAAACATCTGAAATGTCTTTGATATAAGCGTCTTGCTCCTCTTTGGTTTCTTTAATTTTACTTAAAATATCATTGTAAACAGCAGGTTCAGTGTATTTCAAACCTAAGTCTTCAAGTTTAGTTTTGATGTTGTACAAACCCAATCGATGGGCGAGAGGCGCGTAAATATATAAGGTTTCCGAAGCAATTTTGGTTTGCTTGTCTTCTCGCATCGATTCCATGGTTTGCATGTTGTGCAAACGGTCGGCGAGTTTGATTAAAATCACTCGAACATCATCGTTGAGCGTAAGAATCATTTTTCGAAAATTCTCTGCCTGAATAGAAGCGTTTAAATCTTTTTGAACCAACGAGATTTTCGTCAATCCTTCTACCATTTGAGCCACTTTCGGATTAAAAAGGCGTTCAATATCCTCAACGGTAATTGGGGTGTCTTCGACAACATCGTGCAATAAGGCTGCGGCAATAGAAGTAGCACCCAGGCCAATTTCAGAAGCAACAATTTTTGCTACAGCAATGGGATGAAAAATATAAGCTTCACCTGATTTTCTTCTTTGATCTTTGTGAGCATCAACGGCTACATCAAATGCTTTACGAATCAATTTCTTGTCACTATCGGTTAGCGTTTGGTAACTAATTCGAAGTAACTCCTTGTATTCTTGGGCAATGGCCTTATTTTCTTTTTCGATATCTATTTCTGTCATGGTAGGCGGGGTTCAATTTCTAAAATTAGAAAAAACCGACCAATTATACAAGCAAATAGCGAGAATATTTTGATGGATAATTTAAAAACCTCTTTGTCTTTTGGCTTCAAAAATTAATATAGCAGCAGCAACAGAAACGTTCATAGAATCAATTTCGCCTTGCATTGGAATCACAATGTTTTGCGTGGCGGCATCGCGCCATTCTTGGGTTAAGCCAGTGGCTTCAGTTCCAACCACTAATGCAGTAGGTGTGGTGTAATTTTCTAGATGATACCCATTTGAATTTTGCAAGGTTGCACAATAAGAATTAATGTTGTTTTCTTTCAAAAAAGCAATAATTTCAGCTGTACTTCCAGTAGCGATTTGATTGGTAAATAGACAACCCACACTTGAGCGAACAATATTGGGATTGTATAAATCGCTTTTAGGATTGGCAATAATTACCGCGTCTAAATTTGCGGCATCAGCAGTACGTAATAATGCTCCAATATTGCCCGGTTTTTCAGGTGCTTCAGCTACCAAAATTAATGGGTTTTCGGATAATTTTAAATCCGATAAAAGTGTCGATTTAGTTTTGGCTACAGCTAAAATACCTTCGGTAGTGTCTCTATAGGCTAGTTTTTGAAAAACCTCTTTGTTGATTTCAATCAATTCAGCAGTAGGAGCTAGTTGATGTGCTTCTTTTTCGGTACAGATTTCGGGTAAAAATAACACCGTTTCAACTTCATATCCACCTTTGATAGCGATACTTATTTCGCGTTGTCCTTCAATTAAAAAAGTACCGGTTAGTTTGCGTGCTTTTGCTTTTTCTTGCAATAGCACTAAGGATTTAATGAATGGATTTTGAACTGAACTAATTTGCTTCATTCGGATTAAGCTGTTTTTTGAACTACTTCAAAAATTTTAGCATCCTCACATTTCAACGTTTTAGAAGGGAATTTAACTAACAAAGCATAATCATGAGTAGACATCAAAACCGTTTTTCCATTAGCGTTGATTTTGCGCAACACCTCTAATACTTCAGCACTAGTTTGTGGATCCAAGTTTCCTGTAGGTTCGTCTGCCAAAATTAACTCAGGGTCGTTTAGTAAGGCTCTTGCAATAGCAACACGTTGTTGTTCACCACCAGATAGTTGGTGTGGCATTTTATTAGCAAAATCTTTCATGCCCACTTTGTCCAATACTTCGTCTATTTTGTTTAGCATCTCAGTGTTATCAGTCCAACCTGTAGCTTTTAATACAAAAAGCATATTGTCTTTAACGGTACGATCTGGAAGTAATTTAAAATCTTGAAAAACAATCCCGATTTTTCTTCTTAAGAAAGGAATGTCGTCCTCTTTTAACGTGGCTAAATCAAAATCTACAATATGTCCAGCCCCTTCTTTAAGCTCTAAATCAGCATATAACGTCTTCAATAAACTACTTTTTCCAGAACCTGTTTTTCCTATCACATAGATGAATTCGCCTTGATTTACTTCAAGGTTTACATCAGATAGAATCGTTTTTCCTTCTTGGTATATAGTAGCGTTTCTTAGAGATAAAATGGATTGTGACATAATTTGCATTTGTTTATGTTGTAAAAGTAATTATCAATTGGCAATTTACAATTATCAATTGCATTTTTTTTTATTTTTTGTTAAAACAATTGTTCATAATAAATAGTACAACCACTTCGTTATAGACCTTATAAAATGATACATTTGAATTTTAAACAAAAAATGACAATGCGTACACTTTCTGGGATTTTATTCGCCCTATTTTTTTTGGGAACTTTTTCGGTTTCTGCTCAAAAAACTACTATATATAATTCTAATTCAAAAGATTTCGAAACGGCGGTTTCTTTGTACAACGCCGGACAATACGCTTCTGCGAAATTTGTTTTTGATCGCGTAAAGTTGAGTTCTGTTGCTCAAGAAATCCAATCCGATTGTCTGTATTATACTGCGATGTGTGCAATTCGCGAACGCCAACCGAACGCAGGAATTTTGATGGAACGTTTCGTTTTGGATTATCCAACGAGTACTAAGATAAATCAAGGCAGTGTTGAAATTGGTCATTTTTATTTTCAACAAGAGAATTACGAAAAAGCCTTGTTTTGGTATGAGAAAGTGGACGAAATGTATTTGGGAGCCAACGAAAGCGAGAAATACAATTTCCAAAAAGGATACAGTTTTTTTATTGCCAAAAACAAAAAAGAAGCCACTACGTATTTAAATAAAGTTTTGAATACCCAAAATTACGGTTCGCAAGCCAAATACTATTTGGGTTTTATGGCGTATGAAGGGGATGATTACAAACAAGCTAACCAATATTTTGATGCAGTTTCAACTGAGTCAAAATACAAAGAACGCATGTCGTATTACCAATCAGACATGAATTTTAAGTTGGGGAATTTTCAAAAAGCGATTGATTTAGGAGTACAGGCGATGCCAAAATCAACTCCTGCTGAACAATCGGAATTGAATAAAATCATTGGCGAAAGCTATTTTAATTTAAAAGAATATGCTAAAGCGATTCCGTATTTAGAATTGTATAAAGGTAAAAATGGAAAATGGACCAACACCGATTTTTATCAATTAGGTTTTGCGTATTACCAACAAAAAGATTTTGAAAAAGCGGTTTCGCAATTCAATAAAATTATTGATGGAAAGGATTTTGTATCTCAAAATGGCTATTATCATTTGGGTCAGAGTTACTTGAATTTATCTAAAAAACAAGAAGCTTTGAATGCGTTTAAAAATGCTGCTGAAATGGATTTTGATACGTCTTTAAAAGAAGAGTCGAGCTTAAATTATGCCAAATTAAGCTATGAAATAGGGAATTCCTATGAAAGTGTTCCATCTATTTTGACGGCTTTTTTAGAAAAGTATCCTCAGAATTCAAATAAATCAGAAGTTGAAAAATTATTAGTTGATTCCTATATTTCTTCTAAAAATTATAAAGAAGCTTTATCTGTTTTAGAAAAAAACGGAACGCAAGAAAACAAATTGGCGTATCAAAAAGTGCTTTTTTACAGCGGTTTACAATCCTTTACTGATGGAGGATATCAAGATGCTTTAAAACAATTTGAAAAAGCAGTTAGCCAACAAAAAGAGGCTTTGATTACAGCAAGAGCAACGTTTTGGAAAGGAGAAACACAATTTGTTTTAGATGATTTTAAAAATGCCTTGCTAACTTTCAAACAGTTTATAGGTCTAGGTGAGGCTGCAAATACTCCCGAGTTTAAAAACTACAATTACAATATTGCCTATGCGTATTTTAAAATGAAAGAATACGATCAGGCGGGAAATTATTTCCTAAAGCAAATTGAAAAAGGGACTGATAAAGTGCGAATGAATGATGCGTATTTGCGTTTAGCAGATTGCCGATTTGTCACTTCAAAGTACGGGCAAGCGATGGAGGCTTATGCTAAAGTGATTGAACAAAAAAGTATCGATGCGGATTATGCCTATTATCAAAGAGCTATTTCGTATGGTTTTGTAGGTAAAAATGAAAAAAAGATTGAAAATTTATTGTCTTTTTTACAATTGTATTCTAAATCCGAATACCGTGACGATGCGTTGTTTGAATTGGGAAACACCTATGTTGCAGAGAACAAAGACGAGCAAGCTATTAAAACCTACGATCAACTGATTAATGAATATGAGAATGGTTCGTTTGTTTCTAAAGCTATTCTAAGACAAGGTTTGGTCTATTACAATGCAGATAAAGATGCGCAAGCTATAGTGAAATTTAAACAAGTAGTTTCCGAGTTTCCAAAATCTTCGGAAGCTTTAGAGGCAGTTTCAACAGCACGATTAATTTATGTTGAAAATGGGAATGTGGACGAATATGCATCTTGGGTTAGAACGCTGGATTTTGTTGCTGTTACAGATGCTGATTTGGATAATGATACCTATGAGTCAGCTGAAAAGCAATACCAACAAAGCAATACCAATCAAGCAATCACTGGATTTGGAGCTTATTTGACAGCTTTTCCAAAAGGAATTCATGCCTTGCAAGCTCATTTTTATTTGGCACAATCACTATTTGCAAATGAGTCTGAGGAAAAATCAGTATCGCATTACGAATATGTAATTGCTGAACCTCGAAATGAATTTACAGAGCCTTCTTTGGTTCGTTTGGGACAGATTTTCTTGAAAGCAAAAGAAGCAGAAAAAGCAATTGTAGTCTTGTCTCGAATTGAAACTGAAGCTGATTTGTTGCAAAACAAAACCTTTGCGCAAGCCAATTTGATGAAATTGTATTACGATAAAAAAGACTATGCGAACGCAGTAGTTTATGCCGAAAAAGTGTTGGAAAATCCTAAAGCAGAAGCTGATGTTAAAAGCGATGCTCAGATTGTTGTAGCTCGCTCTGCAATGGAAACAGGTGATGAGGCAAAAGCCAAAGCGGGGTATGAAAAATTAGCTTCGGCTCAAGGCGAATTAGGAGCAGAGGCGTTGTATTATGATGCTTATTTTAAAAACAAAGAAGGTAAGTTTGAAGACTCTAACACAGCGATACAACAATTAGCTAAAAATTATTCGGATTATAAATATTTTGGAGCCAAAGGGTTATTGCTAATGGCAGCTAATTTTTATGCTTTAAAAGACAGTTATCAAGCGACATTTATTTTAGAAACAGTGATTAAAAACTTCGCTGACTATTCGGATATTGTTGCTAAAGCACAAACCGATTTGGAGGTTATAAAAGCAGAGGAATCTAAAACTAATTCATCAATTACAGAGTAGTATTATGAAGTTACCTTTTTACATAGTTGATGTTTTTGCTGAAAAGAAATATTCTGGGAATCAGTTGGCAGTTTTTGACAATGCTCAAAATCTGACAACCCAACAAATGCAGGATATTGCTCGTGAAATAAATTTTGCAGAAAGCACATTTATTACCAATATAGATGCCGAAAAAAGCGAAGTTGAGGTACGAATATTCACACCTGAATTTGAGATGCAATTTGCAGGGCATCCAATAATTGGAACCTCTTGGGTATTGATGAATCGTATTTGTCCAACGGAATCAAATACCATCAACTTGAATGTACCAGTTGGTAGTATTCCCGTTTTTCAAGATCAGGATTTGGTCTGGCTTCAATCGGCACAACCAAAGTTTTTTAACACCTTTCAGCCTAACGATTTTGTGGATTTTAGTACTCTTACAATGGTAGATTTCGCTACCGAATTTCCGATACAAGAAGTAAGTACTGGGAGTGCTTTTGTAATAGTTCCTTTGAATAATAAGCAAGCCTTAGCAAATCTAGAATTAAATACTGCCAAAATGAATGAATGGTTGCAGTTGAATTGTAAAACCAATTTTAGAGCCTTATACTTTTTTTGTTTAGAAGAAGGGAATTTATATAGTAGAATGCTGTATTTTGAGAATAACCAATTAAAAGAAGATGCTGCTACCGGAAGTGCAAGTACTTGTTTGCAGGCCTTTTTACTACAGTATTATTCATCTGATTTAGAAATTATAAATCACCAAGGTGATTATATTGGCCGACCTTCAAGAATCTATTTTAATGGAAAAAAGAGTCAAAATAATTATGAAATTAAAATTGGAGGAAAAACACAGTTCATCGCTAAAGGTGAATGGGAGGTTTAGTATTACAAGAACATTAGACAGTAGCGGAACAAAATTGTCGCCTAAAAATAAAATTTAAACACATGAAAAATATACTTTTAAAACATACAGGATTTACATTCATTTTATTGTTGAGTCAATTGGTTTTGGCACAAAAAAAACAAGAAAAAATGCGAACCGAAGAAGTGAATGTGGTCAAATCATATACGCCAACTATTTCTGATGCTTTTAAAATAAAAGAAACTCCCTCTTTGAATGAAGAAGGGACCACTGCAAAAGAAACGGTAAAATATAGTATTTTTTCTTTTCCAGTGGCCTCGACTTTTACGCCTTCTAAAGGGAGTGCTGAAGATGTGGATAAAGAAGAAATAGGTCGTTTTTATAAAAGTTACGCCACTTTTGGTGGTGGAAATTATGGAACACTCAATGCAGAGTTATTTGCTACTCAAGATTTGAATAACGAAGAATATGTAGCGGGAATGTTTCGTCATCTTTCTTCACAAGGAGGCGTAAAAGGAGTTGATTTAGAAAACTCTTTTTATGATACTTCTCTAGATGTAACCTATGGTGCTGAAGCCAAAGAACTATCTTGGAACCTTAATTTAGGATACCAAAATCAAATATACAATTGGTATGGATTGCCAATGTCCTTTATGAATAATCTATCGCAAACAAATCGCGACCTATTAATTTGGTCGATTGAACCTAAACAGTCTTATAATACGATTTCATTGGACTCAAAAGTAGAATTTAACGAAAGTATTTTGGAAGCTTCCAGTTTTAAATTTGCTCATTTTTCGGATGCTTTTGGTTCGTCTGAAAATAGATTTTATGCTAAGCCGTCTTTTAAATTTACAGCTTTTGGTAAAGAAATAAAACTAAATGCTATTGTGGATTATTTGGGAGGTAAATTTGAACATAATTTTCCCCAAACTAATGTAAAACCATTAGAGTACGGATATACTAATTTTGGACTTTCGCCTAGTTATGAAATGGAAAAAGACAATTGGACGATGCATTTAGGTTTAGGTTTATATTATAGTTTGGATACTAAAAACAATAACAACCAATTGTTTCTTTACCCACAGGTTACCGCCTCTCATAAAATAGTGGGTGATTTAATGGTTTTTTATGCAGGAGCAGAAGGTGGTCTAGATCAAAATTCCTATTTGGATTTTGTTAATGAAAATCCGTTTTTGTCTCCAACTTTACAGATTGCGCCAACCAATAAAAAGTATGATGTTTATGCTGGTTTAAAAGGAAAATTAGCCGATAATGTAAGTTATAATATTAGAGGTTCATTTCTTGATGAGAACAATAAAGCCTTGTTTAAAAGCAATGATTTTTCGTCTGAAGTAAGTAACCAGCCGTATGCTTTTGGTAATTCTTTACATATAGTATATGATAATGTAAAAACAGTACGAATTTTCGGTGAATTGAAAGCGGACATTACTGAAGCGATTAGTTTTAGTGCTAATGGTACGCTATCCGTTTACAATACTAAAATTCAAGAGGAAGCTTGGAATTTGCCAGCCATACAATTGAATGCCAATGTAGATTATACTATTAATTCAAAATGGTACGCTGGTGCCGATGTCTTTTTTGTAGGTGCTCGAAAAGATTTGCAAATCAATAATGACTTGGTATACGTTCAAATTTATCCGCCAGTTCATTTCGCTCCAACAACTTTAAAATCCTATATTGATTTGAATGCGCATGTAGGTTACAAACATAACGAACGATTGACGGGTTTTTTGAAAGCCAATAACATTGCCAATCAAGCCTATCAAAAATGGATGAATTATCCTGTACAAGGTTTTCAACTGGTATTAGGTGCCAATTATAAGTTTGATTTTTAATTAGATTTCAAGCTACTTTAATGACATTCAAACAAAAAATACACACCTATTATCTGCAATTAGTCCAAGACCGAATCGATGTCTTTAGAGATATGATTTTGGCATTGACCGAAGATTCTAAAAATGATGCCAAAGGTTCGGCAGGTGACAAGCACGAAACTGCTTTGTCCATGATGCACATCGAACAGGAGAAAATCAATCATAAACTAGCTGAAGTCCTAGCTCAAAAAGCTATTTTAGATAAAATAGATCCCTTAAAAATTACAGAAACAATTGCATTGGGAAGTTTGGTTAAAGCCAATGGCATTTATTTGTATCTCAGTGTGGCATTGCCTAAAATTGCTATCGAAGGAATTAACGTGATTGCCTTGTCGCCTCAATCGCCTTTAGGTGCTAAGTTAATGGGAAATCAAGTGGGGTTTACTTTTGAGATCAATGGGACTTCGTATTGTATTGAAAGTGTTGAGTAACCTACACTTTTTATAGATTTAATCCCCTTGTAATTATAAAATGTAACTTGAAATTCATATTTTACTTCTTTTTTATTACATTTTTACTGTAAAATTTATCATTTAGTTTATTTTTTAAACTAAAAATTGATTTTATGTTTTTCAATCGTAACTTTTAACCCATCTTTGTCGTATCAAAATAACAAAAAGTAAATTGTAAGATTATGTGCGGAATATTAGCCATCATTGGAAAAGGAAAAGATGAACAATTAGTTAGAGAACTTTCAAAAAGAATGACTCACCGTGGTCCTGACGAAAGTGATTTACATATTACAGAGAATGGACATATTTTAAGTCACGAGCGTTTGTCAATTATTGACTTGCATTCAGGACGTCAACCCATTCAAGGAACTTCAACTGCTTGGATGGTACATAATGGAGAGGTATACAATCACCAAGCATTAAGAGACGGTGTTTTGAAAGGGCATACTTTCAGAACCAAATCAGATTCAGAAGTAATTGTTCATTTGTATGAAGAATTCAAATACGATTTCTGTAACATGTTGGATGGAGATTGGGCTTTTGTTGTAGTTGATGGCGATGATTTTATTGCTGGTAGAGATCCAATGGGAGTAAAACCGTTGTATTATGGTTTAGACGATAGAGGAAGAATCTATTTTGCTTCAGAAATGAAACCTATTGCTGACCAATGTAAAACATTTTCGACTTTTCCTCCAGGACACTATTACACACCAAATACAGGTTTTGTAAAATACTACCACCCAGTATACGAGGATTACACTAAAGCGGATCAAGATTTAGATTTGGATTTGATTAGAGAAACCTTGACTGAGGCTACTCGTAAACGTTTGATGAGTGATGTGCCAATTGGTGTTTTACTTTCAGGAGGTTTGGATTCGTCTTTAACATCTTCGATTGCGTCACGATTATTGAAAGAAAGTGGTAAAAAATTACACTCCTTTTCTATTGGATTAGATGCGGATGCACCCGATGCTAAAGCGGCTAAAAAAGTAGCGGAATATTTAGGTACAGAACACCACGAAATTCATTTTACTATTGAGCAAGGAATTGAAATCTTAGACAAATTGATTTGGCATTTAGAGACTTATGATGTGACTTCTATTCGTGCGAGTACACCAATGTATTTCTTGTCAAAAGCAATTACCGATATGGGAATCAAAGTAGTACTTTCTGGTGAAGGAGCTGATGAGATCTTTGGAGGGTATTTGTATTTTAGAAATGCACCCACTGTTGAAGATTTCCAAAAAGAAACGATTGAAAGAGTTCAGAAATTATTTACTGCCGACTTGTTAAGAGCAGATAAATCGACTATGGCTCATGGTTTAGAGGCGAGAGTTCCTTTCTTAGACAAAGCGTTCTTGGATATGGCTGTTCGTATCAAACCAGAAGAAAAAATCCCGAAGACGTATGATGGAAAAGAAAAATATATTTTAAGAAAAGCATTCGATACGCCAGATAATCCGTATTTACCGGATGAGGTGTTGTGGAGACAAAAAGAGCAATTCTCTGACGGTGTAGGATACAACTGGATTGATCAATTGATTGAGTATTGTTCTTCTCAAGTTACAGATGAACAATTAGCAGGTGCAGAGGCTGAGTTTCCTTACAACACACCAACGACCAAAGAAGCGTATTTCTACAGATCAATTTTCTATAAATACTATCCACAAGTAAGTGCGGCACAAACCGTAAGAAAATGGATTCCGAAATGGCAAGAAAATCAAGATCCAAGTGGTAGAGCAAATGCAGCACATGTTCAAGCGGATGTAGAGATTGCTAAATAAGAAATTTTAGATTAGTTCAAATATTGTTGTTAAAAAGACGTTTTTCGTAAGAAGAACGTCTTTTTTCGTTTAAAATATAAACAAATGTTGATAACTTAACATTTATAAAGGACAATTTCTTTCTTCAATAACCCCTGTTTTTATATATTTGCTTGTTATACAATTTTACATTTTAGATTAAAAATATGAGTGAGGAAATTAACAAGAATAATTATTCAGCGGATAGTATTCAGGCATTAGAAGGAATGGAGCATGTAAGAATGCGTCCGTCCATGTATATTGGTGATGTTGGAGTGCGAGGATTACATCATTTAGTGTATGAGGTGGTAGATAACTCCATCGATGAGGCTATGGGTGGTCATTGTGATACT